>DATCMB010000014.1:0-300000 GCA_036563615.1 Candidatus Binatia bacterium
AGACGTTCCGCCGGCTGAATGCGCCGGCGCTGCTGAAGGAGGTCTACCAGGGGAGCAAGTTTGTGGACGGAGTCGCGGAGAAGAAGGTCAACCGGAGGCTCGCCGCCTGACCTCGTTTACACACCTATTGACACGACCTCTCGCGCAGGCACTGATGGCTCTATGCGACCCGACGCGGCCTCGCCAACCGCGCTCGACGCGCGGGCCCTGGCCTGGGGCCTGGTCGCGGTCGCCGTCGCGGTGGTGCTCGGCGTGCTCGGCAGCGGCGGGCTGCGCTGGTTCGACGCCGCGCTCGCGGGCTACCTGCTCGGCACGCTGTTCGCGATCTTCGGCACCGTCTACCGCTACGCCGTCTGGCTGCAGCGGCCGCCGACCGCTCGGCTGCACCGGCAGAGCTGGCGCGCGTTCCGTGCCGGCGGCTTCGCGAGCGTCAAGCATCTCGCGAGCCTCGTCGTGACGAATCTCCTCGGGCAGACGTTCATCGCGCACCGCTCGCGCTTGCGCTGGATCGCGCACCAGCTCGTCTTCTGGGGCTGCGTGCTCGCCGCGGCGATCACCTTCCCGCTGGTCTTCGGCTGGCTGCACTTCGAGTCGGTGGGACAGGACGCGGCGCGCTACCGCGCGTTCGTCGGTCCGTGGGCGACGATCGACTTCGACGCGACGAGCGTCCTCGGCTGGCTCATGTTCCACGGCCTCGACGTCGCCGCGGTGCTCGTGCTGGCGGGCGTCTTTCTCTTCCTCGGACGCCGCGTGCGCGACCCGGGCGCGCTCGCCGTCGAGCGCTCGACGGACTTCCTCGCGCTCGCGGGTCTGTTCGCCGTCTCGGTGACGGGGCTCATGCTCACCGTGTCGACGCTGTGGATGGGCGGGCGCTTCTACGCCTTCCTCACCACGGTGCACGCGCTGACGGTGATCCTCGGGCTGATGTACATCCCGTTCGGCAAGCTGTTTCACATCTTCCAGCGGCCGGCGAACCTCGGCGTGCAGTTCTACAAGCGAGCCGCAGCGGCCGGCCCGCAGCAGCGCTGCACCGAGTGCGGCGACGCGTTCGCGTCGGCGATGCAGGTGCGGGACCTGAAGGAGGTCCTGCCGCAGGTCGGCTTCGACTACGCGCTCGAAGGCGGCGGCAGCTACCAGGACGTCTGCCCGGCCTGCCGCCGTCGTCTGGTGACGCTCGCGCAGAGCCGGCGCGTCGGAGGGTTTGGCTGATGGCCGAGCTGCCACGCGACGAGGCGGAGCTCGTCGCGCGCTACGGACCGCACCTCAACCGTCAGCCGCCCGGCGGCTGGACCGGCAGCCTCGAGATCGACCGCGAGGTGAAGACCCACTGCTGCTTCTGCGGCCAGCAGTGCGGCATCGTGCTCAAGGTCAAGGACGAGCGCGTGGTCGGCTTCGAGCCCTGGTACGACTTCCCGTTCAACGAAGGGAAGCTCTGCCCGAAGGGCGTCAAGCGCTATCTTCAGGGCAGCCACCCGGACCGCCTGCTCGGACCGCTCGAGCGCGACCCGACGAGCCCGACCGGCTTTCGCCCGGTGTCGTGGGACGCGGCGCTCGGGCGCACCGCGTCCGAGATCCGCCGCATCCAGGAGACGTACGGCAAGAACGCGTTCGCGATGCTCTCGGGCGTGTCGCTGAACAACGAGAAGTCGTACCTGGTCGGCAAGTTCGCGCGCCTCGCGCTCGGCACGGCGAACCTCGACTACAACGGACGCCTCTGCATGGTCTCGGCCGGCGCCGCGAACAAGATGGCGCTCGGCATCGATCGCGCGTCGAACCCGTGGAGCGACATCCGCCTCGCCGAGGTGGTGTTCATCGCCGGCGCGAACGTCGCCGAGTGCGCGCCGATCACGACGAGCTACGTCTGGCAGGCGCGCGACCGCGGCGCGAAGCTGATCGTTGCCGACCCGCGCGTGACGCCGCTCGCGCGCACCGCAGACGTCTTCCTCGGCCTGCGACCGGGAACGGACTCGGCGCTGCTCGGCGCGATCCTGCACGTGCTGATCGAGCGCGACTGGCTCGATCACGAGTTCATCGAGCGGCACACCGAGGGCTTCGCCGAGGCCGCCGAGGCGGTGCGCGACGCGACGCCCGCGTGGGCCGAGCGCATCACCGGCGTGCCGGCGAAGCGCATCGAGCAGGCGGCGGAGCTCTGGGGCACGGCGAAGACCGGCATGCTGCTGCACGCGCGCGGCATCGAGCACCACACCAAGGGCGTCGAGAACGTGCTCGCGTGCATCAACCTCGGGCTCGCGACCGGACGCTACGGCAAGCCCGGCTGCGGCGTCACGACGATCACCGGCCAGGGCAACGGCCAGGGCGGGCGCGAGCACGGCCACAAGTGCGACCAGCTTCCCGGCAATCGCGACATCACCAACCCCGAGCACCGCGCCTACGTCGCCTCGGTGTGGGGCTGCGACGTCGACGACATCCCCGGCAAGGGTCTCACCGCGCAGGAGATCGTCGACGCGATCCACGCCGGCGAGATCAAGGGGCTGCTGTCGATCTGCTTCAACCCGCTCGTCTCGCTGCCCGACACCACGTTCACGCGCGAGGCGCTCGAGAAGCTCGAGTTCTACGCGGCGATCGACTTCTTCCTCTCCGAGACCGCGCGCCACGCGGACGTCGTGCTCGCGGGCTCGCTGCACGAGGAGGACGAGGGCACGAGCACGAGCGTCGAGGGACGCGTGATCAAGATCAACGCGGCGACGAAGCCGCCGGGCGACGCGCGCCTCGACTGGCACATCCTGGTCGACCTCGCGCGTCGCCTCGGCAAGGAGCGCTACTTCCCCTACCGCTCGAGCGAGGAGATCTTCGAGGAGCTGCGCCGCGCCTCGCACGGCGGCACCGCGGACTACACCGGCATCACCTGGCAGCGCATCGTCGACGAGAAGGGCGTCTTCTGGCCGTGTCCCGAGGAGGGACACCCGGGCACGCCGCGGCTCTACGAGGGTGGGCGCTTCTACACGAAGAGCGGCCGCGCCAAGTTCCATCCCGTCGAGTATCGACCGCCCGCCGAGGTGGTCGACGACGAGTACCCCGTGTGGCTCACGACCGGCCGCGTCGTGAGCCAGTACCTGTCGGGCACGCAGACGCGGCGCATCGGCCCGCTCGTCGATCAATACCCCGAGCCGCTGTGCGAGATGCACCCGCGGCTCGCGGCGTCGCTCGGCGTCACGACCGGCGACCTCGTGCGCGTCCGCTCGCGACGCGGCGAGATGACGCTGCCGGCCGCGGTGGTCGAGACCATCCGCCCGGACACCGTGTTCATCCCCTACCACTGGCCGGGCGCGCAGGCGGCGAACCAGCTCACGCAGCGCGCGCTCGACCCGATCTCGAAGATCCCGGAGTTCAAGGTCTCGGCGGTGCGGGTCGAGCGCGTCGGGCCCGGACGTACGGTGCGCGACGAGCGCGACATGGCGCTGCACGGAACGCCGGGATGAGAGCGTCGCGGAGCGCCAGCGCATGACCATCCTCGCGAGCCCCGGCGAGAAGATCTTCGTCATCGACCAGAGCCGCTGCATCGGCTGCAAGGCGTGCGTGCAGGCGTGCGAGGAGTGCGGCACGCACCGCGGCCACTCGATGATCCACCTCGACTTCGTCGACCGTGGCGCGAGCACGCAGACCGTGCCGATGGTCTGCATGCACTGCGAGGACCCGACGTGCGCCGAGGTCTGCCCCGCCGACGCGATCAAGCAGAACGAGGACGGCGTCGTGCAGTCCTCGCTCAAGCCGCGCTGCATCGCGTGCTCGAACTGCGTGCTGGCCTGCCCGTTCGGCGTGCCGAAGCTGATGGTCGAGCTCAACCAGATGATGAAGTGCGACATGTGCTACGACCGCAGCTCGCAGGGGCTCGCGCCGATGTGCGCGTCGGTCTGTCCGAGCCAGGCGCTGTGGTTCGGCACGCGCGAGGACTTCGCGCGCACGCGACGCGGCGTGCTGGTCGACGAGTTCGTCTCCGGCCGGCAGCGCGTGCGCACCAAGGTGCTGACGGTCGCGAACGACGCGGGGCCGATCGACGTTCTCGGCGCCCGCGACGCGCGCACCTGGCACGACGATCCGTTCGGGCTCGACGAGCTCGCAGAGGGAGGAAGCGATGGCTGACGCGAGCGTCCCGAAGTGGCGCGCCGACTTCCCGTACACCTCGGACGGCGAGGACGAGGTGACGCGGCGCGAGTTCGCCCGCTATCTCGTGCTCGCCTCGGCGTCGTTCGCCGCGGCGAGCGTCGGGGTCGCGGCGTGGACGTCGCTGCGCACGATCAACCGCGGCGCGCCGCAGCCGATCGTCGCGGCGAGCCACGTGCCGCCGGGTGGCGCGTACCTCTTCCGCTACCCGACCGAGCTCGACCCGGCGATCCTGGTCCACCTGCCGGACGGCGAGCTGCGCGCCTTCAGCCAGAAGTGCACGCACCTCGGCTGCGTCGTCACCTACCGGCCGCGCGAGGGGCAGATGTTCTGCCCGTGCCACGACGGCGTGTTCGACGCGAAGAGCGGCATCGTGCTCGCCGGACCGCCGCAGCGTCCGCTCGGACGGATCGCGGTCGAGCTCCGTGCGGACGGCATGATCTGGGCCCTCGGAGAGGAGGCGCACGATGGCGCGTCCGCGTGAGGTCGCCTCCGCCGTCGGCATCTTCGTCGGCGTGCTGCTTTCTCTGCAGATCTTCCTCTTGACGGTCGGCCTGGACGCGCTGCACGCGCACGACACGCAGCTCGCGTGGACGTCGGCGCTGTTCTCCGTCCTGCTCGCGGCCGGCTCGGCCGGCTTCTACCGCTACCTGCAGCGATGAAGGGCCCGGATCCTGCGCCGCCGCGCCGCTCGGGACCGATCGGCGGCGAGATGGTGCACGTGCTGCACGGCATCGCGCACCGCTTCCAGCTCCCGACCTTGATGGCCCACCACTCGCGGCTGTGGATCCTCGGGCTGTTCTCGCTGATCAACGGGCTCGTCTCGATCGGCCTCATGGCGGCCGCGGCGGTCGCGACCGGCGCGCCGTTCGTCTTCCCCTCGCTCGGCCCGACGGCGTTCCTGCTGTTCTACACGCCGACGCAGCCCGCCTCCTCGCCGCGCAACACGCTCGGCGGCCACCTGATCGGGGTCCTCGCGGGCTACCTCGCGCTCGTCGTGTTCGGGCTCACGGACCGCGGCCCCGCGCTCGCGGACGGCGTCGACTGGGCGAACGTCGGCGCGGCGGCGCTGTCGCTCGGGCTCACGAACGGCGCCATGGTCTGGCTCAACGTGCCGCACCCGCCGGCCGGCGCGACGACGCTGATCGTCGCGCTCGGCATCCTGCGCGAGCCGTGGCAGCTCGCCGTGCTGATGCTCGCGGTCGTGCTGCTGGTCGTGCAGGGCTTCGTGATCAACCGGCTCGCGGGGATCGACTACCCGCTCTGGGCGCCGCGCCCGTCCGACGCGCCTGCACGGCCCGCTCCCGACCGGCGACGGCAGTCTGTGTGATCGGCTCGCGCTGCGCGCGCGCTTCCGCCCTCGTCGCTCGGAGGCGCGGCGGTCAGTGCGCCGGCGCGTCGGGCGTGATGCGCGTCCAGAGATCCGTGAACTCGATCGAGTCGAAGAAGGCGAGCACGCGCACGATGCGATCGTCGCGCATCTCGAGGTACCAGGTGTAGGTGTTGCGGTACGGCTTGCCGTCGCGCGCCGTGCCCTCGGCGTCGAACAGCGCGATCACCGTGTCGCCGTCCGCGTAGAGCTCGCGCACCGTCGGCACGAGCCGCTGCGCCATGCGCGCGTTGAAGGGCGCGATCACCTGGTCGAGAAATTCCTGCTTGCTGGCAAAGGTCCTCGAAACCGGCGTGTTGCCCACGATCGTCCACTGCGCGTCGGGCGCGAGCAGGTCGAAGACGCTGCCCGTCCCGTCGCGCCACCGCAAGAAGGCGGCGCGGACGGTCTCCCGGTTGCGGTCCTGCAAGGTCGTCGCTTCCGACATCGGCGTTCCTCCGGGGATGGCCGTCGCCGCGAGCAGCAGCGCAGTTCCGACGGCCTCCGCATGTTTATCATCGATTCGCTGCCGTTCGCGCGGCGCGGGGATGCCATCGCCGCGCTCTCAGGACTTCACGACCAGCGCGTAGCCCGCACGCTCGAGCGCGCGCTCGACCGCCGGCAGGACGCGCGGCGAGTCGTTGTGCGGGCTCACCGGCACCTCGGGGTAGGACTCCATCGCGGCGACGATCTCGTCCGCGCGCGACGCGAGCAGCGCGTCGCACTGCGCGTAGAGCCCGTCCGGGCCCTCCTCCACCGGGTTGTGCTGCGCGAGGACGTGGCGCAGCGTCGCGACGATCGTCGGCGTCGGCGTGGGCACGAGCAGCGACGCGATCCCGCCGTGGTCGAGCCGCAGGCGCGCCGCCATGGGCAGCGGCGTGCCGCCCGCGGCTTCCTGCGCCGCCGGCAGGAGCAGCTTCTCCTCGATCGCGATGTGGCGGAGAAGCCCGCGGCGAAATTCGGCGTAGGGCGCCATGTCGTACGGCTCGCCGCGCGCGGTCGCGGCGTCGAGCAACGCTTCGAGGCGCGCGTGGTCGGCGGTGAGGTGACGGGTGATGGCGTCGCTCGTCGTCACGGCCGCTCTCCGTCGGCATCGAACGCGACGGCGGCGCCGTCGGTGACGGGGTGCAGCTGCAGCTCCGGCTGCGCGGCGCGGGCGTCGATCCAGAGCCGCGTGCCCGCGAAGAGCGCGCCGGGGCGCGTCCCGGCGACGGCGAGCAGGCCCTGCGCGGCAAGCGGCGCTGGGAAGCACTCGGGCACGCCAACCGGCAGCCAGACGGGATCGCCCTGCACATCGACGTCGGTCGCGACCAGCGCGCGGGCGCACGCGCCGCCGCCCTGCGGCTCGACCTCGAGACCGAGCGCGAGCCCGATCTCGAGCTGCGTCGCGAGCGCCGCCGTCTCGTCCGGCGACGCGCCCGGCGCGACGTCCTCCGCGCGGACGTCGGTCCACGCGCACGCGCCGTCGCGGCAGATCCGCAGGCGCAGCCGGAGCTTCTCGGCGTCCGGATCGCCGCTGCCGAGCGGCGCACCGGGCGTGCGCCCCGCCCGCACCTTGTCGCGACAGACCGCGAACGAGGTGTGCGACGTCGCGTCCGCGCTCGCCGCCGCGACGAGGCACGGGATCGCGTCCGCCTCGCCGCCGACCGACGGCAGCGTCGCCCAGCGCGCCGCGGACGACGCGGGCACGTCGTGCAGCGCGCTCGCCGTCTCGCCCGCGGCGAGCGGATCGAGCACGAGACGCTCGCCGGGCTCGACGATCTCGCCCGCGTCCGCGTCGAACGGGCGCAGCGGCTGCGCCGGACCGCGGTCGTGGGCCTGGATCCACGGCGAGTCGCCCTGCAGCACCTGCGCGCCCAGCGCGATGCGCTCGAGCTGATCGGCGACGCTCTGCGCGCCGCCCATGCGCACCATGCCGTTGCGGGCGAGGAACGGAGCGAGGTTCGGGTCGGCCGTGTCCTCGACCTGCAGCCAGACGACCCGCCGCAGCGCGCGCGCCAGGTCCTCGCGCGACAGCTCGGCGCGGATCTTCTCGGGCAGCGTGTCCCACTGGATCTTCCACGACGACGCCATCGAGAACGCGGAGCGCGCGCGCAGGTCGCCGCGCAGCGTGAAGTGCGCCCAGTCGAGCGTGCCCTTCGCTTCGGGCAAAAGGTCGTCGAAGTTGCCGAGCACGGTGACCAGGAAGCGTCCGCGCAGCGCGGCGATCGTCGGCCAGCCGTGCGTCTCGACGCACGCGGCGAGGTCGGGATCGGGATCGGCGCCCTCGGGGTCGCAGAGCGCGAGCAGGTCGCGCGGCCGGAAGAGCCACGGTCCGAGGCTTTCCTCGAAGATCGCCTCGAGGTCGTCGACCGTGTGCTCGGCGTCGAAGCTCGGCCCTGTGAATTTTTTGAGCTCGACGATCACGTGCAGCGGCTCGTGGCGCGGCAGCGCGGCGTGAAAGAGGCGCAGCGGGCGCAGGCAGTCGCCGAGGTCGTCGCACAGGCTGTTGCCGGGGACGGTGTGGAAGACGCGGTAGCGTCGCGGGCGCTCGCCGTCAGGGTGGACGTCGATCTCGATCGCGCGCGCGTGATCGGCGAGGAGCTGGTCGAGCAGGCTCTCCTGCACGCCCGAGGCAAACGCGTCGTTCGCGTGCCCGCGGTCGACCCAGTAGGAGTTGTGCGTGCCGACGAGCCACGCCTCGTCGAGCCGCAGGTGATCGGCCGGACCGGGCGGGTCGGCCGGCGGCGTCGGCGCGCGGTCGGCGCAGGCGACGAGCGTCGCGCACGCGAGGGCGGCGCCGGCGAGAGCTCTGCGGAGGCGGCGCGCGAGCACGGCGGGACTGTGGCGCGCCGTGCTGCGGCGATCAAGCAGGCCGCGGAGCGCGACTCCCCGCCCTCGCCCTGCCGGCCACAGATCCGCGTCGCGCGCTCGACCACGCGCCGGCTCATGCTTCGTCCGGGTCCTCGCCCGCGTCGCCCACGTCGACGTCGATGCCGAGCGCTTCGCGCACCACGTCGCCCGGAAAGCCGCGCGCGAGCAGCAGGCGCGCGGCGCGCTGGCGCTCGCGCGGCGAGCCGCCGACGCCCTGGGGGAAGCGGCGCGCGAGCAGCGCGCGCGCGCGCTCGAGATCCGTCTCGCCGCTCGCCCGCGCCGCCTGCTCGACGATCTCGCGGGCGACGCCGCGGCGGCGCAGCGTCAACGCGACGCGACGGCTGCCGAAGTGCTTGCGCTCCGCGCCGCGCGCGACCGCGTCGGCGACCAGCGCGTCGTCGAGGTAGCCGCGCTCCTCGAGATGGGCGAGCGTCGCCGCGACCACGTCCTCGCCGTACCCACGGCGGCGCAGCGCCGCGTCGAGCTCGGCGCGGCTGCGCGGCTGGCGCGCGAGCATGCGCAGCGCCGAGCCCAGCGCCCGCTCGCGCGCGACGGCGGGCGACGGCGACGACGGCTCCCGCGGCGGGCGATTCGAACGCGCTCGGCGCACGAGACGTGCGGATAGCACAGGCGACGCGTGCGGGCGCGGAGCGAGCTCGCGTTCTGCGCGGCAGCCTACCGCGCTGTCCACGTCGCGCCGCGGTCGCTAAGAAGCGCGAACGACCTGGAGGGACGATGCAGACGAGACGCGGACGCTTCTTTCTCGGCATGGTCGCGGGCGCGCTGCTCGCGGGCGTGCTGCTCGTGGCCGGTCTGTGGGCGTTCGGCGGCGTCGTGGCGCCGCTGCTGATGGGACGCCCGAAGCTGCCGCCGACGCCGGAGGTCTCGGCCTCCGAGGCGTCGCGCCGTCAGCTCGCGAAGATCCAGCAGATGATCGACGCCGACACCCGCCTCGACTTCGAGCTCGCGGAGCGCGGCTTCATCGCGACCCGCAGCGATCCGCTGATCCGCAACGCCAAGGGCGACGTGGTCGTCGATCTGTCGTCGTACGGCTTCCTCGGCGAGAAGGCTCCGGAGACCGTCAACCCGAGCCTCTGGCGTCAAGCGCAGATCATCACCAAGCACGGCCTCTACAAGGTGACCGAGAAGATCTACCAGGTCCGCGGCTTCGACGTCTCGACGGTCACCTTCGTCGACGCCGGCAGCGGCTGGATCGTCATCGACCCGCTCACCTCGACCGAGACCGCGCGCGCGGCGCTCGACCTCGTCACCGAGCACGTGGGCAGGAAGCCCGTGCTCGCGGTCGTGTACTCGCACAGCCACGTCGACCACTACGGTGGCGTCGCCGGCGTGACGTCGCGCGAGGACGTCGCGGCGGGCCGCGTCAAGATCATCGCGCCGCAAGGGTTCACCGAGCACGCGGTGTCGGAGAACATCATCGCCGGCCCGGCGATGGCGCGGCGCGCGCGCTTCCAGTTCGGCTTCACGCTGCCGCGCGGCCCCGAGGGCGAGGTGACCTCGGGGCTCGGCCCGGCGGTGTCGCGCGGGACGATCTCGATGCTCGCGCCGACCGACGTCATCACCACCACCGGGCAGGAGATGCTGATCGGCGACGTGCGCATGGTCTTCCAGGTGACGCCCGGCACCGAGGCGCCGGCCGAGATGAACGCCTACTTCCCGGGGCTGCGGGCGCTGTTCATGGCGGAGAACGCGAACCTCACCATGCACAACCTGCTGCCCGCGCGCGGCGCACTGGTGCGCGACGCGAAAGCGTGGGCCGACTACTTGACGGAGTCGATCCGGCTCTACGGCGAGGACAGCGAGGTGATGTTCGCGGCGCACGGCATCCCGCGCTTCGGCCGCGACGAGATCGTCTCCTTCCTGCGCTCGCACCGCGACGCGTACAAGTTCCTGCACGACCAGACGGTGCGCCTGATGAACGCGGGGCTCACCGGCGTCGAGATCGCCGAGGTTCTCGAGCTGCCCGAGCCGCTCGCGCGCCAGTGGTTCAACCGCGGCTACTACGGGACGATGAACCACAACGCGAAGGCGGTCTACCAGCGCTACATGGGCTGGTACGACGCGAACCCCGCGAACCTGCACCCGCTGCCGCCGGAGCCGGCGGCGAAGCGCTACGTCGAGGCGATGGGCGGCGCCGAGGCGGTCCGCGAGCGCGCGCGAAAGGCCGCCGACGAGGGCGACTACCGCTGGGCCGCGATGCTGCTGAACCACGCGGTGTTCGCCGACCCGCAGGACCAGGCGGCGCGCGACGCGCTCGCCGACGTGTACACGCAGCTCGCCTACCAGGCCGAGGCCGGCACGTGGCGCAACATCTACTTGACGGGCGCGCAGGAGCTGCGCAGCGGCGTCGTGCAGCTGCCGCCCCCGAGCCTGAGCCCCGACGTCCTCGAGGCGACGCCGACCTCGATGCTGCTCGATCTCGCGGCGGTGCGCCTCGACCCCGAGAAGGCGCTCGCGAAGCCGCTGCGCCTGAACCTCGTCCTGACCGACGTCGACGAGCGCCACCTGATCACGGTCGAGAACGGCGTGCTCGTGCACGAGCAGGGCGTCGAGGAGCGCGAAGCGCCGACCGTGCGCATGCAGCGCATCGACATGCTGATGACGCTCTTTGCCGGCGTTCCGGTGAGCGTGCGGACGGCGTCGGGCAACATCGTCACCGAGGGCGACGCGGACGCCTGGCCGGCGCTGGTCGGGATGATCGACGCGCTCGACACCAACTTCCCGATCGTCACGCCGTGACCGCGGCGCGCCGGCCGGGACGGCGCAGGGCCGCCGGCGGGCGGCTCTGCGCTCGCGCCCGCCGGCAGCCCCTCGACGACGCCGCTCGTCAGCTACACGGGACGATCGGCGTGTTCAGCAGCATGCCGTTGAGCTCGACCTCGAGGATGTCCTCGAGCTCCTTCTGCACCGACTCGTACTCGTCCTCGAGATCGTACTCGAAGATGTCGCTGATGTTCTCGGCGAGCCAGTCGAGCGAGCTCTGGGCGATGCCGACGACATCGTCGACGAAGTCGTCGATGCCCCAGACGCTGATCTCGACCTTCACGTCCTGGATCTGGAAGTAGAGCGCGGGCGGCCCCGAAGGACACGCCTTGGCGGTGAGGAGGCCCGTCGCCGTCGCCTTCATCTTGTCGCTCACGAGCGGCGTCGTGTCGGAGACGCAGATGCCGGACTGGCAGAGCCGCCAGTAGGTCGGCGCCTCGAGCTTCGACACCTCCGCCTTGACCTCCGCGGCGATCGAGGTGCCGTCGACCAGGAACGGAATCGACGAGTCGGTGAACTTGAGCTTCTCGAGCCCCTTGACGCGCTTGACGTCGACCTCGGCGGAGCCGCTGAAGACCGACTTGCAGCCCTTGTAGCAAGCGTCGCGCTCGTCGCTGCACTTGTAGTTGCACGTGCACGTCTTGCCCCAGACGCAGCCGTAGCAGCACACGGCCTTGCACGCGTCGAGGCTCAGCTTGCAGCTCTCGTAGACGGCGTCGCAGGTGCCCTTGCAAACGGGATCCATCTCGCTCGTCGAGTACGAGCCCTTCGCGGAGAGGTAGCCGCAGAGCTCGATCGACGGGATGGTCGCCGGACACTTCGGCACGACCTCGAAGGTGAGGGTGTCGGCCGCGACGTCGTAGATCTCGTTCATGACCTCGGCGAGCGCGGCCTCGATGTCCTCGACGGTGTAGTCGTTCCACCGATCCGTCGGCTCGATCGGCTCGGTCGCGATGCGCCCGAGGTAGACCGTCAGGCCGGAGACCTTGCTGTCCGTCGCCTTTGCCTCGACGCCGACCACCGCGTACTCCCAGCTCGCGTCGATCAGCGCCGGATCGGGCGCGTAGGTGCCGCTCGACGAACCGTTGTAGACCCACGCGTTCGGCGAAACGACCAGGAAGTCGGGCGCGAACGGGTCGACGGTGTAGGTCGGCGTGCCGTAGCCGAGCCCGATGCCCTTCACCTCGTTGTCGCTGACCTTCATCTCGACGCCGGTCGCGACGTACGGCGCCTGCAGCTCGACGTACTTCTCCATGCTGCTGCAGTCGCCGGAGTCGATGATCTGCGTGGCGCCCGTCGCGAGGTCGCGGAACTTGCCGCGCAGGCACTTGAGGTCGCCGCTCTTGACGCGCGCACCGAGGCCGACGAGCACCCACGTCCCCGTGCTGCCGTCCTTGCCGTTGAAGCCGGGGGCGAAGACCCGCTGCTCGTAGCCGGAGTCCTTCGTGGTGACGTGGGTCGACGCGGTCCAGAGCAGCCTGTCGACGGTGATCGTTTCGGATGCGGCGGTCGTGCTCGTCGCCGCGACCTCGGTCACCGCCGGAAGCGCGTCGGATGGCGCGTCGGCCGGCAGCTCGAGGCTCTTGCGCAGCGCGATCAGAAGCGCCCCGCCGGTTCCCCAGGCGAGCCCCCTGCCCTCCACGAAGCTCAGGCGCTCACCGAAGTCCTCGTGGCGCTCGAGCCCGCGCACCAGGCTCCGCGTGTGGTGCATGCCCTCGAAGGTCGAGACGACACGGTCGGGGAGGTACGGCACGTAGACGCGCACGTCGAAGCAGGCCTTCGTCTGGCCGTCGAGCGTGGCGCCGGTCGGGCACCGGACGCGGGCGAGCTGCGACGCCGCCGGGATCTCGTGCTCCTCGAGCCAGGTGACGACCTGCGCCTCGACCGCCTCGGCGACGGGCACGACGTCCCCCTTCACGCCGAAGGTGAGCACGAGCGCGCCGAGCCGTCCGGTCGAGCCGTCGCGGATGATGGGAAGCCGCCGGCTCGCCAGCGTCCCTTGCACCTCGCTCGTCCGATCCGCGCAGGCGGCCGCCGGCGCACCGAGCAAAGGCCCGTTCTCCGACCCACACCCTGCCCGGCTCACGCTTCCCGCAGCGCAAGAGCCGATCCATTGCTTGACGTCCTCCAGGTTCCCCTGGTCCGCGCATGCGCCGTCACGCTCGGCGCGTGCGAAGCGCGCGGCAAGCAACCGATCGCAAGCGCCGTAGTCGGGCGCTGCTGCGTCGCGCAGAGCCTTCGCTTCGGCGAGGAACAAGCATTCGGCATACGCTCCGGCCGCACGCAGCTTCTGCTGGGCGCAGCTCGTGCCGTCGTCGGTTGCGCCGAAGGCAAACGTGGGGAGTGAGCAAAGGATGAGGATGGCGAGCGCCCCTCGGCAGGCGTCGAACCCGTGTCGCTGGACCATGGCGAGCCTCCTACGTGTCGCGTCGAGCCCCGCGCTGGAGCGGGACCGTTCTGAGGAGGATTTCGGAGTGATCGTGACGCGACTTAAACAATTGGCACTATGACTGCAGATTTATTTCAGAGGTCGCGGGAGACGTCAATGGGGGACGAGGACGCAGCCGCGCAGAGATGCGCCGGCAACGCCCCGCGCGGACGCGGGATGCGCCGCCACGCAGCTTGCGATCTGCGTCAGGCGGGCAGCGTGTAGCGACGGTCGATCGCGTCGCACACCAGGCGACGGCTCTCGCGCGGCGAGAGGCGCGCCGCCTCGGCCTCGATGGCCGCGACCTCGTTCGCGAGATCGGGATCCTTGATCGTGCTGCGCAGCCACTCCGAGTAGTGGCCGCCGCGGAGATGGTAGAGCCAGGTCTCGTCGTCGACGCCGTCGGCGAGCTGGCAGAAGACGACGAGGTTGGTCGCGCGCAGCGCGAGGCGTCCATGCGGACCGCGGAACACGAAGCTGTGCGGACCGAGGTTGCCCTCCGCGTACTTGCGCATGTGGCGCAGGCGGTCGGCGCGCGCCGGCAGGACCTTGGCGCGAAACGGCGGCTCCTCCGAGCGCAGGTTCCACACCAGCACGTACCCGCGCCCGAGGCGTGACGTCGACACCGGCGGCGCGGGTCTGCCGAGCGCCGCCGCGAGCTCGGCGAGCGTCGCCTCCGGCGACGGCCCGACCGCGACCGCGACGTCGACCAGCTCGAGCACCGGCCGCGCGACCAGCCCCGGCCGCACGGTCACCATCATCCCCTCGCCGATCCGCTGCGGCAGCAGACCCGCCGCGAGCCCCCAGCCGGCGGGAAGCAGGTGGTGCACCTCGTCGATGACGATCCAGTGCGGCCGTCCGGTGCGCGCCCGCATGCCGAGCAGCATCGGCATGAGCTCGCCGAAGAACGCCGGGCGCTCGTCGAGCGGCACGCCGAGCAGGTTGATGACGACGTTGGTCGCCGGCTCGGAGAGCACGCCGCTGATCTCGGAGATGTGCGGCACGCGCAGCCGGCTGCCGAGCGTGACGATGTCGTCGAGCGTCGAGTAGTCGCCTTCCGGGTCGATGATGCAGACCTGATAGGCCTGCTCGATCAGGCGCTCGATGACGCCGGTCGCGAACGTCGACTTGCCGGCGCCCGACGGACCGGCGACGAGCAGGTTCTGCCCGTAGATCGGGAAGTCGACCTCGCTGCCGTCGTCGCGCAGCCCGAGCACGATGCGCTGGTGCGGGCCGATCTGCCTGCCGGCGAGGTCGGTCCGCACGAGCTCGTCGATCAGCTCGACGACGCCCTGCCCGTTCGCACCGGCGGTCACGAAGTGCGCTTCCGCACGGACCGCCGGCACCGCGTTCGCGACCGCGACCGCGCACTCGCAGACCTCGAACAGCGAGTGGTCGTTCGCCGAATCGCCGACCGCGACGACCTCGTGCGGCGAGAGCCCCATGCGGTGGAGCGCCGCGCGCAGACCCGAGCCCTTGTTCACGCCCGGCGGCAGCACCATCACGGCGTCGCCGTTGAAGACGATCTGCAGCTCGAGCGCGAGCGCGTGCACCGTCTGGATCGCCTCGACCTCGTGCGGGTGGTGCGTCGCGAGCAGCACGCGTCCGCGGTCGACGGGAACGGCGCGCCCGACGAGCACCTCCGCGAAGGCGTCGGGCACGGGCGGCGCCAGCGTCTCGACCTCGCGCGACTCGGGCCAGTAGAGCACCGCGCCGTTCTCCGCGACCACGCACGCGAGCAGGTCGAAGCGGTCGTAGACCGTCTGCAGGTCCTCGAGCCGCCGACCGGTGACCAGGATCGCGCGACGCCCCGAGCCGCGCAGCCGCTCGAGCGCGTCGATCGTCTCACGAGCGACGACGCCCGCGCTGGCAAGCGTTCCGTCGTAGTCGGTGGCTAGGGCGAGATAGCGCATGCTCGCGGACTCTTCCGGAATCTACCAGGAAGGTCCACGAGGCAAGCCTCGCGCCGTCCGTGACCGTTGCGCGGAACTGCTCTCGGGCGCTCGTCCGCCGCGCTCGACGTCCTTCGCGGCGCCGCGCGGACGCCGGCTACGGGCAGCCGCTCGCGGGCACCGAGCCCGACTTCAACTCGTTGCGGCGCCAGCAGTTGCTCGTCCCCTCGTCGAGAACGTCCAGCACGAAGCCGTCGACGTGGTCTCCTTGGATGACGCTGCACCGTGCCAACCCGCACGAGCGAGGCGACGAGACCCGATGCGTGCCTCAGAACCGCTTGACGAGCCGTGGCGCCGGTCGCGCCGCGGACTTGTCGCCCGCGCCGCCCGGCCGCACCGACGTCGCGGCGTCGGTGCCCGCGGTGGGATCGAAGTTGTCCCAGCGCGCGTCCGACGTCGAGCTGATGCCGCTGACCTGCAGCGCGAAGTCGTCCGGGTTGGTCGCTTGGCGCAGCGCCTCCTCGTAGGTGATGAGGCCGGCGCGGTAGAGGCCCATCAACGACTGGTCGAAGGTCTGCGTGCCGTACGACACGTGGCCCTTGGCGATCGCGTCGGTGAGCTCGCGCGGGCTGCGCGTCGGATCCTTGATGATGTCGCGCACGAGCGCGGTGTTGACCAGGATCTCGACCGCGGGGACGAGCCCCTTGCCGTCCGCGCGCGGCACGAGCCGCTGGCTGATGATGCCCTTCAGCACCGACGACAGCACGACGCGGATCTGCTCGCGCTGGTGGTCGGGGAACGCCTGGATGACGCGGGTCACGGTCTCGGGGGCGTCCAGCGTGTGCAGCGTGCTCATGACCAGGTGACCGGTCTCGGCCGACATGATCGCGGTCTCGATGGTCTCGAGGTCGCGCATCTCACCGACCAGGATCACGTCCGGGTCCTGACGCAGAGCGCCCTTCAGACCCGCGGCGAAGCTCGTCACGTCGACGCCGACCTCGCGCTGGCTGATGATCGAGAGCTTGTCCTCGTGCGTGTACTCGATCGGGTCCTCGATCGTGATCATGTGCAGCGCTTCGGTCTGGTTCAGCAGGTCGATCATCGACGCGAGCGTCGTCGACTTGCCGGAGCCCGTCGTGCCGGTGACCAGGATCAGACCGCGCGATTCCTTGGCGAGCGTCTCGACGATCTTCGGGAGCTGGAGCTCCGCGAGCGAGCGGATGTTGCGCGGGATCGCACGCATCGCGATCCGCAGCTCGCCGCGCTGGTGGTAGACGTTGACGCGGAAGCGGCCGATCTCCTCGTTGCCGTAGCCGAGGTCGAGCTGGCGGTCGGCCTCGAGCCGCTCGCGCTGCTTCTCGTCCGCCATCTGCGCGATCAGGTCCTTCATGTCCTGCTCGGTCAGCGCCGGAAAGGTGTCGTCCGGGCCGAGCTGGCCGAAGCGGCGGAAGAACGGCGGCGCGCCGACCTTGAGGTGGATGTCGGACGCCTCGCGGTCGAGCGCCGTACGCAGGATGTCGTCGATCGACAGCATGGACCCCCCGAGGAGACCTTCGGCGCACTCCGGATGGAGCTTGAGCGCCCGCCGCGACGGCGTCAGGCGCGCGGGCGCTCCTCGGGCGGCGTCACCCGCGCCCAGAGCAGGAGCTCCGTGTCGGACGGGGACAGGCCGTCCGTCCGGCCACTGAAGTACGCGCGGCGCTCCTCCTCGAGGGTCAGCGGCCGGATCTCGCGGAAGCCCGCGTCCCGCAGAAGCTGCCGCATCTCGTCGGTCGAGAAGAACGAGACGAAGCGTGCGCCCATGTGGCTCGCGAAGCGGACGGCGGGCCGCTTTCGCGCTTCCGGCACGCAGTATGTCAAAACCAGCTCGGTCCGCGGTCCGAGCCCGGCGATCCAGCGCAGCGTCCGCTCGATCGCGTCGCGGCGCAGGTACATCGTCACCGCGAGCCACGAGACGAAGGTCGGGGCGCGCGGGTCGAAGGTCGAGCGCGCGAACGCGTCGGACGGCGACTGCCTCTCGAAGTCGCACGCCACGAGCTCGCAGCGCGGCGGGATCCGGATGCCCCCGGCCGCCAGACGCTCGCGCTTCCAGGCCTGCGACTCCGGCGTGTCGACCTCGAACACCCGCAGGCGCGCGAGCGCCCCGCTCGCCCGGTACGCGAAGGTGTCGAGGCCGGCGCCGAGGATGACGTACTGCTCGACGCCGCGCGCGACCGCCTCGGCGAGGCGATCCTCGGTGTAGCGCGAGCGCACGACCCACGCCGCGGTGCTCTCGGGAAACGCCGCCTTGGCGCGGAGCACGTGCTCGTCGGGGACGCCGAGGAGACGCTGCGCCAGCGAGTCGACGAAGATCTTCGGCTCGCCGTCGAGCAGCAGGTGCGCGATCCGCCACAGCGCGGCGCCGGCGGCGGTTCGACCGACGGGGGTCAATCCATCCATGGCTTGACGTCCTTCCGGTGCTGACGGTGCACGTCACCGGAGTGGAGCCGCGCGAACGGATCGACCACGCTTCTCGACGCTGCGACGGCGCCGAACGACGAGGGACCAGCGTCGACTCGTCGCCCGGGAAGGACTGGCTCGCGTAGCCCGGCCGGCCGTTCGTGACGGCTCGTTCTCCGAGCGGCTTCAGCTAGCCAGCAGTCGGAATGCGTGTCAACCAAATTCTGGTTGCACGCCTCGCTGCGGGGTCAAAAAGAAAGAATTTTCTGGCGGGGGGAGCCGCGGTCGGGGCGGACCAGCGGCGAAGGCGAGCCGAGCGGGAGCGAAGCGCCCTTCGCCCCCGCTCGTGTCCGAGGTGAGTTCTTACTTGCGACGCGAGGACGCGGCCGCCGCGGTCTCGCCGCGGCCGGCGGCCGCCGCCATGGCCGAGGTGCGCGAGCTGCCGTTGCTCTCGACGTCGCCCGACGCCGCGTCGCTCGCGGGCGCGGCCTCGGCCGCAGCGGCCGCGGCGGCGGCGCCGCGCGCCGGGACGCCGCGCTTCTCGCGGATCTTGGCCTCGATCCGCGCCGCGACCTCCGGGTGCTCGCGCAGGAACTCCTTCGCGTTCTCGCGGCCCTGGCCGATGCGCTCGCCCTCGAAGGCGAACCACGAGCCGGACTTCTCGACGATCCCGTCCTCGGCGCCGAGGTCGAGGATCTCGCCCTCGCGCGAGATGCCGCGGCCGTAGAGGATGTCGAACTCGGCCTCGCGGAACGGCGGCGCGACCTTGTTCTTGACGATCTTGACCTTGGTGCGGCTGCCGATCACCTCGTCGCCCTGCTTGATGGCGCCGATGCGGCGGATGTCCATGCGCACCGAGGCGTAGAACTTGAGCGCGTTGCCGCCGGTCGTGGTCTCCGGGTTGCCGAACATGACGCCGATCTTCATCCGGATCTGGTTGATGAAGATGACGATCGTGCGCGAGCGCGCGATGGTCGCGGTGAGCTTGCGCAGCGCCTGCGACATGAGGCGCGCCTGGAGGCCCATCTGCGGGTCGCCCATGTCGCCCTCGAGCTCGGCGCGCGGCACCAGCGCCGCGACCGAGTCGACCACCAGCACGTCGAGCGCGCCCGAGCGCACGAGCGTCTCGGCGATCTCGAGCGCCTGCTCGCCGTTGTCCGGCTGCGACACCAGCAGGTCCTCGAGCTTCACGCCGAGCTTGCGCGCGTAGCCGGTGTCGAGCGCGTGCTCGGCGTCGATGAAGGCGGAGACGCCGCCCTCCTTCTGGGCCTCGGCGATGATCTGCAGGGCGAGCGTCGTCTTGCCGGACGACTCCGGACCGTAGATCTCGATCACGCGCCCGCGCGGCACGCCGCCGACGCCGAGCGCCAGGTCGAGGGCGAGCGAGCCGGTCGACACCGCCTGGATGTCCTCGATCGGGGCATCGGCGCCGAGCTTCATGATCGCGCCCTTGCCAAACTGCTTCTCGATCTGGCTCATCGCCAGCTCCATCGCCCGCTCACGATTCGCGTCCATCACGTCCTCCTGACCTCAACCCGGCGATGCGCTCGCCCCTCACGTTGGCTGTTCACCCTATAGACTCGCGACCGTCGGCTCGTCGATGTCGTGCAAAGCAAGTTTCGCCTTTTTTTCGATACCTGCGGTCGTATCACCTGCGGAAGCCGGATTCCACCACCGGCAGCCCGAGCGCCCAGCGCCGCACCCAGTCGAGCGCGAGCTGCGAGGTGAGGAGCTTCACCCAGTCGCGGGTCCCCCAGAGCTGGTGGCGGCGGGAGACGAGCATGCCCTCCGCCGAGAGCGCGAAGCACACCGTGCCGACGGGGCGCTCGGGCGTGCCGCCGTCCGGGCCGGCGATGCCGGTGGTCGCGATCGCGACGTCGGCGCCCGCGCGCCGACGCGCGCCCTCGGCCATCTCGCGCGCGGTCTCCTCGCTGACCGCGCCGAACCGCGCGAGCGTCTCGGGCGACACCCCGAGGACGTCGCGCTTCGCCTCGTTCGAGTAGGTCACGTAGTCGGCGAGGAAGTACGCCGAGCAGCCCGGCACCTCGGTGAGGCGGTGGCCGATGAGCCCGCCCGAGCAGGACTCGGCGACCGCGAGCGTCGCGCCGCGCGCGCGCAGCGCCGCACCGGTCGCGGCCTCCATCGTGGTGTCGCCCTCGGCGAAGATCACCGGACCGAGCGTCTCGTGCAGGCGCGCCGACAGCTCCTCGAGGCGCCGCTCGGCGGCACCCGGCAGGTCGCGCACGACGAGCTTCACCGAGATCTGCGGGAAGCTCGCGCGGAAGCCGACGCGCGCCTCGTCCGGGGTGATGATCCTGCTCACCGCCTCGTCGAGCGCCGACTCGCTCATGCCGAAGGTCTGGAAGATCCGCACCGCGAGCACCGTCTTCGAGCCGCGCAGCTCGCGGATCCACGGCACGACCTGCTCGTCGAACATCGGCTTCATCTCGCGCGGCACGCCGGGCAGCACGACCAGGTGGCGCGGCACGGTCACCATGGTGCCGTCCGGACCCGGGATGCGGCGCTCGCAGGACACGCGGTAGCCCGGCGCGGTGCCGAGCGCGTTCTCGACGATCACGGCGCCTTCCGGGATCTGTGCTTGACGGAGGTTGTTCTCCGGCATCGCGCGTCCCAGGCGCGCGAAGAGCTGACGGATCTTCTCCGCCGACGGCTCGTCGAAGCGCAGGCCGACGCCGAGCACGCGCGCGACGGTCTCGGTGGTGAGGTCGTCGATCGTCGGACCGAGCCCGCCCGTCGAGATCACCAGATCGCCGAGCTCGAAGGCGCGCTCCCACGCCCACGCGATGCGCTCGCGGTAGTCGCCGACCGTGAGCACCGCGACCACGTCGAGACCGAGCGACACGCAGCGATCCGCGATCCACTGCGCGTTGGTGTCGGCGATCTTGCCCGTCGTGAGCTCGTCGCCGGTCGAGAGAATGACGACCTTCTCCAGCACGCTCAAAGGATGACCCTCGCGAGCAGGTTTGCATAGACGCCGCTCACGACGTCGTCGAGCACGACGCCCGCGCCGCCCGGCATCCGCCGGTCGATCGCGCTCGCGGGCCAGAGCTTCAGCACGTCGAGCACGCGGAAGACGACGAACAGCACGATCACGTTGCGCAGCGACGGCGCGAAGCCGTAGAGCGCGATCGCCATCCCGACGATCTCGTCGAGCACGATCTTGCCGCTGTCGTGCTCGCCGAGCAGCGCGTCGGCGCGATCCGAGATCCAGATCGCCACCAGCACCGCCACGACGAGCAGCGCCGCGTGCACGGCGAGCGACGAGGTGAGCGCGGTCAGCGCGAAGTGCAGCGCGATGCCGAGCAGGCTGCCGAACGTGCCCGAAGCGTACGGCACGTACCCCAACCCCGCTCCGCTCGCGAAGAACAAGATGACCCCGCGCGCCGCGATGCGGGGCTTCTAGATGCGGCCCGGCGGGCGGTCAAGCACGCTCGCGCGGTCGCCTTGCCACGCTCGCGGGCAACCACTAGGCGACCGCTCGTGAGCGCCAAGAAGCTGTCTCGTCTGCCGAAGATCGAACCCCTGGCGATCTCGCCCGGGATCTCGGTGCAGGACCTCGTCGATCGCTGCTTCCTGTCCTACAACGCCGGACGCCTGCGCGAGGCCTGCCAGCTGTTCTCGCGTCGCATGCTCGAGCCCGACGTCACGGTCGGCTTGAGCCTGACCGGCGCGCTGACCCCCGCGGGCCTCGCGACCTCGGCGCTCGTGCCGCTGATCGAGGCCGGCTTCATCGACTGGATCGTGTCGACCGGCGCCAACCTCTACCACGACACGCACTACGGCATCGGCCTCGCCATGCACCAGGGCAACCCGACGGTGAGCGACGTCGAGCTGCGCAAGGAAGGCGTCGTCCGGATCTACGACATCTTCTTCGACTACGACGTGCTGCTGAAGACCGACGCCTTCTACCGCGAGGTCGTCCGTCAGCCGGAGTTCCAGCAGGAGATGGGCACGGCGGAGTTCCACTGGAAGGTGGGACGCTACGTCGCCGAGCGCGAGCGCGCGCTCGGACTCACCCGCAAGTCGCTCCTCGCGGCGGCGCACGAGCACGGCGTGCCGATCTACACCTCGTCGCCGGGCGACTCGTCGATCGGCATGAACGTCGCGGCGCTCGAGCTCGAGGGCAGCAAGCTGCGCATCAACCCCTCGCGCGACGTCAACGAGACCGCCGCCATCGTCTGGAACGCGAAGCAGTCGGGCGGCAAGAGCGCCGTCTTCATCCTCGGCGGCGGCTCGCCGAAGAACTTCGTCCTGCAGACCGAGCCGCAGATCCAGGAGGTCCTCGGCCTCGACGAGAGCGGGCACGACTACTTCATCCAGATGACCGACGCCCGCCCGGACACCGGCGGCCTCTCCGGCGCGACGCCGGCCGAGGCGGTGAGCTGGGGCAAGATCAACCCCGACGCCCTGCCCGACACCGTGGTCTGCTACGTCGACTCGACGATCGGCCTGCCCGTGCTCGCCGCCTACGCGCTCGCGACCCACGCGCCGCGCAAGCCGCGCCGCCTCTATGAGCAGCGCGATGCGCTCCACGAGGAGCTGCGCAAAGCCTATCTCGCTCGCCTCGGCAAGTGAGCGCTGATTGGCATGGGGACGCGCTGACGGATCCGCAAGAAACAATAGCGGAAATGCGGGTCTTGCAGAGTTGCGCGATCGCTTGAACGGATTTTTCGATGGTTCTGGTGGCACCGGGCTTGCTGAACGCCCAGGCCGACCGGGCGATCTACCGGATACCGAGATCCTGGCTCACGCACCCGAGCAAACTGACCTCTCCGCCCACATCGTAACCGTACCCTGAGACCCTGAACCTGCGATCGCCCGGTCACGCTTCTTCTTCCTCTCTCCTCTCTCCCGCGTCGCTCCTGAAGCCCCGTCGCCCGTGCTAGCCTGAGCCGGCCGATGGCCGAAGCCGGTCCCGCACGAGGCGACGACCCGCGCGCGCCCGTGGTCTTCTTCGACGGCGCGTGCCCGCTGTGTAACCGCAGCGTTGCGTTCCTCGCGGCCAAGGACCGCGCCGGACGCCTGCGCTTGGCCCACCTGCAGGGACGCTTCGCCCAGGAGACGCTCGACCCGGAGCTGCGCGACGTCGGCCTCGACGGCAGCGTCGTGGTCCTCGAGCCCGCGGCTGGCGGCGGCGCCGGGCGGGTCAGCCTGCGCAGCGCCGCGGTGCTGCGCGCCCTCGCGCACGCGACCGACCGGCCGTGGCTCGCGCGGCTCGCCGAGCGGCCGATGGTCGTGCGGCTCCTCGACCCGCTCTACCGCTTCGTCACCCGCCGGCGCGATCGCTGGTTCGGACGCGAGCCGGCGTGCGTCATGCCCGATCCCGAGCTGCGCGCGCGCTTCCTCGACTGAGGCGGCGGCCGGTCAGCGGTAGAACGACGCGATCGCCTCGACCACCCGCTGCTGCTGCTCGTCGGTGAGCTCGGGGTACATCGGCAGCGCCAGCACCTCGGCGGCGGCGCGCTCGGTCTCCGGCAGATCGCCCGCGCGGTAGCCGAGCGACGAGAAGCAGCGCTGCAGGTGCAGCGGGATCGGATAGTAGATCTCGCTGCCGACGCCGCGCTCGGCGAGGTGCGCGCGCAGCTCGTCGCGCCGCGGGACGCGCACGACGTACTGGTGGAAGACGTGCCGCGCGCCCGGCGCGACCGTCGGACGCCGCACGATCCCGTCGAGCCCGGCGGCGCCGATCAGCTCGTCGTAGACCGCCGCGCGACGGATGCGCGCCTCGGTCCAGGCCGCGAGATGGCGCAGCTTCACCGACAGGATCGCCGCCTGGAGCGCGTCGAGCCGGCTGTTGATCCCGACCTCGACGTGCTCGTAGCGCTTCTCCGAGCCGTGCTCGCGCAGCCGGCGGACGCGGGCGGCGAGCATGCCGTCGCCCGTCGTCACCAGGCCGGCGTCGCCCGCCGCGCCGAGGTTCTTCGTCGGGTAGAAGCTGAAGCAGCCGAGGTCGCCCCACGCGCCCGCCGCGACGCCGTCGCGCGAAGCGCCGATCGCCTGCGCCGCGTCCTCGACGATCGGCAGGCGGTGCTGGCGCGCGACCTCGTCGAAGGCGCGCACGTCGACGCACTGCCCGTAGAGGTGCACCGGCAGGATCGCGCGCGTGCTCGGCGTGACCGCGCGCGCGGCCGCGTTCGGATCGAGCAGGAAGTCGTCCGGCCGGATGTCGGCGAACACCGGCACCGCGCCGATGCGCACGATCGCCGACGCGGTCGCGAAGAAGGTGAAGGCGCTGGTCACCACCTCGTCGCCAGGTCGAACGTCGAGCGCGAGCAGCGCGAGCAGCAGCGCGTCCGAGCCCGACGCGCAGCCGATCGCGTGCGACACGCCGATCGCCTGCGCGACTTCGCTCTCGAAGGCGGCGACGCGCTCGCCGAGCACCCAGCGTCCGCTGCGCAGCACCTCGAGCACGGCCGGCTCGAGCTCGTGCGCGATCGCAGCGTACTGCGCACGAAGGTCGAGCTGCGGGATGGGATCACCGCTCATGGGGTCGTCGTTCGGTTGGGTCACGGCGCGACGCGGTCGCGCAGGATGGCGGGGATGGTGCGCAGCGCGATCTCGAGGTCGAGGCGCAGCGACCAGCGGTCGATGTACTCGAGGTCGGCGCGCAGTCCGGAGAGGAACGGCTGGCCGAGGCGGTTGCTCACCTGCCAGAGGCCGGTGATCCCGGGCGGCATCGAGAAGCGCTTGCGCTGCCACGGCTCGAAGCCGGAGATCTCGCTCGGCAGCATCGGCCGCGGCCCGATCAGGCTCATGTCGCCGAGCAGGACGTTGATCAGCTGCGGCAGCTCGTCGAGGTCGAAGCGGCGCAGCACGCGGCCGACGCGGGTCACGCGCGGGTCGCGGCGCAGCTTGAAGATCGGTCCGTCGGCCTCGTTGAGGTCGTGCAGCACGTCCTTCAAGTGCTCCGAGCCCTCGTACATGCTGCGGAACTTGAACATCTTGAAGCGCCGCTTGTTGAGCCCGATGCGCTCCTGGACGAAGAACACCGGCCCCGGCGAGTCGAGCTTGATGGCGATCGCGATGATCAGCCAGAGCGGCGCGGTCGCGAGGATCAGGATCGGCGCCAGCACGAGGTCGATCGCCATCTTGACGGCGCGCCCCCAGGGCCAGTGCTCCTGCGGGTTCACCGACAGCAGGCGCTGATCCGCCATCTGCTCGAGGGTCGCGCGCTCGAGACCCGCGCCGAGCGCGTCGAGCGCGAGGTGCAGGACGACGCCCTCGCGGTCGCACGCCTGGATCAGGTAGCCGATCTCGCGCGCGCTGAACGCGTCGGTCGCGACCGCGACCTCGTCGATCGCCTCGCGGCCGAGGAACTCCGCGAGCGAGGTCAGCATCGGCGGATCGCCCGACGTTCCGGATCGGCTCTCGCCGAGCACGGAGCGCTCGGGCGCGCGTAGCGCCTCGGGCGACAGGCGCGCGACCACCGTGACCCCGAACGCCGCCTCGTCGGCGAGCACGCGCGCGAAGCGCTCGGTCGTCTCGTCGTCGCCGATCAGCAGGACGCGCGCCGCCCCCGCACCCGACGCGCGCAATCGACTCGCGACGTGGCTGAAGACGACCCGCGCCGTCGACAGCAGCACGACCGCGCTCACGCCGTAGAGACCGACGAACAGACGGCTCACGTAGCTGAGCTTGAAGACGAACAGCACCGCGAGCGTGAAGATCAGCGCGAGGCCGACGGCGGCAGCGGTGCGGCGCACGGCGTCCCAGAGGTGCAGCAGGCGCGACGACGCGTAGCAGTCGAGCCACCACATCGCGACCAGGGTCGCGATCGCGGCCACCGCCGCCGGCGCGATGTAGACCTCCGGGTCGTAGAGCCGCGTCAAGTCGGCGGGCAGCAGACGGGTCTTCGCGTAGTACGCGAGCGGGAACGCCAGCAGGAGAAGGAGCCCGTCGACGATCTGCGCGAGGTGGCGGAAGTGCGCGGCAGGACCGGCGCGCGCCACCGCGCGCTGGCGGCGAAAGCCGCTGCGCCCGTTGTTGCGATCGGGGCTCGGCGCGGCAGAACCCCCGGAGCTCAGGCCCGGGCCCACCCCGGCGTGCCTTCCCGCAACCGCGGCCATCCCAGGGTGCGCGTTAGCCCAGTGCGGAAGGGGGCGCAAGGCACGCGCGCGGCGCGAAGCCGCGCGCGTGCGTCACGTCAATCTTCGAGCGGCAGCTCGCATCCCTTGAACGGGCGCGTCAGGTCGGCGTCGCCGCAGCGGTCGGTGCCGGCGCCGCCGTCGACCACGTCGTCGCCCTCGCCGCCGTCGAGCACGTCGGCGCCGAGCCGGCCGCGCAGCTGGTCGTTGCCCGGGCCGCCGATGAGGGTGTCGTCGCCGTGGTTGCCGACCAGGCGGTCGTTGCCGGCGCCGCCGTCGAGCAGGTCGTTGCCCGCACCGCCGCGCAGGATGTCGTCGCCGTCGCCGCCGTAGAGGAAGTCCTCGCCGCCGAGCGCGAACAACCTGTCGTTGCCCGGACCGCCGTAGAGACGGTCGCTGCCGCCGTTGCCACGGATCATGTCGTCGCCGTCGCCGCCGTAGATCACGTCGTCGCCGCGCGTGCCGATGATGCGGTCGCGCCCCGGCGTGCCGACGCACGGTCCGACCACGCCGTTCACGCGGCAGCCCATCGTGATCGACCGCGCCTGCACCTCGAGCGGCTCGCTCGCGGCGCCCTGCGGATCGGTCACGTACGCCGTGATCACGTACGTCCCGACGCCCGCGTAGACGTGCGTGAGGCTCACGCTGCCCTCCTCGCCGTCGATCGGCGACGTCGCGGTGGACTGCGTGCCGTCGCCCCAGTCGAGCGTCACCGTGTAGGTGCCCTCGGGCAGGACGTCGGTGAAGCGCGCGCTCACCGTGTACGGACGGTCCGGGATGATCGGCGCATCCGGCAGCTCGATCGCGAGCATCGTCGGCGGGACGTTGTCGACCGTCACCGTGCCGTTGAGCTCGGTGATGCCGCCGTCGCGGTCGCGGATGCGCGCGGCGACCGCGTTGTCGCCGAGCGTGGTCGCGACGCAGGTGGTCTCGGCGACGCCCGTCGTCGGCTCGCTCCACGGACCGAAGTCGGCGTCGTTCGGGCAGCGGAACGCGTACGAGAAGCCGGCCGCGCGGTCCGCGGGCGACGGATCGGTCGCGTCGGCGACCGAGACCACGAACGGCTCGCCGTGCTTGACGGGCTCCTCGGGGACGACGAGGCGCCCGCTCGGCGGAGCGTTCGTCACCGTCACCTGCGTCGTCCTGCTGCTGCCGTGCGCGCCGAACGCGTCGACCGCGGTCGCGCGCACGACGTACGTTCCTTCGTTCGCGAACGCGTGCGTCACCGAGCTGCCGCTCGCGGTCGCGCCGTCGCCGAACTCCCACACGAAGGACACGACGTCGCCGTCCGCGTCCGAGCCGGTCGCGGAGAAGCTCTGCGTGCCGCCCTCGACCGTCGAGCCGCTCGCGACGATGCCGGTCGCCGTCGGACGGTGGTTGATGCGCGCGCTGCGGCACGCGCCGCTCCAGTCGAGGTACGAGAACCACTTGCCCTGCTCGGTGTCGGCGGGGTCGGCGTCCTCGAGCGTGTCGCCCATCGCGACCGTGACGAACTCGTCGTTCGGCACGCGCCACGCGCGGCGCTCCTTG
Source organism: Candidatus Binatia bacterium (assembly GCA_036563615.1). Classification (NCBI taxonomy): domain Bacteria; phylum Candidatus Binatota; class Binatia (SeqCode); species Binatia bacterium. Next base: position 27,523 of record DATCMB010000014.1, read on the forward strand.
CCGTCGCAGGCCTTGTAGTCGAGGCCCAGGTCGAGTGCGCGCACCGGGGTGCCGTTCTCGAGCGTCGCCTCGGTGTTGAGCCAGCCGTGGAACAGGCTCGCGCGCTGGAGCTCGTAGGGCGCGCTGCCGTCCCAGGCCTTGTACTGCAGCAGGTGGCGCGTCTCCGGGGTGCCGGTGACGACCGGGTTGCCGTTCTGGTCGCGGATCGCCCAGGTGAGCGTCGTGTCGTGCGGCGGCGCGACCTCGTTCGTGAGATCGATCTCCGGCGCCATGGTCGCGACCAGGACGCGGAAGATCTCCTGCTTGCCCGCGTCGCTCTGCGCCAGCGCCGCGAGGTTCGGCCGCCCGGAGGTGAAGGTGTAGTTCTCCGACACCTGGTAGGTCGTCTCGGTCTCGCCCTGCGCGGTGCGCACGATGTTTTTGAGCTTGATGGGCAGCTCGCTGAACTCGATGATGTCGAGCAGCGTCGTGACCGCGGTGACGATCGCGAAGATCACCTCGAGAACGACCGCCGCGGCGCCGAGCGCCGAGACGAGCCGGATGCTGCTCGCGACCGTCTTGCCCGCCTCGGTGAGCGTCTTCGACGCGACGTAGGCAGACCGCCCCGCGAACGGGAAGAACGTGTTCGCGAACGCGGTCCAGCCGCCCGCCGCGTAGATCGCGCGCCCGATGGCGCCGGCCGCGACCAGCGACGTCCCGGCGCCGATGCTGAACGCGAGCGCCTTGTAGGTGTTGCCGAGCACCGAGGTGAAGCCCGGCGTGACGATCACGTCGCGGTCGGCGAGCGCGTAGCCGTACTCGAGGAACTGCTCGACCGTCGGGTGGCCGAAGACCGCGAAGACGTCGAACGGCGTCGGCACGCCGGCGCAGCGCATCGACGTCATGTTGTCGTAGTGCTGGCGCAGGAAGTTGTCGAACGCGAAGCAGGTCTCGCCGTCGTCGAGGCCGAGCGCGATCTCCTCGTCGGTGCCCTCGTTCGGCGTCGGGTCGGTGTTCGGGATGCCGTCGACGCCGGGCGAGCAGCCGGTCGTCACGAAGTTCTTGAGGTTGCCGTTCTCGTCGCGCCCGAGCGTGACGACGGTCGTGTTGGGCGAGTGCCAGTCGCAGGTCGCGTACTCGACCGCGTAGTGGAGCGAGTGGAACTGGTCGAGCGCGTTCTGCGCGACGTCGATGCGGCGCTGCCAGACGAGCATCTCGAGCCAGTCGTGAACGCGCTGCTCGTCCTCGCTGCGCTGGTTCGCGGGCTTGAGCAGGATCTCGAGGACGCGTCCGAAGATCTCCGCGCGCACCTGGTCGCGCGCCCAGATCGCGACCCGGTCGCGCTCGCTCGCCGGCAGCCCGTGGCGCGCGAGGACGTCGTCGATCGCGCCCTGCTCGACCGCGTACAGCGCCTGCGTCGCGGGCAAGGTCTCGTCGCGCGTCACCGCGCCGGTGTCGGGGTCGTACATGCGCAGCTTCGCCTCCGGCCTGCGGAAGAAGCGCAGATGCGCGATCTCGATGTCGTCGTCGCCGTCGATCCAGCCGCCGTGGCCCGTGCAGATCGGCCCGCACACCGCGTCGCTCGGCTGTCCGTGGATCGAGAGGCTGAAGCCGTCGCGGCACTGACACGTGCCGGGCTCGCCGTCGGCCCAGCCGCCGTGGTTCAGGCAGGTGTCGGGCTGGTTGCAGACCTCCGCGTTCGGCGTGCCCTGGATCGGGAACGAGGTCAGGTCGGCGCAGTGGCAGAACTGGATGAGCGGGATGCCGCCGCCGCCGTTGCAGTCGGGGTCGTTCGGATCCTGCATGCACATGATGCCGCCCTCGGGCAGCGGCTCGCAGATCGAGCTGCAGATGCCGTTCGCGTTCGAATCGGCGTGCGCCCTGCGCACCCCGAGCACGGGCAGCGGAACCACCTGGGTGAGCGCCAGCGTGACGGCGAGCACCGACCACCACGAGGCGCGGATCCAGGGCTCGCGCGCCCGACGCTTCTCCGACGTTCCGGCGGCCATCACGACCGGTCCTCCTCGAGCCGGCGCTCGACGAACTGCTGGAGGCGGGTCCAGGAGTCGAAGCGGATCGCCTCGCCGGACGCGAGGTGCTCGGCGCGGCCGTCGAGCGGCGCCTCGCCGCCGAACTGGACGAGGAAGGCGCGGGCCGCGGGGAAGCGGACGGTGTGGGCCGCGCTCGTGGAGAAGGATCGGCTGTCGGTGCTCATGGCCGGCCGGGGTAGCGCCGAAACCTTCGAGCGGAACAGGGAGAAAGCGTTCGATTTGCGTTCAACCCGCGCGCGCGGACGAACGGTGGACGATCTCCGCTCCGGGCCGTACCCTCGCATCGCCCGCGCCCGACCCGCCTGCAGCACGATGTCCCGATGACCACCTTCGGCCCCTTCCGCCTCGACGAAGCCGCCGGCCGGCTCTGGCACGGCGACAGCGAGATCCGGCTGCGCGCCAAGTCGTTCGCCGTGCTCTGCGAGCTCGTGCGCCGGCGCGGACGGCTGGTCACCAAGGAGGAGCTGTTCCGCGCCTGCTGGCCCGACACGACGGTGAGCGCGACCGTGCTGCGCGTCTGCATCCGCGAGATCCGCGCCGCGCTCGGCGACGACGGATGTCGCCCGGCGGTGCTCGAGACCGTGGGCCGGCGCGGCTACCGCCTCCTGGTCGAGGACGACGCCGACACGGACGCGACGCCGGCGACGACGCTGGTCGGACGCGACCGCGAGCTCGCGGCCCTGCGTCGCGCGTACGCGCGCGCCGACTCGGGGCTGCGTCAGGTCGTCTTCGTCACCGGCGAGCCCGGGCTCGGCAAGACGACGCTGCTCGAGCACTTCGCCGAAGAGCTCCGCGCGACGACCCGCGCCCGGGTCGCGCTCGGGCAGTGCGTCGAGCTGATCGGCGACAGCGAGGCCTACCTGCCGATCCTCGACCTGCTCGGGCGGCTCAGCCGCGAGGCGGACGGCCGCGAGGTGGTCGCGACCTTCGAGCGCTGGGCGCCGAGCTGGCTCCTGCAGATGCCCGCGCTCATCGACGACGCGCGCGCCGAGGCGATCCGCCGCCGCGTCGTCTCACCGAGCCGCGACCGCATGCTGCGCGAGCTCGCCGAGATGCTCGAGACGCTCGCCGCCGAGCGTCCGCTCGTGCTGGTGCTCGAGGACCTGCACTGGAGCGACACCTCGACGATCGACGCCCTCGCCTACCTCGCGCAGCGCACCAAGCCCGCGCGCCTGCTGCTGATCGGCAGCTACCGTCCGGTGGACGTCGCGCTGCGCGACCATCCGCTGAAAGGCGTCAAGCAAAGCCTGCAGGCGCGCGAGCGCTGCACGGAGATCGCGCTCGAGCTCCTGACGCGCGCCGACACCGAGACCTGGGTCGCGCGAAAGCTCTCGAGCCACGAGGTCGACCCGGCCGTCGCACGCGAGCTCTACGCGCGCACCGACGGCCACCCGCTGTTCCTCGCGTCGCTGATCTACCCGCTCGAGGCGCGCGGCATCCTCGCCGTCCGCGACGGGCGCTGGTGCCTCACGGCGCCGCTCACGGACGTCGTCCCGGACAGCGTGCGGCAGCTCGCGCAGCAGCAGCTCGGTCACCTCTCGCCGGACGAGCGCAGCGTGCTCGATGCCGCGTCGATCGTCGGCAACGAGTTCGCGGTCGCCGCGGTCGCGGCCGCGACGGGCGACTCGCCGGACGTCGCCGAGACGACGTGCACGTCGCTCACCGCGCTCGGCTTCCTGGTCCCCTTGCCGGGCCTCGCGAGCTGGCCGGACGGCACGGTGAGCGCGCGCTACGCGTTCCGCCACTCGCTCTTCCGCGGAGAGATCGACCGCGCGCTCGCGCCGACCGCGCGCCGTCGCCTGCACGCGGCGATCGGCGAGCGCCTCGAGCGCGCGTACGGCGAGCGCAGCGGCGAGATCGCGCCCACCCTCGCCTTCCACTTCTCCCGCGCCGGCGACGACGCGCGCGCCGCGCGCTACCACCGCGAAGCCGCGGCGGCCGCCAAGCGCCGCTTCGCCGACCGCGAGGTGATCACGCACGTCCAGGCGGCGCTCGAGCACCTCGGCCGGCTGCCGGAGACCGAGGATCGCCTGCGCACCGAGCTCGGGTGCCTGCTCGACCTCGGCGGCGCGTACTTCGCGGCGCGCGGCTGCGCGTCGGACGACGCCGTCGCGGCGCACCGCCGCGCGCTCGAGGTCGCGGACCGCCTCGATCAGCCGCTCGCGCGCGTGCAAGCGCACGGCGCCCTCTACACGTTCCACGTCATGCGCGCCGAGCTGCCGCGCGCGAAGGCGATCGCCGAAGACCTGCTCGCGACCGCCGAGCGCTTGCAGGTGCCGTTCTTCTCGTTTCTCGGCCACGTCACGCTGGGCTCGACGCTCTTCAACCTGGGCGACGTGCCCGCAGCACGCGAGCACCTGACGCGCGCGCAGGCGCTGTGGACGCCGGACATGCCGTCGCTGCCGCTCGATCCGACGGTCGTGTGCCGCACGATGCTCGGCTTCAGCGCGCTGCTCGAGGGGCGTCCGGGCGAGGGACACGAGTGGATCGCGCGCGCGCTCGAGTATGCCGAGGCGGCGGGCAACCCGTACAACCTGTCCTACGCGCGCGAGGTCGCGGCGCAGTACTTCGCCACCGCGGGCGAGCGCGAGCGCGCGCGGACGCAGGCCGACTCCGCCGCCGAGATCGCGCTCGAGCACGAGTTTCCGATCCACACTGTGGTCGCGACGCTGGTGCGCGGCTGGGCCGACCGCGACGCCGAGGCGGTGCGCGCGGGGATCGCCGCGTACGAGGCGCACGACCAGCTGCTCGCGACGTCGCTGTTCCGCGGGTTGCTCGTCGAGGTGCTGCTCGAACAAGGGGACGTCGCGAGCGCGCTCGACGAGATCGACGCGGCGCTCGCCTTCACCGAACGCTCGAGCGAGATGCGGCACGCGGCCGAGCTGCACCGCCTGCGCGGCACGGCGCTCCTGCGCCGCGGCGACGACGCCGGCGCGGCGGCAGCCTTCGCGCGCGCGCTCGAGATCGCGCGTGCGCAGGGCGCGCACCTGTGGACGCTGCGCACCGCGCTCGCCGCAGCCGAGCTGCACGCCGCGCAAGGCCGCCACGCGGACGCACGACGGTTGCTCGACGAAGCTTGCGCGCCGTTCACCGCCGAGCCGGCGCCGCCCGAGCTCGCCGCAGCGCGGACGCTGTACGACGAGCTCGACGGTCAGGCGCCGCGCCGCGCGAGACGCCGCGCGAGCCGCTCGTAGTCGTCGGTGACGCGCTCCCAATCGTAGAGCGCGGTGACGCGTGCGAGCGCCGCGCGCGAGCGCTCCTTGCGCGCCTGCTCCGCGCCCGGCAGCAGGAGCACCTCGCGCAGACGCGCGGCGAGGTCGTCCGGATCGTTCTTCGCGTAGTACCAGCCCGCGTCGCCGAGCACCTCGCGGTGCTCCGGGATGTCGTTGGCGATCACCGGCAGTGAAGCCGCCATCGCCTCGAGCAGCGCCGGGTGCGTGCCGCCGACGTCGGTCGCCTGCACGTAGCAGGCGGCATGCGCGCGCAGCTCGTCGTAGCCCGCGCCGTAGACCGCGCCCACCATCTTGACCTTCGGGCTCCGCGCCGCGAGCTCGCGCAGCCGCGCCTTGTACGCGTCCGCGTACGGCGCGTCGCCGACCACGACCAGCTCCTCTTCGACCCCCGAGGCGAGGTAGCCGCGGATCACGACGTCGGCGTTGTTCTCGGGCTCGAGGCGGCTCACGTAGAGCACGTAGCGTCCGGGCGTGACGCCGAGACGCTCGAGCGTGCCCGTGCCGCGCGCCGCCGGCGGCAACGCGCCGTAGGCGATCATCGTCACGTTGCGGACGCCGCGCGCGCGGATGTGCTGCTCGATCACGCGGCAGTCGGCGACCACGACGTCGCTGAAGCGCGGACCGAGCACGGCGGCGAGGCGGTAGAAGCTGCGTCCGAGGACGCCCCACTTGCGCCGCTCGCTCTCGATGCCGTCGACCGCGAGCGCGGTCGCGATGCCGGCGCGGCGCAGGAGCGGCAGCACGCCGAAGTTCGCGCTGTTGCACACGAGCGCAAAGTCGAATTCTTCGCGGCACGCGTGGCGCGCGGCGCGCCAGGTGTGCACGACGGTCTCGAGGTGCTTGCGCGTCGGCGCCGGCAGCACGACCAGACGGACGCCGCGGTACAGCTGCCCGTCGAGCGTCGGATCGACGCTGTTCGTGCGCCCGTACACCGTCACCTGGTGTCCGCGCACGGCGAGGCGCACCGCGAGCTGCTCCGCGAAGGTCTCGAAGCCGCCGTACGCGGCCGGGATGCCGCGCGTCCCGAGGATCGCGATGCGGAGAGGTCTAGCTTGCGCGCTCTCCTCGCGAGCGGACGGCGCTTTGCGGAGCTCCATGCGGGCGTCGTCCGTACCACCGGACCTCCGCAGCGCAAAGACGTCGCACGCAGGCGTCGCCAGGCGCGGCTTGAGTCTGGTAGGAGGCGTTCGCATGTCGATGGACGCGCCGACGCTCGAGCAGATCCGCGAGGGGCTCGCGCGGCTCAAGTACTTCACCACGAGCCGCGTCGAGACCGCGATCTTCCTCGCCGTCAAGCTCGGCAAGCCGCTCCTCGCGGAAGGACCGGCCGGGGCCGGCAAGACCGAGATCGGCAAGGTGCTCGCGCAGCTGCTCGACACCGAGCTCGTGCGGCTCCAGTGCTACGAGGGGCTCGACGAGGCGCGCGCGCTCTACGAGTGGAACTACCAGAAGCAGCTCCTGCGCATTCAGAGCGATCAGGCCGAGCGCCGTCCGTGGAGCGAGGTCTCGGAGCACATCTTCTCGCGCGAGTACCTGCTCGAGCGGCCGCTCTTGCGCGCGATCTCGGCGCCCCGCCGCGTCGTGCTGCTGATCGACGAGATCGACAAGGCGGACGAGGAGTTCGAGGCCTTCCTGCTCGAGGTGCTGAGCGACTTCCAGGTGAGCGTGCCCGAGCTCGGCACCGTGCGCGCGAAGCACCCGCCGGTCGTCGTCCTGACCTCGAACCGCGCGCGCGAGCTGTCGGAGGCGCTGCGCCGGCGCTGCCTGCACGTCTTCATCGACTTCCCCGGTCCCGCGATCGAGGCGACGATCGTCGCCGAGAAGGTTCCGGGGCTCGACGCGGCGCTCGCCGGTCACATCGCACGCTTCGTCGCCGGGCTGCGCAAGCTCGACCTGCGCAAGGCGCCGTCGATCGCCGAGACCCTCGACTGGGCGCGCGCGCTGGTCGCGATGGGCGTGACGGAGCTCGATCCCGCCGCGGTGCGCGCGACCGAAGGCCTGCTGCTCAAGCACGAGGAGGACGTGCGCAAGGCGCAAGGCAAGATCGCAGCGCTCATCGCAGGAGCGCGATGATTTGCGACCCGATCGTGCAGAGCTGCGCGATCCGCGCCACCGGAAGCCTCGGCAAATCGGAGGTCTTTCTGGTGCGGAGCTTGCTCGGCGGGCGCGCGTGCTCTCGCTCCTCGCTCCGCTCGACCGCCTCAAAGCCCTGCTGCTGACCAACGTCGCGCTGCAGGTCGCCGACGGGTACGTGACCGCGCTCGGCGTCGCGCGCGGCTTCGCCGAGGGCAATCCGCTCGTGCGCTGGGCGATGGAGTCGCTCGGCCACGGGCCGGGGCTGGTCGCGATGAAGGCGGTCGCGCTGGGCTGCCTCTTCCTGCTCTACCGGCGCGGCCACCACCGGCTGGTCGAGCCGGGGCTCGCCTACCTCGCGGTCGTGTACTTGACGATGGCGGTCATCCCGTGGACCGTCGTGCTCGCGCGCACGACCGGCTGAAGCTCGGCTGAAGGTCACGGCGCCGCACGCCGGCGCGCCGCACTCGTCGAGGTCTCAAGCGCCGAGGATCGCGTCCGCCGCCTGCGCGAGCGCTTCCTCGAGCGCCTCGACCGAGCGCGCCTGGCGCAGGTTGCTCACGAGGTAGCCGACGCCGGCGTCGGCGTAGGCCTCGACGTCGCGCCGGATCTTGTCGCGCGTGCCGTAGAGCGGACGGTCGTCGTCGCGGTCCGCGTCGCGCACCAGGATGCCCTTGCGCACGCTGACGGTGAACGACGCCGGATCCCGCCCGGCGCGCGCGAGCGCCGCGCGCAGCTCCGTAGCGTGCGCTGCGACCTCGTCCGGTGAGAGGTCGATGAGGTGCAGACCGTCGCCGAGCGCGACCGCGCGCTCGCGCGCCGCTTGCGAGTTGCCGCCGACCCAGATCGGCGGCAACGGGCGCTGCACCGGCTTCGGGCCGCTGCGCACCGCCGGCAGCACGTAGTGCCGCCCCGCAAACGACGCGACCTCGTCGCGCCAGAGCCGCCGGCACACCTCGAGGTACTCGTCGGTGACGCGTCCGCGGTGACGCGCGTCCTGGCCCAGCGCCGCGAACTCCTCGCGCAGCCAGCCGACGCCGACGCCGAAGATGACGCGGCCTCCGGAGAGCGCGTCGAGCGTCGCGACCATCTTCGCCGTCACCACCGGGTTGCGGTACGGCATCACGTAGACGCTCACCCCGAGCCGGACGCGCTCGGTCGCGCCGGCGAGAAAGGCGAGCGTCGTGAGCGGCTCGTAGAAGTGCTCGATGACGCCCATGTCGCCGGGCTTCGGATTCGCGCTGCGGTCGAACGGGTAGACGCTCGCGACCTCGACCGGCGCGACGAGATGATCCGCGACCCACACCGAGTCGACGCCGAGCGCTTCCGCGCGGCGCGCGAGCCGCAGCAGGGCGTCCGGCCGAGCGAGCGGACCGTAGTTCGGCAGCGCGACCCCGAACCCGAGCCGCGCGCTCACGACGGGCGCCCGAGGACGCCGTCGACCAGCGCGGGCAGCGTCGTGCCGAGCGCGGCGCGGAGACGCGCGTCGGCGATCGGGTCGTACGGCGTCGCCGAGCGCGTGAGGATGACGACGCTCGCGCCCGCCTGCTTCGCGACGTCGACCAGCGACGCCGCCGGCTGCACCTGCAGCGACGAGCCGATCGCGAGCAGGCAGTCGCACGCGCTCGCGAGCCGGATCGACTCCTCGAGCACGTCGCGCGGCAGCGCTTGTCCGAAGGACACCGTCGCGGGCTTGAGGATGCCGTCGCACGCGAGGCAGCGCGGCACCTCGCAGCCCGCTTCCAGGCGCTCGAGCACCGGCTCGATGGGCTCGGTCGCGTTGCACTCGAGGCACACCGCGGCGCGGTTCGTGCCGTGCAGCTCGAGGACCTTCATGCTGCCCGCCGCCTGGTGCAGGCCGTCGATGTTCTGCGTCACGACGGCGGCGAGCCGGCCCGCGTGCTCGAGGCGCGCGAGCGCCGCATGCCCGGCGTTCGGCCGGGCGCGCAGCATGGGCGGGATGGTCTCGCGCTTGTACCGCCAGTGCTCGCGCCGCGCGGCCTCCGAGCGCAGGAACTCGCCGTACTCGATCGGTCGGTAGCGCTCCCAGACGCCACCCGGGCTGCGGAAGTCGGGGATGCCGGACTCGGTGCTGAGCCCGGCGCCGGTGAGCGCGAGCGCGCGGCGGCTGTTCCGCAGGAGCGCGATCGCGCGTGCGAGCTGTTCCTGTTCGTCCTCTCGAGCGTCGTCCACGGTGATCAGGTCTGCCGAATGCGCCGGGCGCCGTCGAGAGGCGCTGCGGCGCCGCGCTGGCGTGCGGGCGCGGGCAAGCGGGCACGGGCGAGCGGTCGTGGGCGCGAATGCGTGTCGGCAGCCGTTGTGCGAATACGTCCTTCCGTTTGCGACCGCGGCGCGGGCGCTGATACGCGTCGGCGAGCCGGCGCCCGCGCCGGCGCACGACCATGACGAGCAGCACGCCGCACGCCGTCGATCCGTTCGCGCCCGCGCAGCTCGGCCCGCTGCGCCTGCGCAACCGCTTCCTCAAGGCGGCGACCTTCGAGGGCATGGCGCGCGACAACCTGGTCACCGACCGCCTCATCGACTTCCACCGCACGATGGCCGCGGGCGGCGTCGCGATGACCACGGTCGCGTACCTCGCGGTGTCGGAGGACGGTCAGGGCGCGCCGGCGGAGATCGTCGTGCGTCCGGCGGCCGTGCCCGGGCTGCGTCGGCTCGCCGACGCGGTGCACTCCGAGGGCGCCGCGATCTCCGCGCAGATCGGGCACGCGGGACCCGTCGCCGCGGCGACGGGACGGCGCGGGCTCGCGCCGTCGCGCCAGTTCAGCCCGCTGGCGATGCGCTTCACGCGCGCGGTCGACGAGCGCGACATCGAGCGCATCGTGCGCGACTTCGCGTCGGCCGCGTCGCTCTTGCGCGACGCCGGCTTCGACGCGATCGAGGTGCACCTCGGGCACAGCTACCTGCTGAGCGCGTTTCTCTCGCCCGCGCTCAACAAGCGAAAAGATCGCTTCGGCGGCAGCGTCGCGAACCGGGTCGAGTTCCCGCGCATGGTGGTGCGCGCAGTGCGCGACGCGGTCGGCGACTCGATGGCCGTGCTCGCGAAGCTCAACATGGCGGACGGCTTCCGGGGCGGCGTCGCGCTCGAGGACGCGATCGAGGCCGCGCGCCTGCTCGAATCCGACGGTGCGCTCGACGCGCTCGAGCTCACCGGCGGCAGCTCGCTCAAGAACCCGATGTTCATGTTCCGCGGCGACGCGCCGATCGCCGAGATGGCGGCGTCGTTCCCGCAGCCGATCCGCACGGCGTTCCGGCTGCTCGGCAAGCGCTTCCTGCCGAGCTACCCGTTCGAGGAGGCGTACTTCCTGCCGCTCGCGCGCCGCTTCCGCGACGCGCTGTCGGTGCCGCTCGTGCTGCTCGGCGGCATCAACCGCCTCGACACCGTGCGCAGCGCGCTCGGCGAGGGCTTCGCCTTCGTCGCGCTCGGGCGCGCGCTGCTGCGCGAGCCCGACCTGATCGCGCGCTGGCAGCGCGGCGAGACGGCGGACGCGACCTGCATCCACTGCAACAAGTGCATCCCGACGATCTACCGCGGCACGCACTGCGTCCTGGTGCCGCCGGGCGAGCGTCCGGGCCATCCGCGGACCTGAGAAATCTGCTGCGCTGTCGCAGGCTTACGAGACGCTCGCGGGAGCGGCGCAGAAAACTTACAAGCAAGCTTGACTGTTTGTTTCCTTCGCGATAGCGGTGCCGGGCCATGCCGAAGGCCGCGCCCGCCACTCGCCGCACGCAGGAAGAGCGCAGCGCCACGACGCGCGCGCGGCTGCTCGACGCGGCGGTCGAGTCGCTGGTCGAGCTCGGCTACGGCGGCACCACCACGACGGTCGTCGCCGAGCGTGCCGGCGTGTCGCGCGGCGCGCAGCTCCACCACTTCGGCACGCGCGCGCAGCTCATCGGTGCCGCCGTGCAGCACGTCTTCCAGGGCCTGACCGACGCGTACCGCGAGGGCTTCGCGGCGATCCCGCCCGACGCCGATCGCGTCGAGGCGGCGGTCGACCTCTTGTGGAAGATGTTCCTCCAGCCGCGTCACCTCGCGGCGCTCGACCTCTACCTCGCCGCGCGCACCGACCCCGAGCTGCGCGCGGCGCTCGCGCCGGTCGCCGCGCGCCACCGCGAGAACGTGATGAAGCTCGCGCGCGAGTACTTCCCCGAGGCGGCGAAGCACGGCGCGCGCTTCACCGTGCTGCTCGACCTGATCCTCGACGCCATGCTCGGCATGGCCGTCGCGCGCGGGCTGTACGGCGAGCGCGAGGGGGATCGGGCGGTGCTGGCCGAGCTCCGGCGTCTCGCACGCGAGCTCGTCGACAACACGTAACGCATTCGAGGGCCGGACCATGGAATCGTCGCAGCTCGTCCTCTACGCCGTGCCGGGATTCATCGCCTGCATCCTGCTCGAGCTCTGGGCCGGCAAGCGCGGGCGCCGCGTGCGCTACGAGCCGCGCGACACCGCGGCGAGCCTGACGATGGGCGTGGGCAGCGTGATCGTCAGCGCGCTGATCGGCTCGCTGGTGGTCGCGGCGTTCGTCGGCGTCCACCAGCTGCGGCTCTTCGACCTCGGCCACGCGTGGTGGGTCTGGGTCGCGTGCTTCTTCGCCGAGGACCTCGCCTACTACTGGTTCCACCGCGTGTCGCACGAGCGGCGCTGGTTCTGGGCGAGCCACGTCGTGCACCACTCCTCGCAGCGCTACAACCTGTCGACCGCGCTGCGCCAGACGTGGACGGGCAAGGCGACGCTCGGCTTCATCTTCTGGCTGCCGCTCGTGCTGATCGGCTTCCCGCCGGACGTGGTGCTGTTCTTCACGGCGACGAGCCTGCTCTACCAGTTCTGGATCCACACCGAGGCGATCGACCGCCTCCCGGCTCCGCTCGAGCTCGTGCTCAACACGCCGAGCCACCACCGCGTGCACCACGCGACCAACCCGCGCTACCTCGACGCCAACTACGGCGGCGTGCTGATCGTCTGGGATCGCCTGTTCGGCACCTTCGTCGCCGAGACCGCCGCCGATCCGCCGCGCTACGGCATCGTCAAGAACATCTCGACCTACAACCCGCTGCGCATCGCGTTTCACGAGTGGGCGGCGATCCTGCGCGATCTGCGCACCGCGCGCTCGCTGCGCGAGGTGATGGGCTACCTCTTCGGACCGCCGGGCTGGAGCCCCGACGGCTCGCGCGAGACGACCGAGATGATCCGCGCGCGCTGGCGCGCGGAGATGGGCGCGAGCGCGGGGCGCGAGGCGGCCTAGCCAGAGCGTCGGCCGCTCGCGGGCGCGCGCTCGCGCCACGCCGCACGTCGGACGGTCGGGACGCGTTCGTCCCCGACCGCGCGACGGATCCGCTCAGCTCTCGAGCATGGCGCCGCAGCGCGGGTCGAGGAACGAGCGCAGGTACTCCTGCGCCTCGTCGTAGTCGTGGATGCCGTGGTACGTGTGCAGCAGGTCGCTCGCGCGCGGCAGGATCTGCGGCATGCGACGCTCGAGGCTTTCCACCGTCCCCGAGCACGCGAGCCCGGCGACGTCCTCGATCGAGCCGATGAGGTCGTCGCCGCTCAGCTGCTCGATGAACGCATCCAGCGTCTTCCAGCCGAGCGGATCGCCGCGTGACACGTCCGCGACGACGAGGCTCTCGACGCTCGCGCAGCGCGCGGCGATCGTGTCGATCATCCGCGTCGTCACCCGTCCGATGCGCGCGTAGCCGGCCTCGCAGCGCGCCGCGACCTGCTGGCGCCGCCGCACGTAGTCGGCGACGTTCGAGCCGTCGAGCTCGCGCTCGCTCTCGAGCGAGAGCGCGAGCGCCTCGTTCGCGCAGCGGTCGAGCTGCTGCATCATCGTGCTCGCGAGCTTGACGCTCTGCTTGGCGATCACCTTGTGGCACGCCACGACGCGCTTCTGCTCGTCGGCGGTGAGCGGCACGGCCGGCTGCGGGGCCTCGAAGAAGAGGCAGCCCGAGGTCGAGAGCATCGAAAGCAGCAAGGCGGCGACCGGCACGGACCGCCGCAGGTTCGTCAAGCGCATGGTTGTCTCCCTCCTCGTCGCGTCGTCGATCCGTCGCGAAGGACGCGCAGAACCGCCGCGCCGATTGCGGCGGCGCGCGAGAGGTCGGCCGCCTGCAATCGGCAGGGCGCGTTGCGTCGTCCTCTCCCGGACGAACGTGCCGCCACACGGCGGGAGGGAGAGTGATCATGAACCCGAGCACCATCCGGCTCGCCCTGGCGAGCCTCCTGGTCCTCGCGCTCGGCGGCGCCGACGCCGCGAGGGCCGCCACGATCCAGGTGACGATGAAGAAGGACGTTGTCGCGGACGACGGCCGCTGCTCGCTGCGCGAGGCGGTCACCGCGGCGAACACGAACAGGCCCTCGGGACGCACCCCGGGCGAATGCGTCGCGGGCGATCCGCACCCGGTGGTCGACGTCATCAAGCTGCGCCGCGGCGGCTACGTGCTGAAGCTCGGCGGAGCGGGCGACGACCTCGATCTGGGCGGCGACCTCGACATCGCCGAGTCGGTCCGCATCGAGGGCAGAGGCTTCAAGACCAAAGTCAAGAATAGGATCGGGAAGCTCAACGTCGTCGGCGACGGCGACCGCGTGTTCCACGTCGACCCTCAGGCGAGGGGCGGGGTGGACGCGTTCCTCGTCAACATGACCATCACCCGGGGTGACGTCGGCTGCACGGGCGACGGCTGCGCGACCGGCGCGAGCGCCATCGAGATGAACGGCCCCGGGCAGCTCACGATCGAGCGCGCCGCGGTCGTGCGCAACACGGCCAAGTGCGTCGGCGAGAGCTGCAACGACGACCGCCAGGGCGCTGCGATCCGCGCCGTCGGCGCGGGGCGCTGGTGATCCGGCGCTCGAAGATCGCGCTCAACTCGACGAGCTGCGAGGGCTCACGCTGCGCGGCCGGAACGTCGGCCATCGTCATGTACCGCGCGGCGGGCCCTGCCGTCGCAGACTTTGCCCTCCAGAGGACCACGGTCACGAAGAACTCGTCGACCTGCTTCGACGAGCAGTGCATCGCCGGGGGCGCCATCAGCGTCACGGCGCGGACCATCACGGCCAACATCCTCGACCTGACGGACAGCCGCGCCTCGTGCGTCGGCGACGGCTGCGACGTCGCCCCGCTCTACGGCCTGCTCGGCCGCGAGGGCGCGACGATCCACGACGTCGAGATCAGCACGAACGAGACGCGCTGCTTCGGCGATGCGTGCGCAACACGCCCCGTCTTCGCAGCGCAGGGCGGCTCCGGGGACGTCGTCTTGACCAAGATCGGCGCCCAGACCAACGACAGCTCCTGCGAGGGAGCGGAGTGCGCCCTCGGAGGTCAGATCGATCTCTTCGGGCGCGGCATCCTGCTCGAAGATGCGGTCGTCGAGGGCACGCAGAGCTCTTGCAACGGCGAGAAGTGCATCGCGAGGAGCGTGCTCTCCGTCGATGCGCGCGAGCGCCTCGTGCTGCGCGAGCTCGCGGGGATCGACAACCTCGCGCGCTGCAGAGGCAACGCCTGCGCCACGCGCGGCACGATCTTCGCCGCCGGCACGTCGGTGGAGATCGACGGCGCGGCGCTCGAGGCGAACAAGGTCTTCTGCGACAGCCCCGGCTGCCGTGCCGGCTCGGTGCTCGACGTCGACGGCGTCGACAGCGTCACCGTCTTCGACTCGAGCGTGCTCGACAGCGCCGTCGCCTGCATCGGCGAGGGCTGCATCCTCCTCGACGTCGTCGATCTGTTCGCGAGCGCGGGCCGGATCGACGTCGAGGAGAGCCTCGTGCGCGACAACGCCGTCGGCTGCGCGAACTCCGACTGCGAAGCGCGCGGCGTTCTCGCCGCCGTCGCGCCCTTTCTGGTCACGCTTCTCACGACGGACATCGACCAGAACGTGCTGAGCTGCACCGGTGCACGCTGCTTCGTCGAGCAGCTCGTCCGGCTCTCTTCGCAGGAGGTGACTCTGAGCAGCACCGTGCTCGAGTCCAACGAGTCGCGCTGCGAGGGCACGAGCTGCCGCAGCGCCGCGATCGCCCTGCTGGCCGGGAGTGAGTCCAACGTGATGGGGAGCCGCTTCGCCCGCAACCGCTCGCTGTGCAGCGGCACGGGTTGCCAGGTCGGTCTCGGCGGCGCCCTGCAAAACACCGCGACGCTGCTGTCCATCAAGGACACCGTCTTCTTGAGCAACGCGACCGACGGCTTCGGCGCGGCGATCTTCAACACCGCGGGCAAGGAGATCGTCCTCGAGCGCACGACCCTCGAGAGCAACGCGGCCGGGCTGAACGGCACGATCGAGTTCGGCGGCGCCGGCGGCGCGATCTACAACGACGCGTCGAGCGGCGCGAAGGGCAAGCTCACCGTCCGCAACAGCACGATCCGCAGCAACCGCGCGACCTTCGGCGGCGGCGGCATCTTCAACGAAGGCGTCATCGCCGCCTTCACCGGCAACCAGCTCGCCGGCAACCAGCCGAACGACTGCACGAACTTCGGCGGCACGGGCTGTCCGTAGCCCGAGCGCAAGCGCGCCGCGGCGGCAAGACGCCACCGTCGCCGCGGCGCGCTTGACATCCGCGCCCCGCGCACGCTGCGATGGTCGGTCCATGGCAGCGCGGCGCGTCCGCAACATCGTCCTCCCGCTCCTCGTGTTCGCGGCCGTGCTCGGCGCCGTCGAGCTCGCCGTGCGCGCGACGCTGCCGCACTACTCGAGCCGCGACTTCTTCTTGACGCTGTTCGGAGATCCGCCGGACAGGACACCGCGCAACCAGCAACCGCTCTTCGAGGGCGACCCGGTCCTGTTTTGGCGGCTGCGCCCCAACGTCGACCGCACGATCTGGGACTTCACGGTCGTGTCGACCAACGAGCAGGGCCTGCGCCATCCGGAGCGCATCGAGCGCAAGCGGCCGGGGACGTTCCGCATCGTCTGCCTCGGCGACTCGGTGACCTTCGGCTACCGCATCCCGCTGGTCTTCCCGGACGCGCCCGAGCAGTACGACCGCGACGACGCGCCGTACCCGCGTCGCCTCGAGCGCCTGCTGCGCGCCGAGGATCCCGCGCGCGACGTCGAGGTGATCGCGCTCGCCGTGCCGGGCTACAGCACGCACCAGGGGCTCTTGCTGCTCGAGCGCTGGATCGACGCGCTCGAGCCCGACCTGGTCATCATCTGCTTCGGCTTCAACGACGTGTCGCTGAAGCCGAGCCCGGACCACGTCGTGATGTCGCGCGGCTTCCTCCCGACGGTGCTGCGCGCCGTCGTGAGCTCGAGCCAGGCGTTGCTCCACCTCTGGTCGTGGTGGGCGAACGGTCCGGGCGCGCCCCCTCCTGGCCCGCCGCCGCGGCTACAGCCGCGCGTGCCGCTCGAGCGCTACGTCGAGAACATCGGCGCGATGGTCGCGCTCGCGCGCGAGCACGGCGCGCAGGTGCTCGTGGTCGGCCCGGTCTACCGTGATCCGCAGACCAACCCGCCCGAGGGCCGGCGGATGCGCCTCTATCGCGACACGCTGCGCGCGACGATGGAGGCGAGCGGCGTGCCGTACCTCGAGATCGCGGAGCTCACCGAGGCCGCGCATCTGGGGAATGCCCTGCTCTTCGGCGAGCACATCCACCCGAGCAGCCTCGGCCATCAGCTCATGGCCGAGCGGATCCTCGCAGCGCTGCGCCGCGCGGGGCTGCTCGACGCGCCGTCGTCCAGCGCGCCGAGCGCCGCCGCCGAGCGGAGCTCTTCCGGCTCAGCCCTTCTGCAGGATGTGGATCACGCACACGCTGCCGCCGCCCATCATGTGGCAGAGCCCCGTGCGCGCATTTTCCACTTGACGCTTGCCCGCCTCGCCGCGTAGCTGCAGCGTGGTCTCCCAGATCTGCGCGAGCCCGGTCGGACCGCCGGGGTGGCCGCGCGCGATCAGACCGCCGTCGGTCGAGAACGGCACGCGACCGCCGAGCTCGAAGTCGCCGCGCTCGATGCACGCCTCGGCCTCGCCGGGCGCGCAGACGCCGAGCAGCTCGTAGTACTCGAGCTCCTCGATCGCGAAGGCGTCGTGCACCTGCACGAGGTCGAGGTCCTTCGGTCCGAGCCCGGCCTGCTCGTAGCAGGCCTTCGAGGTGTCGACGGTCATGCGCGCTGGTCCGACGACCGGGCCCATGAACAGGTGGCCGCGCTCGTAGCGCTCGCTCTGCAGCGCCGACGCGACGACCTTCACCACCGGGCGTCCCGGGTTGAGCTTGCGTGCGAGGTCGGCCGGTCCGACGATCGCGCACGCCGCGCCGTCGCCGATCGGGCACGACATCATCGTCGTCATCGGCCAGGCGACCATGCGCGACGCGAGCACCTTCTCGACGCTCACCGGCTTGTCGGGCTGGCGCTGGCTCATCGGGTTGAGCGCGCCGTTGTTCCAGTTCTTGGCGGCGATCTTGGCGAGGTGCTCGGGCTTGGTGCCGCGCTCGTGCATGCGGCGCGTCGCCCACATCGCGAAGAACGCGGCCGGCAGGATCGCGTCCTCGAGATTCGCCGGATCGGTGCCGGCCGTCGTGTCCTGGACCATGCTCGTCATCTTGTCGAAGCCGAGCACCATCACGACGTCGTAGCGGCCGTGCGCGACCGCGGCGACCGCCTCGTAGAGGCACGCCGAACCGGTCGCCGAAGCGTTGTCGAGCCGCTGCACCGGCAAGCCGGTGAGGCCGAACTCCTTCATCACGCGCACGCCGGTCATCACCGGCGCGAAGATCTGGCCGACGAAGGCGGCGTCGACGTCCTTGAACGTGAGCCCTGCGTCCTTCAGCGCGGCGAGCCCCGCGATGCGGCCCATCTCGGCGTTGCTCGAGTCGGGCCACATGCCGAAGCGATGCATGCCGACGCCGAGGATCGCGACCTCTCTCGTGTTGCTCATGCCGCACCTCCGGCGACGCTGGTCGGGCGGAAGCGCAGGATCACCACCTCGGTCGTGCCCTCCTCCCGGATCGGCTCGAGCTCGGCGACGAGCGGCATGCCGATCTTGTAGTCCTCCTGCTTGCCGGCGAGCGGCACCTGCACGCGCGGCCCTTCCGGCAGGTCGACCTGTCCGACGCCGTAGCCGACGTGCTCCATCTTGGTCGAGCCGAACAGCGGGAAGTGCACGAAGGTGTAGCTGTAGAGCGTGCCGTTCGGACCGAGCAGCACCTCGCTCGTGTTCTCGGACATGCACTTCGCGCACACCGCGCGGCGCGGGAAGAAGTGCTCGCCGCACGCGTCGCAGCGCGTGCCGAGCAGCCGCGGCGGCTCGGCGGGATCGTCGGGTACGGTGAAATAGCCCTGCTTCAGCGGGCGCCTCGAGGTCGCTGCCACGTCTCCTCCTGTTCCGGCTCGCGCGTGTACCGCTCGGTATACGAGCGACGGCCGCGTGCGCGCAACCGGACGCCCGCAGCCTGCTCGATCTCGCGCGTCGCCGAGCCTGCGGTTGACTGGCCGCCTGCGGCGCGTTGGATGGGCGTCGTGCGCGAGCGTCTGCTGAGCTTCGTCACGCGGCTGCGCGCGGTCGGGATCCGCGTCTCGATCGCGGAGACGCTCGACGCGATGGCGGCGGTGGAGGCCGTCGGCGTCGAGCGCGAGGTGCTGCGCGAAGCGCTCGCCGCAGCTCTCGTGAAGGACGAGAACGACCGCGCGGCCTTCGACGCCGCGTTCGACGAGCACTTCCCGCTGCTGCCGTTGCCGGCGTCGGGCGGACGCAGCCGCAAGCGCGGGCGTCGGGGTGCTGCGGGCGACGACGGCCACGCGGGCGCGCCGTCCGGAGGCTCGGGGGGCGGAGGCGGCGGCGCGCCGCGCGCGAGCGAAGAGCGGGAGAGGCGAGACGACGCGCGCCCGACGCGCGCGCCGGCGGTCGCGCAGACCGCGTCCCAGGCGGCGTCCCGCGCGCTCTCGTCGCCGCACGAGCCGCGCGTCGGCGTGCGCGCCGGCGAAGCGCCGCGCGCGAAGGCCGAGAGCGCGCGTCCGCGCGCCGAGCGTCCGGCCGATTCGCGCCACGCCGCGCTGCCGGCGCGCCACGGACCGGTGCACGACCGACCCGGCGCTCCTCCTCCTCCGCCCGCGCCGCTCCGCCAGCGTCCCTTCGCCGACCTCGACCCGGACGAGCTCGACCGCGCGCGCGCCGTCGCCCGCGAGCTCGGACGGCGCTTCGCGGCGCGCACGTCACGGCGCGAGCGCCGCGAGCGCCGCGGCCACGTCGACATCCGACGCACGATCCGCCATGCGGTCGCGCGCGGCGGCGCGCTGATCGACCTGCAGCGCCGCGGACGGCGTCCCGGCAAGCCGAACCTGGTCGTGCTGTGCGACGTCTCGGGCTCGGTCGCGCGCGCGAGCGATCTGCTGCTGACGATCCTCGCCGGCGCCGAGAGCGCGTTCGCGCGCGTCACGCGCTTCGCGTTCGTCGACCGCCTGGTGCCGATCGACTTCGAGGACGGCCACGTCCGCCCCGAGGGCGAGCTCGACTACCACGCGTACTCCGACCACGGCGCGGCGCTCGCCGACCTCGAGGCGCAGGCCGAGCGCATCCTCGACCGGCGCACGGTGCTGCTCGTGCTCGGCGACGCGCGCAACAACCGACGCCCGGCGCGCGCCGACGTCCTGCGGCGGCTCGCGCGCCGCGTCCGCGCCGTCGTCTGGGCTGTGCCCGAGCCGCGCGAGCGCTGGAACACCGGCGACAGCGCGCTCGCGGCCTACGCGGAGTCGGCGGATCTGGTGCTCGAGGCGACCTCGCTCACCGGGCTGCTGGCCGCGCTGCGCGAGGCGGCGCGTCGCTGAGAGGCCGCAAGTCGCTCATCGGCCGCGCGAGGCCGAGCGCTGCATGACGCCGATTGCCGGCGCGTCGCGATGGAGCGCGTGGCGGGCGCGCCGCGCCTCCGCTAGACAGCCAGCGCGTGAGCTGCGACGCGAGCGGATCCGGGCCATCCGGCGTCCCCATCCTGCGCGCCGGCGAGCTCGCGCCCGGCCGCTCGAAGAAGTTCGTCCTGAGCTGCGGCGGGCGCGAGATCGAGTGCTTCGTGGTCAACTGGCAGGGGCAGCTGCGGGCGTACGTGAACCGCTGCCGCCACATCCCGATGACCATGGACTGGGTCGAGAACCAGTTCTTCGACGAGGCGGGCGAGTTCCTGGTCTGCCCGACCCACGGCGCGCTCTACGAGCCGGACCGCGGCGAGTGCGTCTTCGGTCCCGCCTGCGGCAAGGCGCTGTATGCGGTGCCGCTCGTCGAGCAGGGCGACGAGGTTCTGGCGCTCTGCCCGGACCCGATCCCCGACTGACGGCCTTCTCGCTGCTGGCTCAGCGCGTCATTCCGGCTCGTCGCCGAAGTGGGCGCGGATGATGCGCTGCTTCAGGTAGTCGAGCGTGCCCAGGTCTTCGACGATGTCGCCGCCGGTGTCGTAGAAGAAGATCTCGCCGTTCTTGTTGCGTCCGACGGCGACCAGCCATTCGAGATCGTCTCGGTCCTCGAGCAGGTAGTTGATGGTCTGGGCCACGCCGCGCCCAGGGATGATGGTGATCTTCGGTTTGACCGTGGACTTCTCTTGTTTGGCCATGAATTCCGCCATCCCTCTTGCCCGCGACATCGGCCGCAGGATCGAGCGGCGACCTCGACCGGCTCGCCGGGTCGCAACACGATAAGGACCCGGCCATCTCTAAGTCAACCGAGACCTTCGCCCGATCGGGGTCGCGCCGCCGACGTTACTTCTCGATGCTGTCTTCGGACCGATTCGCGCGCTTCGTGAGTCGCGCGCGTGATCTTCTAGGACGCATGGACGCTCGTTGCACGGCGCCTCTTCAATCTCCGTGCGCCGTTCTACGACATGCAGGGGCCGTGTGGTAGACGAGCCCGCCATGCAGCCGGACCCGCAGCGCCGCCCAGAGCGCATCCGTCGCGCGCGCCGCGAGGACATCCCGGCGTTGCTGCACGTCGTCGGCGGGCCGCCGGAGCGCCGCGTGCGCGCCCTGCGGCGGCTGACCAAGACGCTCGCCGCCGACCTCTACGTGCTCGACCGGGCGGCCGAGGTGCGGGGCGTGGTCGCGGTCATCTACCGCCGCAGCCTCGCGCACGGCGGGCTCACGGCGACCATCGATGCCGTGCACGCATGGGACGAAGCCGGCGCCGAGCAGACGCGGCGCGACACCGAGGCGCTCGTCGCCTGCGCCATCGACCGCGCGCGACGTCGCGGCTGCGTCGCCATCGACGCCGCCCTGCCCGCCCCCGAGGTGCGCGCGGCGCTCGAGGCGCAGGGCTTCACCACGGGCCCGAGCCAGCTCGTCCTCGAGCTGGGCGACCGGCAGGCGACCACGACGAGGGAACCTTCATGACGCGATTCACCATCGGCCTCCTGCTCGGCCTGCTGATCGGCATCGCCGGCACGGCGGCCTTCCTGATCACCGCCGGCGGCGGCGACTACCTGATCGTGACGAGCCCGCGCGTGCGCGAGCTCGAGGCCGCGCTGAAGAACGTCGACCAGGACCGCCAGTGGCTGCGCGAGCGTCTCGACGAGGCGCACGACGCGCTCGCCAAGCTCGAGTCGCGGTTCACGGCGCTCGCGGCGCGCTTCGAGTCGATCACCAGCGCCGCGACCGGCTCCGACGCAGCGAGCTCCGGCGCGGCCGGCTCCGCTGCGGCGACCGGCGAGGACGCCGCCGCGCCAACGCAAAGCCCGGCGCCGACCGCCACCCCGCTCGCCGATCACGGCGAAGGCGGTGCTGACGGCGCCGGGCTCGAAACGGAGCCGGCGGACGAGCCGGCGAGCGCGTCGTAAGCGCCCGCGACCCGTCCGCCGGTCACGATCAGCGCGTGCTCAGCGGGCGATCCCGCGCGGGAAGCCGCGCGACGCGGGCGGCTTCGGCGTGCCGCTCGAGCCGCCGCTCGAGCCACTCGAACCCGAGCCGCTCGTGCCGGAGCCATTCGATCCGGAGCCGCTCGTGCCCGAGCCGGTGTTGCGCTTCTGGCTCGCCTGGCACTGCGTCAAGCTACGCGAGCCGGTCGTGCGCGTCGCGCACGGCACGATCATCGCGGCGCTCGTGTTCGGCAGGACGACCCGCACCGCCAGCGCGTTGCCGATGAGGTTCTTCACCTCCGGCGCGATCGCGCGCAGGTTGACGAGCATCCCGCCCTTCTGGGCGCGGCGCAGGCTCACCGCGAGGTTGCGCGAGTTGTAGCTCGCCGTGGTGCCGTTGCGGTTCGGACGCAGCGCCCCCGCCGGGACGTCGAAGGCGTGGATCTGGTCGCTGCTGATCGCGAACTCGAAGCGGATCGTCGGCACGGTGCGCGTGTCGACCAGACCGCCGAAGTTGCCCTCGAAGACGATCTGCGCGTCGTCCGAGCGGGTCGAGGCGGTGATGTTCGCCTTGCCCGAGAGCAGCGTGCAGGCCTGGTCGGGACGCTGGTTCGGCAGGTCGGCGCACGCGTCGCACGCGTCGCCGATGCCGTCGCCGTCACGGTCCACCTGACCGGGGTTCGCGACGTTCGGGCAGTTGTCGCTCGCGTTCGGCACGCCGTCGCCGTCGCTGTCGAGCGGATCGGCCTTCGGAGTCGGCGTCGGCCCAGCCGGCTTCGGAGTCGGCGTCGGCTTGGGCGTCGCCGTCGGCTTCGGAGTCGCGGTCGGCTTCGGAGTCGGCTGCGGAGCCGAGCTCGTGTCGCCCGAGTCGTAGAGGTACGCGATCGCGCCGTGGTCGTAGTCGCGCAGACCCGCGCCGCGGCCGTCGAAGTGCGCCATCCAGTACATGGTGGCGTCGCTCACGAAGGAGCTGCTGGTGTGCGTGTCCGCCGAGTGCGCGAGACCGAGCGCGTGGCCGAGCTCGTGCGTCAGCACCTCCTTGAAGTTGCGGAAGTCGGTCTTGCTCCAGAAGCCGCAGTTGTTCCAGCCGTTGTTGAACACGACCGAGCCCGACGTGATCGTCTGGTACGGCGTGCCCGGACGGATGCTGCCGCTCGCGCAGAAGCCGCCGACGGCGAGAACGCCGCTGCAGCTCTTCGGATCGTCGATCTCGTTGCGCGGGTCGTTGAAGGAGATCGTGAGCGCGCCCGGCACGCACTGGAAGCCGGTGCCCTGACGCTCACCGTCATACTTAAGATTCATCGTCGAGCCAGGGAGCCCGCTCCATGCGGCCGCTGCCTCGATGACGGATTGACGGCTGCCCGACGTGCCGATGTACGCGTCCCCCACCAGGTCGCCAAAGACGCGCACGGGGAAATCGAACCAGCGCGACGCCGGCTGCATCAGGCGGAACTGCGTGGTCGCCTGCGCGCGGCCGACGAGCTGCGGCGCGTTCGCGACCACCGGCTCGGCGTTGCGCAGCGTCGGCGGAACGCGACGCAGGAAACGATTGAGCGACTCGATGCGCCGCCCGCGCCCCTTCGGGCTCACGCGCGACAGCCAGATGCGGCCGTTGTTCGCGACGCGCGCGCTCACCTTGCCGAGTCCGAGGTGATGCGTGCGCAGCACGCCGGTCTCGTCGACCTTCAAGTACACGAGCACGGTCTCGCCGACGCTGTACTCGGGCGAGCCGAAGATCCACTGGCGCGAATCACCGACGGCGCCGCCGAACTCGCGCAGCACCAAGCGGTCACCCGCGCGCGCGCCCTTGTACCCCTCGTGTACGCGCAGCGTGACTTCGGTCGCGATCTGCGAGCCGTCGTACGATTCGACGCTGCGCAGATCGCTCACCGTGGCGAGCACGACCGCGTCCGCGGTCTCGAGCATCTCCTCCTGCTCCGGTACGACCCACGTCGTCGCGCGAGCCGTCGTCGCACACGACAACGCAACAATTACAGAAAATACGATTCCACAAGCACTCGGCCGCATCGGACCCTCCCCGTTGCAGGGCGGGTCAGCAACGGGGGTGCCATGAGTCGCGCACGTGAAAGTGCCGTGTTCTGCGCGCGCAGCGGCACGTCGCCATAGCTTGCGCGTAGCGAGCGCGTGACGGCACCGTTGAAAAGATGACGATCGCGGTCGAGAGCGGCCGACGATTGACGCTCGCCGCTTTCGCGTCGCGCGCGGCCGATTGAAAAAGACGCCGCAGTCGACGCTGCCGCCGATGCTTTGTCGCCCGCGCAGCGGCGTTCACCCAGGCGCACGCTCAAGCATGCGGGAACGCTGCGGCACGCGAGCTCCCGCTACGCTGACGACTCACGCTCTGCGGCGCTGGCGCTCAAGTTCCGCACCGCAGATGCCGTTGAATGTTCGGCGTGACTTCGCTTTGGGCCTGTGGCAATCCTCGCCCATGCGAGCAGGGCTCGTCTGATGCGTTCCCTCATCTGCCTCGGCACCAGCGATGCCTTCGGCTCGGCGGGTCGCCACTGCGCGGGCTACCTGCTCGACACCGGCCAAGGCCGCATCTTGATTGACGCCGGCCCCGGTCTGCTGACGGCGCTCAAGGCGCAAGGGCGCGACACGGCGAGCATCGACGCCGTCGTCCTGAGCCACCTGCACGGCGACCACTTCGCGGGCGTGCCGTTCCTGCTGCTCGAGTACACCTACGAGACGCCGCGCACGCGGCCGCTGATCGTCGTCGGTCCGCCCGACACCGAGCGGCGCGTCTTCGAGGCGTACTACGCGCTCTACTCCGAGGCGCGGGAGCACGAGCTTCCCTTCGAGGTTCGCTTCGTCGAGGTCGGCGACGGCGACGCGACCGAAGTCGCCGACGCGCGCCTCGAGAGCTTCCGCGTGCCGCACCAGGAGAAGCAGGTGTCGCTCGGTCACCGTTTCCGCTTCGGCGGCAAGACGGTGGTCTACTCCGGCGACACCGCGTGGACCCCCGACCTGCTCCGCCAGTCGAGCGGCGCGGACCTCTTCCTCTGCGAGTGCTCGACGTTCGACACCAAGGTCCCGAAACACGTCCGCTACGTCGAGATCGAGGAGAACCGCTCGCGCTTCGAGTGCGACCGTTTGGTCTTGACGCATCTCGGGCGCGAGGTCCGCGCGCGCAGCAGCGAGATCGCGGAAGAGCTCGCCAACGACGGCCTCGAGATCCCGCTCTAGCAACCGCCTCGCTGCTTGCAGTTTTTTGGCGCGGGTCGTAACCGTGAGCCGACCCTGCACCCTCCGAAGGAGAAAACCTCGATGGTCGGCATCACCTCGTTCGGCGCGTACGTTCCCTATCTTCGCCTGCCGCTGGCGGCGATCCACGGCGGCAAGCGGACCGAGGGCGGGCCGGAGAAGGCGGTCGCCAACTGGGACGAGGACGCGCTCACGCTGGCTGTAGCGGCCGGTATAGACTGCCTCGCCGGCATCGACCGCTCGACCGTCGACGGGGTGCTGTTCGCGTCGACCTCCTACGCCTTCAAGGAGAAGCAGGGGGCGGCGCTGGTCGCGAAGGCGCTCGACCTGCGGCGCGACGTGCTCACCGCCGACATCGGCGACTCGCTGCGCGCCGGCACGAACGCGCTGCGCGCGGCGCTCGACACCGTCAAGGCCGGATCGGCGAAGCGCGTGCTGGTGGTGATCGGCGACACGCGCATGGCGTCGCCGCGCTCACCGGCCGAGGCGAACCTCGGCGACGCCGGCGTCGCGTTCCTGGTCGGCGACACCGACGTCGCGGCCGCCTGCACCGCGAGCCACACGGTGGCCGACGAGATCATCGACGTCTGGCGAACCGAGGGCGACCCGTTCGTGCACGCCTGGGAGGAGCGCTTCATCGTCGACCACGGCTACCGCGCGAACGTCAAGGAAGTGGTCGCGGGGCTGCTCGCGAAGACCAAGCTCGAGCCGAAGGACTTCACGCGCGTCGCGCTGTACGGACCCGACAAGCGCAGCCACGCGACGCTCGTGCGCGAGCTGCGTCTCGAGGCGACGCAGGTGCAGGACCCGCTCTTCGGACAGGTCGGCAACTGCGGCGCGGCCTTCGCGCCGCTGCTGCTCGCTGCCGCGCTCGAGGTCGCGAAGCCCGGTGATCGTCTGCTCGTCGTCGGCTACGGCGACGGCGCCGACGCGCTGGTCTTCGAGGTCGCGCAGCCGGTCGAGAAGCGACGCGACCGGCGCGGCGTGCGCTGGCACCTCGAGCGGCGCGCCGAGCTGCCGAGCTACGACATGTACCTGCGCTTCCGCCAGCTGCTCGTCACCGAGAACGATCGCCGCGCCGGCGCGGGTCTATCGGCGACCAAGCACTTCCGCGACCGCGACTACGAGATCAGCCTGCGCGCGCAGAAGTGCCGCAAGTGCGGCCAGGTGCAGTACCCGCACCAGCGCGTCTGCTTCACCTGCTACACCAAGGACGAGTTCGACCACGTCCGGCTCTCGGACCAGATCGGCACGCTCAAGTCGTACACCTTCGACAACTTCGCCGGCAGCCCGAACCCGCCGCTGGTCGCGACGGTGACCGACGTGCTGGGCGCGCGGCTCTACATCCAGATGACCGACGTGAACCCGAAGGAGGTCAAGCTCGACCTCCCCGTCGAGCTTACCTTCCGCAAGATCCACGAGGCGGGCGGCACTCCGAACTACTTCTGGAAGTGCACGCCGGCGCGACGCTGAGCACAAGAGACGAGGGAACGGCCATGAACCCACAGGCAATCCGCGACAAGGTCGCCATCGTCGGGATGGGCTGCTGCAAGTTCGGCGAGAACTGGGACAAGGATCCCCAGGACATGATCGTCGAGGCGGCGTACGAGGCCTACGCCGACGCCGGGCTCGAGGATCCGCACAAGCAGATCGAGGCCGTGTTCTGCGGCGCGCAGTACCCGTCGAAGGGGACGGCCGAGGTCGCCGACGCGCTCAAGATGTACGACCGTCCGGTGAGCATGGTCGTCAACTACTGCGCGACCGGCACCGACGCCTTCCGCTACGGCGTGCTCGCGATCGCGAGCGGCATGTACGACACCGTGCTCGTCGTCGGCTTCGACAAGCCGAAGGACCGCGGCGTCTCGGGGCCGAGCGTCGCCGTGACCGGCGTGCGCGGCCTGCCGGCGACGCCCGCCGGCTGGTTCAGCCACGTCGCGGCGCGCTACTTCCAGACCTACGGCGCCGGCCGCGAAGACCTCGCGAAGATCGCCGTCAAGAACCACCACAACGGCACGCTCGCGCCGAAGTCGATGCTCAAGCGCGAGATCACGGTCGAGGACGCGCTCAACGCGCGCATGATCTCGTGGCCGTTCGGGCTCTACGACTGCGCCGCGCAGTCCGACGGCGCCGCCGCCGCGATCCTCACGCGCCGCGAGCTCGCGAAGAGCTTCCGCGACGACTACGTGCTCGTGCGCGGCATCGGCATCGCGCTCGCCCCGGATCCGAAGGAGGATCCGAGCTTCGACTTCCTGCGCTGGAAGCCGACCGAGATGGCGGCGCGCCAGGTCTACGAGCAGGCCGGCATCACCAACCCGCGCAAGGAGATCCACGTCGCGCAGGTGCACGACTGCTTCACGCTGACCGAGCTCCTCGCCTACGAGGACCTGGGATTCTGCGAGAAGGGCTCGGCGAAGGAGCACATCGCGTCGGGGACCTTCGAGCTCAGCGGCGAGCTACCGGTCAACACCGACGGCGGGCTCAAGACCTTCGGCCACCCGACCGGCGCGACCGGCGTGCGCATGATCTACGAGAACTACAAGCAGCTGCAGGGCAAGGCCGAGAAGCGCCAGGTGAAGAACGCGACCGTCGCGCTGTCGCACAACATCGGCGGCGCGCCGCAGGCCTGCGGCATCTGCATCGTCGCGATGCCGTGAGCGCGCCCGGCGCTCGGCCTGACGCGCGTCGCGACGCTGCTTGTGCTTGACGAGCCGCTCGTCCGCGCTCAGCCGCGCTCGCCGATCGCGTAGAGGCGCGTGTCGCGCGAGCCCTGGTAGAGCACGCGTCCCGGGCCGATGACGGTCCCCGACTCGAGCACGCGACGCGCGAACCGCGTCAGCGACCACTTGACGTCGGCGCCGCCCTGGCCGTTGCCGTGCGGGCGGAAGGCCCACAGCGTGCGGTCCGCGGCGAGGTAGACGGTGCCGGCGCCGTCGACCACCGGAGCCGTGTTGACGAGACGTCCGGTGACGCGCGTCGACCACTCGAGCGTGCCGTCGGGCCGGATCGCGTAGAGCTGGCCGTCGTTGCGCCGCGCGGCGCCGACGTAGATCGTGCCGTCGTGGCCGAGCGCGGGCGGCGAGTAGATGCGGCGCGGCGCGGTCGCGAAGAGCCACTTCACCGAGCCGTCCGGGTTCACGGCGAAGAGGCCGTCATCGAAGCCGACGTAGATCGTGCCGTCGTCGCCGACGACCGGCGTGTAGTTCGGCCCGCGCGCGCCGTTGCGCCGACGCTCGAGCACCGTGCGCCAGAGCTCGACGCCGGTCAGCGCGTCGATCGCGTGCAGCTGGTAGCCCGACGTCGTCACGTAGACCACCGAGCCGTCGTGGCTCAGCGCGGGCGACACGTTGCGCAGCCCGCCGCCGAGGATGTTGAGCCACGCGGGATCGGCGACCGGCCCCGGGCGCATGCCGTAGAAGTAGCCGGCGCTCAGCGAGTCGGAGCCCATGTAGATGAGCCCGCCGAGACCGACCATCGGCGAGGTCGTCACGTCGCCGTCGGTCGGGATGTGAAACTTCCACTGCGTCGTGCCGTCGGGCAGCACCGACCACAGATCGTTGTCGCGCCCGCCGATGTAGATGTTCCCGTTCGCCGCGACCGCGGGCGACGAGCGATCCGCGAAGGTGCCCTTGTTGCGCGTCGTGCACCAGATCTCCGAGCCGTCCGCGGGATCGATCGCGCACATCGGGTTGCGCCCGTGGCCGAGGTAGATCGTCCCGTCCGCGCCGAGCGACGGTGTGGCGACGAGCCGGTTCTTGCCCTTGTAGGACCAGAGCACCGTCGGATCGTCCGGGCCGAGAAGGTGCGTCCGTCCCGTGTGCTGGGCGTCGTGCTGGAAGCACGGCCACGCCGAGTCGGCGAGCTGCGCCTGCGCGGGCGTCGCCAGCGCGGCGGCGAGGAAGGACGAAAGCAGCAACGAGGGGACGAGTCGCAATGACGACATGGCGGTGCTCCCTGGCCTCGGTGTGTCGGGGGGGTTGGCTCGCACCGCGGGCCGCGGCGCACTGCCGGTTGTGGCGCGACGACTATGCCGGCGTGCCCGGCACGGAGCAAGGCGAAATTCGCATCCGACGCGAGATCGGGGCGCACCGCCCCCGCGGGCGCTCGGCGCGCGCCGGCCGTGAAAAGCTCAGCGCAGGACGGAAGCGCGGACGCCCCGCGCTTGACGGACGCGGCCGGCTCTCAGCGCGCCGCGGCCGCCGCCGTCGTCTCGTAGGCGCCGATGTCGCAGCGCCCCGCCTCGCGCGACTTGCCGCGCTGGTCCGCCGGCGCGCAGGTGCCGTCGCGCCCGGTCGGCTTGCCGGGGTTGCCGCCATCGATCGCCGGGCTCGTCGCCGCCGGCGCCTGCGTGCGGGTCGGACCGTCGTTGTCGGCGAGCACCGCGAGTTGCGCGTCCTTGCCGATCACGTTGCCGGCCGTGTCGCCGGCGATCGAGCAGCCGGCGTCGCTCTGCAGCAGGTTGTAGCCCTGCGAGGTCAGGACGCCCGCGCAGTCCGCGCCGTTCGCGGCCGTGTTCGCGGCGATGATGCTGTTCGCGACCGTCACCGCGCCCGTCCCGTCGTTGGCGATGCCGCCGCCCTTCGCGTCGCCACCCGAGCCGGCGCGGTTGCTGGCGATCGTGACGTTGTTCAGCGCGACCGTGCCCTGCGCGCGGTTCAGGATGCCGCCGCCCGAGCCGCCCGCCGTGTTGCCGCTGATCGTCGAGTTCACCGCGGTGACGGTGCCCGAGTTGAAGATCGCGCCGCCGCTCGAGCTCGCGGTGTTCGCGGCGAGCGTCGAGTCGGTGATCTCGACCGAGCCCTCGACGTTGTCGATGCCGCCGCCGTTCGTCGCGCGATTGCCGTCGACCTCGGTGATCAACAGCTTCAGCGTGCCCGAGTTGCAGATGCCGCCGCCGTCGTCGGTGAGCGAGGCGTTGCCGCGCACCGTGCCGTTCATGATCTGCAGCGAGCCGTCGTTGTAGACGCCGCCGCCGCGGCCGTCCGCGGTGTTGTTGGTGATGCGGACGTCGAGCAGCTTCGCGTCGCTGCCCTCGGCGACGAACAGCGCGCCGCCGCGACCGTTCGCGTTCTGCGGATCGGTCTTGCTGCGGTTGCCGTCGAGCGTGACGTCGCTGAGCTTCAGGTGGCCGCGGCTCAGGATGCCGCCGCCGTCGGCGCCGTTCGCGAGCCCGTTGCGGATCGTGAGCCCGCTCAGGCTGATCACCGAGTTCAGCTGGGTCTCGAAGACGCGCGCCTTGCCGCCGCCGTCGATGATCGTCGACGTCGCGCCGGCGCCGATCACCTCGACCTCGCCGTTCAGGAACAGCGGTCCGCTCTGCGCGTAGTTCGGCCCCTCGTCGGGCGAGTTCAGCACGTAGGTGCCGGCCGGCACCATGATCGTGTCGGACAGCGTCGTCGCGTTGGCCTCCTCGATCGCGGCGCGCAGCGTGCAGCCGCCGGCCTTCGAGACGCACTTGCCGTCGCCGGGATTCGTGTCGGTGGAGTCGACCGTCGAGTCGACGTTGAGCTGGGCGGCGTGGGCCCCGGGTGCGGCGCAGAGAAGCAGCGCGACAGCGAGCGTACGAGCAAGGCTGCGATCCATCTTCACCCCCCGACGTTTGGGTTGGCTCAGCGCGGCTCCCCTATCCGAGCCTCCGCGGATCGTCCAGCGCTCGGCGGGGACGCAGCCTCTTGCTCACTTGCGTGCGGCCGCGGCCCCCTTCCCCGAGCGGCGTGCGGCTGCGGCAGAGCCCGCGCCGGGGCCCGCCTTGCGCGCGCCCGCGACGGCCTTGCGCACCAGCGCGAGCACGGCCTCCTCGAGCGCCCGATGCGCGTGCTCGCGCGACAGCCCCTGGTCGCTGCGCATCCGGTCCCAGGTCTCGAACGAGGTCAGCGCGTCGAGGACCTCGAGCTCGTCCGGCCGCGCGTCGGCGAGCTCGGGCAGGCGGCGCAGCAGGTCGGCGCGCAGACCGCGCACCAGCTCCGCGTGACGCGACTTGATGAACGGCGAGTCGGCGCGGCGCAGGTTCGCCGAGCGCTTGTAGGGCGCGATCTGCTCGAAGAACTGGGCGCGACGCGCGACCAGCTCTCGCGCGCGCTCGACCAGCGTGCCGCTCGGCTCGTCCGAGAGCAAAATCGGCGCGGCGCTCGCGAAGACGCGCTCGCCCATCGCGGCGAACAGGCTCTCGCGGTCGTTGAAGTGCCGGAAGACGCTGCGCAGACCGACGCCGGCGCGCTCGGCCACCTGCTGCGCCGTGGGCACCAGATGGCCCTCGGCGATCAGCGCGAGCAGCGCGCTGACGATCGCGTCCCGGCTGCGCAGCCCGCGCACCTCGCGGCCGTCGACGCGGGGCTTCGCCCCCTGCCCTGCGCCCACCTCGCGCTCGACTCTTGATTTCATGACATTCACCGTGCCACTTTCTTCCGGCACCCATGATGCCAGCTGCGAGCGCCGCGGTCGACTCCCGCGGCAGGAGGAGACGATGACGCTAGCGCTCTACCCCGACAAGTCGCAGATCGAGCAGCTGCTCTCTGCGCCCGACGACGGACCGGTGGTCATGGTCAACCTCCTGCGCTTCAAGGAGCGCGCGGACGCGCCGGACGACGACGTGAGCGGCGAGGAGGCGTACCGTCGCTACACCGCGTCGATGCTGAGGTTCATCGCCGAGCGCGGCGCGCGCGTGATCTGGAACGGACGCCTCGAGTCGCAGGTGATGGGCACCGGCGCCGAAGGCTTCCACCTGATCGCGCTCGTCGAGTACCCGTCGCGCAAGGCGTTCTTCGAGATCGCGACCCATCCCTTGGTGCAGGAGATCGGCGTGCACCGCGCGGCCGGGCTCGAGGGGCAGTGGCTGCTCGCGACGCGGACCGAGGAGGTCTGACGATGAACGTCGTGCGCACGCCGGACGAGCGCTTCGAGGGTCTCCCGGGCTGGAGCTTCGCGCCGCACTACGTCGACGTCCCCGACGGCGACGGCGGCACGCTGCGCCTCCACTACGTCGACGAAGGCCCGCGCGACGCTGCGCCCATCCTCTGCATGCACGGCCAGCCGACGTGGGCCTACCTCTACCGCAAGATGATCCCGCGCTTCGCCGCCGCGGGACACCGGGTCGTCGCGCCCGACCTCGTCGGCTTCGGCCGCTCGGACAAGCCGACGTCGCAGGACGACTACAGCTACGCGCGCCACGTCGCCTGGATGAACGCCTGGATGGAGGCGATCGATCTGCGCGACGCGACGCTCGTCTGCCAGGACTGGGGCGGCCTGATCGGGCTGCGCATGGTCGCGGCGCAGCCGCAGCGCTTCGCGCGCGTCGTCGCCGCGAACACCGGCCTGCCCGATGCGAAGGGCCTCCCGCCGGAGGTCGGGCCGATGCTGCGCTCGATGTACGACTCGCTGCCGGTGCCCGACATGCAGGGTGTCGCCGCGGCGTTCGCCGACCCGAGCGGCCCGCCGCCATTCTTGTTCTGGCAGAAGTACTGCGCCGAGTTTCCGGACGTGCGCGCGAGCGACGTCGTGCGCATCAACGCCCGCCAGATGACGGCCGACATGGAGCGCGCCTACGACGCTCCGTTCCCCGACGAGCGCTACAAGGCCGGCATGCGGCGCTTCCCGCGCCTGGTGCCGCTCGCGCCCGACGACGCGGCGATCGAGGACAACCGCCGCGCGTGGGACGCGCTGCGCCGCTTCGAGCGTCCGTTCTTGACGGCGTTCAGCGACGGCGACCCGGTGACGCGCGGGCTCGAGCAGCGCTTCCGGGAAGAGGTGCCGGGCGCGCGCGGCGTCGAGCACGTCACGATCCGCGACGCCGGACACTTCCTGCAAGAGGACAAGGGCGAGGAGCTCGCAGACGTGGTGATGCGCTTCATCGCCGCGACGCCGACGGGAGGCTGAGCATGCTGCGCTTGGAGCCCCGAGCGATTCCCCACACCAGGGCGCGTCGACGCGGAGCCCGCGCGCTGCTCGCCCTCGCCTTCGCGCTGGCGCTCGCGTTCGCCGGCTGCGGCGACGCCGATCCGGCGATCGTGCGCGCGAGCGACATCCCGGTCGCGCACACGCCGCCCGGCGGCTACGGCGACGTCATGCCGCCGCCGATCCTCGCGCGCTGCACCGAGCCGCTCGTCCCGCACGCGCCCGACCTGCGCGGCCTGTGGAAGAGCGACATGGTCTACATCGACGGCGAGCCGGCGCCGCCCGACATGCCGCTCTGGCAGCACGTCGAGCGCATCGAGCAGTGCGGCGACCGCGTGGTCGTCACGTCGACCGGCGTGATCCACGACATGCGCGCCGACGGCACCGTCGAGAACGGCGTGCACGACGTCTCCGCGGTGGGCTTCGTGCCGATCGTCGTCGTCGCGACCTTCGAGGAGAACGCGCTCGTGCTGCGCCCCGTCGGCATCCCGGACATCGTCGTGCGCCGCACGCGCGTCGGCGACGCGATCCTCTGGAACTACGGTCCGTCGATCGAGGTGCGGCTGGTCCGCGCGGATTGACGGCGGCGGACGCGGCTCACGAGCCGGCCGTCGGACGTCCGGCCCAGGTCCAGCCGTCGATCTGGAGGCCCTTGGCCGGCGTGTAGCCGGTCGAGATGCTGCGCACGATGCCGTCGCCGTCGACCAGCACGAAGGTCGGCGTGCCGCTCACGCCGTAGGCGAGAAACGCCTCGCGCTTCGCGTCGATCGCGACGAGCTTCGGGAAGTCCTCGGCGAGCGCGCCGAAGAAGCGGTCGAGCTGCGCGGGCTCCTCGTCGGTGATCGCGACGACCTCGACGCCGCGCTCGCGCGCGAACGCGAGCAGCTCGGGCACGGACGCCTTGCACGGCTTGCACCACGTCGCCCAGAAGAACAGCAGGTGCGGCGCGCCCGTCGCGAGCGTGGTCGGCGGCGTCCCGGTGTAGCTCGTCAAGCGCAAAGGAGGAGCGACGCTGCCGACGCGCGGCGGCGCCGGCAGCTCGGGGAACTTGCCGGGGTGCTCGCCGGGCACGAGCGTGCGGCGGACGATCTTCCCCTCGTGCAGCACCTCGAGCTCGCGCGGCTCGCCGACCTTCTGCAGCATCGTCCACTCGCGGATGCGGCGCGGCTCGTCGAACGGCTTCCCCGGCGGTCCGATCAGGATGTCGCCGACCTCGAGCCCAGCGCGCGCCGCCGGCGAGTCGGGGTAGACCAGGCGCACCGACACCGCGCCCTTCTCGAGGCCGTGTGCCTGCCGCTGCTCCTCGCTCACCGGGCGAAACTGGATGCCCATCCACGCCGGCAGCACGGCCTTCGCGGCGCGCAGGTCGTCCTCGTAGGACGGGAAGTCCTCCTTCGGGATCGGCGGCGCCTCGCCCGAGCCGACGTCGAGAACGACGTCCTCGCAGCGCTCGAGCGCCGCGAAGGCCGCGCGCTCCTCGTCGCTCGCGCGCGTCCGCAGGTACTGCTCGCCGGCGATGCGCAGCAGGAGCGCGCGCATGCGCAGCAGCGCCGCCTCGCGGACCTCCATGCGGTAGGAGATCGCGTCCGCGGTCTCGGCGCGCTCGCGCAGGACCGTGAGACGCTCGACGGTCTCCTGGTCGCGCTCGGTGAAGGGCTCGAGCGCGTCGAGCAGCTCGTTGCCGAGCTCGCGCGCCTGCTCCGGCGTCAAGCCACGGATTCGGTCGGCGGACACCTTCGCCTTCCAGTCCGGGTGCGCATCGAGGAAGCGCTGCAGGTTGGCGCGCGTCGCGTCGCTCAGCGACTCGCTCCAGGCGTCGGCGTGCTCGGACAGCGGCTCCCGCACCTTGGGCAGACGCTCGAGGCGCTCCTCGACCTCGGCGAGCGAGCGCGGGCTCGCGAAGCCGTAGCTCTGCCCCATGCGGTCGAGCAGGCGGATCTGCGGCTCGAACGGCGCCGGATCGCGCCACACCTCGCGCAGCAGCTCGTCGGCGTACGCGGTGAGCGTCGTGCCGCTCGCCGCGGCGGCGCGCTCGAGCAGCAGCTCGAGCTGCACGTCCGAGGTGCGCAGCGGAACGTCGGGCGTGCGGTCGTGGACCAGCGTGTGCGCCTGCGCGCCGACGAAGCTGCCGTTCGCGGCGAGCGCTTCGATGAAGCGCACCGAGTGGCCGACGTTGTCGTCGCCGAGGTTCTCGGGATAGCAGCCGTAGGCCGGACGCTGCGCGGTCGACGCGAAGTAGCCGCAAACCTCGCCCGACGGCAGCTCGCTCGCCACGTCGTCGCGGCGCGCGAGGTGCGCGAAGCCGCCCGAGAAGCACTGCGACATCAGCATGACGACGCGCACGCCCGGCGCGAGCTCGCGCAGCGACTCGCCGAGCTCGCGCACCGACAGCGACTGCTTGTCGCCCCAGAGCGTGATCTTGGTGTTGGTCGGATCTTCGCGGTTCGGCGTGCCGTGGTCGGTGACGTAGAGCAGCAGCGTGTCGCCCGGACGGAGCTCCTTCCCTTCGCGCGCGAACCACGCGCGCACCGCTTCGGGCGTCGCCGCGCGCAGCGTCTGGCCCTCGATCGAGGTGCTGACGTACTGCATCGGGCGGCCGAGCGGGCCTTCGAGCGACGTCCCCTCGAGCAGCCAGCCCTTGCCCTCGGGCAGCAGCTCGCGCGTCGCGAGGTCGGCTTCCGGATCCTCGCCGTCGCTCGCGAACACCGTGATGCGCTCGCGCGGCACGCCGGCTTCCGCGAGGACCTCGAGCAGCGCCCGCAGGTGGACGACGTGCGACTGGTAGTTGCCGGCGCGGTTCCCCCCGCCGTTGACCAGCACGACGTAGAGACGCTCGGGGTCGAGCGGCGCGGCTTTGGTTCGCGGCGCGACCGCGCCCGCCGGCGTGGCGGACGCGGCAGACGTCGCGGACGTGGCGTTCGCGCGCGGGCGCGCGCAGCCCGTCGACAGCGCGAGCGCCATGGTCAGCGCCGGGATCAGCGCCAGCGCGCCGAGCCAGGTCGCCGCGGCGGGGCTCTTCACCCGCACAGCTCGCGCAGCAGCTTCGCGTTCACCACCAGATCGCGGCCGCGGCGCACGACGTAGCCCGCCTCCTCGAACTCGCGCAGGGTCTTGGTGACGCGCGCCCGCGACACGCCGGTGAGCTCGGCGAGCTCCTCGTGCGTGAGCCGCACCTTGAGCAGACGCCCGTCGGCATCGACGACGCCGAAGCCTTCCGCGACGTCGAGCAGCCCGAGCGCGAGCTTGCCGCGCAGGTCGAGCGTCAAGAGCTTCACCGTGCGCACGAAGGTGCGCGAGAAGTAGTCGAGCGTGCCGCGCGTCATCACCTGGATGATCTGCGGCGGCAGGTCGGAGACGATCTCCTGGAAGGTCGGCACGTCGATCGCCGCGGCGCGGATCTGGGTGAGCGCGCTCGCGGTGTCGAGCCGGCGTCCGCCGACCACCATGTAGCTGCCGAGGAGCGAGCCCGGCTTGGCGAGGGTCACCAGCACGCGCCGTCCGAGCGCCCCCGGGATCGACAGCTTCGCGACACCGTCGAGCATCCAGTAGAGCCGCGTCGCGGCGCTGCCGTCGCGGTAGATGACGCGGCCGCGCGGGATCGTCACCAGCTCCGCGCTCTCGAGGAGCCGCTCGATGCTCGGCTCGGGCCAGCCGAGCCGACGGAGTCCCTGAGCCAGCTTGCGTGCGCGGCGCGCGTCGTCGGCGAGCCGACGTCCGGTGGCCGCTGCGGTGGTGCTCCGAGCCATGTCCTCAGCGTCCTGCGACCGCCGCCGTCAGCAGGCGGTCGAGCTTCTCGGCCTGCTTGGCGCGATCGAACTCGTCGATCGTCGCCTCGTCGGGCCGAACGATCAAGCCGCCGGCGCAGAACTCCGCGAGCAGCTGCTCGAGCGCGCCGCGCAGCGCCCCGACGTCGCGTGGGTCGACGATGCGTCCGACGCCGGCGCGCTCGAGGATCGTCGCGGTCTCGCCGGGGATGGTGAGCGCCAGGATCGGCTTGCGCGTGTAGAGGTACTCGCACATCTTGCCCTGGATCTTGATCGCGCCCGAGTCCTCGCGCGGCACCTGACAGAGCATCAGCACCTGGCTGTCGGCGACGTACTGCACGCTGTCGGCATGCGGCATGAACGGGAAGAAGCGCACCACGTCGCCGATGCCCTCGCGCGCGATGAACTCGTCGTAGAGCGGCTGGCGCTTGGTGCCGACGAAGTTGACGCGCAGCAGACGGCGCGCGTCGGCGTCCTCGCGCACGAGGTCGCGCACGGCGGTGAGAAACGGCGTCAAGTCAAAAAGCGTCTCGACCGTACCGGTGACCGTGACGTGCAGCAGCCCCGGCTCGAGGAAGCGCGGCTCGCTCGTCACGTGCGCGAAGTCCTCGGGGTCGAAGCCGTTCGTGATGACGACCACCTTGTCGGGCGGGCAAGACGGGTACTTGCGCAGGAAGTCGGCGCGCGTGGCCTCCGTCGTCACGACGACGGAGTGCGCGCGCTCGAAGATCTCGCGCTCCCAGCGCTCCTCGCGCTCCTTGCGGCGCGGGTTGCCGGGGTACCACTGCTTGCGCCGCGGACCTTCGGTCCACGGGTCGCGCAGGTCGGCGATCCACGGCACGTCGAGCTTGCGGGCGAGCGCCGCGGCGAGCACGTTCACCGAGTTCGGCGGCGAGGTCGAGAAGATCGCCGCCGGACGCTCGCGACGCGCGATCGCGAGGCTGCGCACGTAGGCCGCGCCCGCCCAGACGATCTGCGGATCCGGCACGAGGAGGCGCGACCAGACGAAGTTGCCGAGCGCGCCGAGCTGTCCGTGCCGCATGCGCCGCGCCTCGCGCTCCGTGCGTCCGACGGTGCCGGTCGCCGCCTCGCGCGCGAGCGTGTCGGCGGCGTCGGCGTCGCCGTTGTCACGCGCGGGCGCGCGCTTCGCCGACCCGCCGCGCAGCTTGCGCACGACGTTCGCGAGCGAGGACTCGATCGCCTCCCACTCGACGGTCGGCGTGCGGTACACGGTCACGCCGGGCGGCACGTCGCGCTCGAGCCCCTGGTCGCGCACGGGAGCGTACGGGTTCGAGACGGTGTGGATCACCGGCCGCCAGCCCTTGCGCGCGAGATACTTGACGAACTTCGTCACCCGCTGGACGCTCACCCCGCCCTGCGGCGGCCAGCGGTAGGTGAGCACGAGCAGCGTGCGCGCGTCCCCGGAGGGCGCGGGCGCCGGGTCGGGGGTTCGGCTCGTTTCGTGGTCGGGGGCGATGCTGGAAGTCTCCGAAGCCATGTGAGGATCGAGCTTTCCCGAAATGTCGCGCGCGAGCCAGCGCTTCTGTCGCACCTCCATCGGCGTCCGAAAACTGCGCGGATTGTGCCCGCGGGCACAACGACGAAGCTTCCCGCGTTGGGCGCGCGGGCGTATATCGGTCTCCGCACGCGAAAGCGCAAGTCGCCATGGAGCGGGAGATCCTTCTTTCCGGCATCGGCGGCCAGGGCGTGCAGCTCGCCGCCAAGATGCTCGCGCACGCCGGCATGCTCGAAGGCCGGTACGTCATGCAGTTCAGCATGTTCATGGGCAGCATGCGCGGCGGCTCGAGCGAGTGCACGGTGGTGGTCGCGGACGAGCCGGTCGAGGCGCCGCCGGTCGTGCCGTGGGCCTGGGCCGCGATCGCGATGCACCCCGCGGAGCTCGCGACGATCGAGCGCAAGCTGCGTCCTGGGAGCGTCGTGCTCTACAACCGCACGCTGCTCGCGCAGCCCGCGACGCGTCCGGACTGCCGCTGGGAGGCGGTCGACGCGGGTCGCCTCGCGGCGGAGCTCGAGTACCCGCAAGGACAGAGCCTCGTCGCGCTCGGCGCGTTCTGCGCGCTGACCGGCGTGGTCGAAGCGGCGTCGCTCGAGGAGGCGCTGCGCCAGCTCCTGCCGCCCTACCGGCACCACACGATCCCGATCAACGTCCGCTGCCTGCAGGCGGGAGCAGCCGCCGTCGCAGCGTGCGCGCGCAGCGCGCCGGCGTGGAAGGGAGCGAGCTGAGGTGGCGAAGGCGGTCGGCACGGTGCGCATCGACGTCGAGCGCTGCAAGGGCTGCGAGCTCTGCATCCCGGTGTGCCCGCCCAGGGTGCTCGAGATGTCGCAGGCCGTGAACGCGATCGGCTTTCGCTACCCCGTGCTGAAGGACGGCTGCACGGGCTGCGAGCTCTGCGCGGAGATCTGTCCCGACTACTGCTTCGAGGTGTTCCGCGCGGTGTGGCCGTCCGTGCCGGCGGCGCGCGGGGAGTCGCGGGCGTGAGCGTGACGACGGACGCAGGCCCGAGCGTGCGGGAGGTGAGTGTCGGTTCGGGCGCGAAGGTGGCGGCGGCTGGCGCGGCGCCGCGTGCGTTCCTGGAAGGCGGACACGCGCTCGCCGAGGCCGCGATCCAGGCGGGATGTCGCTTCTACTGCGGCTATCCCATGACGCCCTCGACCGAGGTGCTCGAGTACATGGCGCGCCGCATGCCCGAGGTCGGCGGCGTGTGCATCAACGTCGAGTCCGAGATCGAGGGCATCAACATGGTGTGGGGCGCGGCCGGCGCGGGCGTGCGCGCGATGATCGCCTCGACCACCAACGGCATGAGCCTCATGCAGGAGAGCCTGTCCGAGGTGGTGCTCGGCCGCATCCCGGCGGTGGTGGTCAACATGGGCCGCGGGCAAGGCGACTACTTCCAGTGCACGCGCGGCGGCGGACACGGTTCGCACCGCATGATCGTGCTCGCGCCCGCGTCGGCCCAGGAAGCGGTCGACACCGCGTACCGTGCGTTTCACCTCGCCGAGAAGTGGCGCCACCCCGTGCTGATCTACGGCGACTTCATCCTGAGCCACACGTCGGAGACCGTGTGCTTGACGCCGCCACCGGACACGCTCGAGCCGCTGCCCGAGAAGACCTGGGCGACGACCGGCGCGCGCGGCCGCCCACCGCGGCTCTTGACGTCGCTCGGCATGCGCAGCGAGGACGCCGAGCCGCACGCCGGCATCGGCCCCGGCGAGCACGGCGTCGACACGACGCGCCCGATGCGCGAAGCGGTCGAGCGCCACCGCGAGATCGCCGCCCGCGAGACGCGGGTCGAGACCGCGTGGCTCGACGACGCCGAGCTCGTGGTGAGCGCGTTCGGCGTGCTCGGCAGATTCGCACGCTTCGCCGCGAAGCTCGCGCGCGAGGAAGGGCTGCGCGTCGGCTACGTGCGGCCGTACACGCTGGTGCCGTTCCCGTACGCGAAATACGCCGAGCTCGGCGCGCGCGGCGTGCCGGTCGCGGTGTTCGAGAACAACGCCGGGCAGATGGTGCAGGACGTGCGGCTCGGCGTCGAGGGACGCGCGCCGGTGCATTTCATCGGCGAGATCTCGATGGACGGCTCGGGGTTCGGCGTCGGGCCGAAGATCGACGCGCTGCACATCTTGGAGAGGCTGCGCGAGGTGTATCCGCGGCGCAGCGCCGCGTGATCGTACGGAGCGAGAGATGAGCGACGCGACACACGCGCCGGACGTGCCGGGCATGCAGAAGGTCTTCACGCGCTCGCCGCTGCTCGGCACCAACACGCACTCGCTCTGCCCCGGCTGCGGCGAGCCCAACGCGGTGCGCGTCCTGATGGAGAGCATCGACGAGATGGGCGAGCGCGAGAACGCCATCTGCGTGCTCGGCATCGGCTGCTACACCGCGTTCGCCGCGCTGATGGAGATCGACTGTCAGCAGGCCATGCACGGCCGCGCCCCCGCGCAGGCGACCGGCGTCAAGCGCGTGCTGCCCGACCGGCTCGTGTTCACGCTGCAGGGTGACGGCGACATGATCACCGAGGGTCTGCAGGAGGTGATCCACGCGGCAGCGCGCGGCGAGAGGATCACCGCGATCTGCCTCAACAACGCGGCGTTCGGCGAGACCGGCGGCCACATGACGGCGACGACGGTGATCGGCCAGCGCACGAAGTCGACGCTGTCCGGACGCGATCCCGCGCGCCACGGCTACCCGATCCGGCTGCCCGAGATGCTGGTTGGCTTCGAGGGCGTCGCGTACCTCGCGCGAGGGACCGTGCACACGCCGGTGGGCGTCAAGAAGACGAAGAAGCTCCTCCGCGCCGCGCTCGAGACGCAGCGGCGCGGGCTCGGGTTCTCGCTCGTCGAGGTGCTGACGATGTGCCCGACGGGGTGGTTCGTGACGCCGGCGGAGGGGCCGAGGTTTCAGGAGGCGAACCTGCTGCCGGTGTTCCCGGTGGGAGAGCTCAAGCGCCCGCGTGACTTGACGGTGTAGGTAGCGGGTCGAGGCCGCGTGCGCGGGCTCGCTGCCGGAGCTTGTCGAAGAAATCCGGTGGGAGCGCGCCCAGATCTTCGCTTTCGAGCGCAGCGAGAAGCTGCTGGTCGAGCTCCTTCTTGGCCTTGCGCTCGCGCACGAGCTCTCGGATGTATTCGCTCGCGCTCGTGTAGCCGCCGGAGGCTACCTCGGAGTCGACGAACTCCTTGAGCGCATCGGGCAGCGAGATGTTCATGGTCGTCGTCGCCATGGCGCGAGAGCTGCCAGAAATTGGCAATGTTTGTCACAATTCTCGGACAGAGCTCGAAGTGCCCAGACCGCTTCGGTCGCTGCGACTTGCAACTCGTCTCGTAGCTCGAGGCTCGCCGGGATCCGCCAGGGGGGGGCTGCGGGCATGGCAGGCATTTCGGGCTCCGATGCTGCGGGTTCGAAAGCGGCGTGCCTGACGCCTGCCCGGGACTCTATTCACCGCGTCGCGCGGTGCTCAAGCTGAGTTTTCTTCGCGGGACTGCCTCACCTCGCACGGTTCTCTCACAGCGCGGCCTCGCACGGACGCCGGCGCGCCCGAAAGCGCCGCTACGTCGAACGCGCCGGTGGCCCGGAAGGAGATCGAGGGACGGTGGCGAGCGAGAGAGCCGGTCACAGCCCCGGGTCGCCCACCGCGTTCTCGCAGATCGTCTCGCCGGACCGCACGGCGCAGAACGTCAGGAGCGCACGCTTCCTCGCGAACGCCCCCTCCAGCGTACAGTACCCGACCTGGTCGTTGCCGAAGTACGCCACGGACGTCGTCGAACCCGGAGAGGGCGCGATGGGGCTGGCTACCGCGAGCACCGAACCGTTGCTGTCGTGGATCCTCAGCGCGAGGCCGGACAGCTGCTTTGGACCGGCGTTCAGCACGCGGCAGACGAAGTAGTCCGCTTGGCCCTTCTGCAGCGCCGGGGTGGTCTTGACCGCAGCACCTGCCGTCGACGCCAAGAAAAGGATTCCGACTGCTGGCGCAAACCCCAGAGGCTTTCTGACCATGCGCGGCTCCCAAGGGCCTTCTCTCCAAGGCCCGTCTGAGGCGGACGTGCCAGGTCCGTCGTTGCTCTCACGGATGCGTCGACGGAGTCAATGAAGTTCGTTCCATCCAGCAGATTTTTTTCGCTTGGAGCCAGAAGCCGATTGTCACTGGACGTGCGGGCGGATGGTGGCGCAGCGATGCGCGGGCTCGTCGCCCCGGTCGAAAGGAGGTCGGTCATGCTCCGTCTCGCACTGTCGATCGTCGGCTGCATCGCTTTCCTGGCGTTGCCTGTCCGAGGCACGGCCGCCGTGCTGACGAGCCCTCACGTCCTGCTCCGCGCCGGGAAATTCAGCAAATCGAAGGTGCGCGCAGCCGTCTCACTCGAAAGCTCGGCGCAATCGTTGCTCGTCGTGCCCGCCTACTAGAACGCACGCGAAGAGCGACGC
The DNA here is from genome assembly GCA_036563615.1 of Candidatus Binatia bacterium. Lineage (NCBI taxonomy): Bacteria > Candidatus Binatota > Binatia (SeqCode) > Binatia bacterium. The sequence continues at coordinate 70,435 of DATCMB010000014.1, forward strand.
GCGTCGCTGCCGGTAGCCGGCTGCGCAGCGCACCGGCTCGTCGCCGACGATCGAGCGCCGACATCCGCGTGGCTCGTGCCGCACGCGAATCTCCGAGCGTGGATTTCGCGTCACGCGGACGCGGTCGACATGCCCCCGCAACCGAGAAAGGATGCCGGTCATGCACGACCTCGAGAGCCGCCGCGCCGCATTCGCGCGCATGCACGAGTCCGGCTGCTTCGTGATTCCGAACCCCTGGGACGTCGGCAGCGCGCGCTACCTGCGTCACCTCGGCTTTCGTGCGCTCGCGACCACCAGCGCCGGCTTCCAGTTCACGCTCGGCCGCACCGACACCGTGTCGGGCTGCTCGCTCCAGGAGGTCCTCGCCCACGTCGCCGCCATCGTCACCGCGACCGACCTGCCGGTCAACGCCGACTTCCAAAACGGCTACGCGCACGAGCCCGAAGCCGTGGCGCGCAACGTCGCGGCGTGCGTCGATACCGGCGTCGCCGGTCTCTCGGTCGAGGACGCGACCGGCGAGGAAGATCGACCGCTCTACGATCTCACGCTCGCCGTCGAGCGCATCCGCGCGGCGCGCGCGGCGATCGACGCGAAGGGCGTGCGCGTCCTGCTGACGGCACGCGCCGAGAGCTTTCTCGTCGGACATCCACGGCCGCTGGACGACGCGATCCGGCGCCTGCAAGCGTACGCGGACGCCGGCGCCGACGTCCTGTTCGCACCGGGTCCGCGCACGCGCGAGGACATCGCCGCGATCGTGCGCGCGGTCGCGCCGAAGCCGGTCAACGTCCTCATGATGGCGAGCGTCGGCCTCACCGTCGGCGACCTCGCCGAGCTCGGGGTGCGGCGAATCAGCGTCGGCTCGGCGCTCGCGCGCACGGCGTGGGGCGCGTTCATCCGCGCGGCGAGCGAGATCGCGGAGCACGGGAGCTTCGAGGGGCTCGAGGGAGCGGTGCCGTTTCCCGAACTGAACGCGGTGTTTGAGGCTGGGCGCTGAACGTCGGCTCGTGGCGCATCGCCTCACGTCTGCGCGCAGCAGCTCTGCGGAGGCGACCCAAGCCGACGCGCTTCGCTCGGCGCTCACGGGATCGGCGGCGGCTTGCACTTGAACGCCCGCCCTCCGGTCACGTTGACGACCGTACCGGTCTCCCTGATGTTGCTGAAGAGCGACTCCCCTCCCGTCAGCGAGGGATGGGGAAGCGTCATCCGGACGATGAACACCCTGCCGGCTCCGACGATCGCGACCCACTGCACGTACAGCGTATCGCCGCTGACGTTCAGGCAAGCGGTACCGTTCGCCGCAAAGGGGACGCTCGTCGAGGCCTCGTATCCCGTGAGCGGGCGGCACGTCCCCTTGGGCGGTCGCCGGTAGCTCTTTGCCACGAAGAACTGCGCGCCGCCCTCGAAGCACATGTCGAGCGCCGACGCCTCTCCGGCGATGAGAATCGCCGCCACGACGATGGCCGCACGCTTGATGACGGACATGCTGGCCTCCTTTGGCCTTCAGCCATCACGCCGCCGGAGTTGCGTCAAGACAATTTGATTGACGACGACGATCGCACCCGTCGCCCCGAGACGACACCTGCGAACGAAAGCCGAAGCGCAGGAGCCGTCATGCGGCTCGCACACGGCGAACCGTGAGTGCTCCATGCAACGCTCTCTGGATCCTCGAGCTCGCTAGCGCGTCGCGGCCTTCGAGCGCTTCGACGTGCTCGCACGGTTGAGCGCGACGGCTTCGCGGACGAGCTCCTTGAACGCTGCCTCGTCGATCGGGTCGCCTTCGCGGATGTCGATCGCGCGGCGCACCTTCCCTTCGAGGCTCGCGTTGAAGAGACCGGCTGGATCCTTCAGCGATGCGCCCTTCGCGAAGGTGAGCTTGACGACGCTCTTGTAGGTCTCGCCGGTGCAGATGATCCCGTCGTGCGACCAGACGGGAACGCCCGGGCTCGTCGCCTTGGCCCACTTGAGCTCCTCCACCACGTCCGGGTCGGCCTCCTTGATGAGGGCGCGAATCCGGCTGAGCGTGGCGCCGCGCCAGTCGCCGAGCTCGGCGATGCGTTTCGAGACGAGCTCGGACGCCGACTGCGCCCCGGTCGTCGCCGCTTCCTTCATGCGCTGCTCCTCGCTCCTGCGACGGTCACGATGCCCCCGCGACATACGAGAGCACCCAGATCCTTACCCCTCGGATCGTGGCCGGGCGACGCGCGCCCGCCCCCGGCGCGCTCCGCCAACCGCCACCACACCCCGCCAACCTACTGAACTAGCGTCACTTTCAACAGTCAGTCTTGACTGTCTGTCTCCGCACCCGCTATCCGACCCGCACCGATGGGGGCGCCGCGGCGAAAGACTCGGGCCGAGCAGAGCGCCGCGACCCGCGCGCGCATCCTCGACGCCACGATCGACTGCCTGCGCGAGCTCGGCTACGCGCGCACCTCGACGCCCGAGATCGCGCGGCGCGCCCGCGTCTCGCGCGGTGGGCAGCTGCACCAGTTCCCGACCAAGGTCGAGCTCGTGACGAGCGCCGTCGAGCACCTGCTGGGACGGCGGCGCGCCGAGCTCATCGCGGCGTTCGAGAAGCTTCCCGAAGGCAGCGATCGCGTGACGGCCGCGATCGACCTGCTGTGGTCGCTCGTGCAGAGCCCGACCTTCGATGCGTGGCTCGAGCTCGTCGTCGCCGCGCGCACCGACGACGAGCTGCGACCGGCGGTGGCGTCGATGAACGAGCGGCTGCGCGACACGATGGAGGAGACCTTCCGCGCGCTCTTTCCGCCGCCGCAGGAGCCGAATCCGTTCTACGACGTCGCGCCGCGCTTCGCGGTCGCGCTGCTCGACGGCCTCGCGCTGCACCGCATCCTGGTGCGCGAGCCGGCGCGCATCACGGAAGTGCTCGACGCCCTCAAGCAGGTGGCCTTGCTGGTCATGCCGCAAGGCGCGCCCGACGCGCAGCGCCAACCCAGCTCGTCAAGCACACAGTGAGCAAGGTCGCCACCGACCGAACAGGAGTGTTCCGCATGCTTCTCCGCAACGTCGTCGGACTCGTGCTGACGTGTGGCCTCGCGCTGGCGGCGTCGGCGCATGCGACACGAGCGCAATCACTGCCGTCGCCGACCGTCCAGACGATGGAAGGGCCGGTCGTCGGGACGGTGACCGCCACCATCGCGACCTTCCTCGGGATTCCCTACGCCGAGCCGCCCGTCGGCGAGCTGCGCTGGCGACCGCCGCAGCCGCGCGCCCCGTGGACCGAGCCGCTCGACGCGACCAGGTTCGGCCCGCAGTGTCCGGCCCCCACGGCCACGAACGAGGACTGCCTCTTCCTCAACGTCTACGTGCCGACCAAGGCGCTGCGCGCGGCGCAGAACGGCGGCCGTCGCTACCCGGTCATGCTCTGGATCCACGGCGGCGCGTACTTCCTCGGCTCCGGAAGCCAGTTCGATCCGACCAAGATGGTGACGCAGGGCGACGTCATCGTCGTCACCATCAACTACAGACTCGGCGCGCTCGGCTTTCTCGCCCACCCCGCGCTGAGCGCCGAATCTCCGTACGGCGGCTCGGGCAACTACGGGATCATGGACCAGCAGCTCGCGCTTCAGTGGGTGCAGCGCAACATCGCCGCCTTCGGCGGCAACCCGCGGCGGGTGACGATCTTCGGCGAGTCGGCGGGCGGCAACAGCGTCTTCACGCACCTCGTCTCGCCGACCGCGAAGGGGCTCTTCCAGCGCGCGATCAGCCAGAGCGGCACGTCCGAGCAGCGTCTGCCGACGCTCGCCGAGGCGGAAGCCATGGGTCAGGCGTTCGCCAGCGCGGTCGGGTGCACGGACCAGACGGCGGAGTGCCTGCGCGCCGTGCCGGTCGAGACCCTGGTCGAACACCAAAGCCTGCTCGGCAATCCCGCGCTCATCGGGATCGCCGCGACGCCCAACGTCGACGGCCACGTCCTGCCGAGCTCGATCGACGCCGCGCTCGCGAGCGGCAAGTTCCACCGCGTGCCGGTGATGAACGGCACGACGCGCGACGAGATGCGGCTCTACATCGCGCTCTACGTCAATCGAGAAATCGGTCCGCTGACGCCGGAGCTTCTGCCGGTGCTCACCAGCGTGTTCTTCGGCCCGCGCACGCCCGAGGTGCTGGCTGCGTACCCCACGAGCGATTACCCGAGCCTCGACCTCTGCTACACGGCGTTCCTGACGGACTACATCTTTGCGTGTCCCGCGTTCGAAGCCGACCTCGCCATGGCGAAGCGCACGCGGGTCTACGCGTACGAGTTCGCCGACGAGAACGCGTTCACCCTCGGCTTCCCGCCCGCGACCTTCCCCTACGGCGCGTCGCACGGCTTCGAGCTGCCGTACCTCTTCGACTACGCGGGCTACGACCCGATGTTCACGCCGGAGCAGGAAGCGCTTTCCGACGACATGATTCGCGCCTGGACGAACTTCGCGAAGTACGGCGAGCCGGGCGGAGGGTGGCGTCCGCTCAGGCGCTCGGGCGACGGCTGGCTTGCGTCACTCGTGCCGCCCGGGCGCGTGTATCGGCCGATGTCGGAGTTCGACGCGTTTCACAAGTGCTGGTTCTGGAAGGATTTCGCTGGCGGATGAGCGGGAGATGTGCTTGACGCGACCGCCTCGCCGTGAATGACGTGTTGCTGTAGGCTCCAGGATGGCTGGCACGTCGTCGACGTCGCAGCCGCGGAGGCGTCGTGATGGAGTCCTGGATCGCCTTGCCTGACCACGAGCTCACACCGGCGGGTCCGCTGAGCGCAGCGTTTCTCGCGCTCGGCATCCGCGACCTCCGCACCGCCGGTCGACACCTGCACGCCCTCCCCTACGGCCGCACGGCCGACCGCGGCGACTTCGCCGCCGTGCTCCGCGAGAGCAAGGGAACGTGCAGCACCAAGCACGCCCTGCTCGCCGCGCTCGCGCGCGAGCAGGGCATCGCCCTCTCGCTCATGCTCGGCATCTACGCGATGCGCGAGGCGAACACGCCGGGTGTCGGAGCGGTGCTCGAGAAGCACGGACTCCCGTGGCTTCCGGAGGCGCACTGCTACTTGACGTACGCCGGACGTCGGATCGACGTCACGCGCTCCGGCGTCGAGCCGGCGGAGCCGATCCGTGAGCTCCTGCACGAGGAAGCGATTACTCCCGAGCAGATCGGCGAGTACAAGCTCGCGTTCCATCAGCGCTACCTCCGGCAGTGGATGAGCGAGCACCCCGAGATCGTCGGCGAGCGGAGCTTCGAGGACCTGTGGCGGGCGCGCGAGGAGTGCATCGCCGCGCTGGCGCAGTGAGCCGCACGTCCATCGAAGAGGCCGAGGACGCTCGCGCCTAGCCCGCCCCGTCACTCCCCGAGGACGCGCACCTCCGCCGAGAACGTCCCCGGCAGCTCGCTGTTCGGCGGCACCACGCCCTCGGGAAACGGCGGAACCGAGTGAAACTCGAGGTACGTCGGCGGTTCGCGGAACGACGCGAAGAAGACGTTCGAGTACGTGCCGTCGCCGAGCGAGAACTGCAGCCCGTTCTCGTCGAGCTGCGGCGTGTGGGCCGCGCCGCTCTGGCGCAGGAGGTTGTCGCCGGCAAACGGAGCGCCGTTCGCGGGATCGACGTTGCCGGGGATGGCTTGGCCGGCGGGATAGAGACCCGTGATGCGCACGCCGTTGCGCTGCCCCTCGATGCTCTCGATCGCGTACCAGCCATCGCCGTCGGGATCGCGATCCGTGCGCAACACGCCGCGCGCCGTGATCGGGGCGCCGTCCGGGCCGACGCCGGTGTATCGCCACGTCCACGTCAGCGAGCCCCGCGTCGTGGAGCCGTCGTCGCAAGCACAAAGAGCCAAGTAGGCGAGCACGACGACGGCGATGGACGGCGGGCCGCGCAGCCTCATGCGATCACGTGTCTCGTGATCCGCTCGGCGTTGCAACTCGCGACCCGGATCGAGCGAAAACGGAAAGACCGCGTGGCGACGGCTGCTCGGCGAAGGCGGGCAGGTTCCGCTACCGCAACCGCTCGAGCCAGCTCGCGGCGCCGGCGTGCGCCGCCGACGCGCACGGCCTGCGCGCGATTCGCTTGACGGATCGGCGTCCGCGCGCGCCGCGCATCGACGTCGTCCTGCAGGCGCGCGGCGCGGCGCTCGAGATGCCCGCGGGCCCGCTGCGGGTGACGGTCGTCCTCGGCCACGAGCGCCTCGCAGGTCCAGCCGGCCGCTGCGCGGTCGCGACCTTCGCCGCCGAGCGCTGCGCCGCCGGCGGCGCCGGCAGCCGCTTCGTGTGTCGCTGATCCGCCGCCGTCAGACCAGCGTCACCGGTTGTGGCAGTACGCGCAGTTTCCGACTCCCCCGAAGTCCGTGAACGGCGGATCGTTCGTCGGGTCGTCGTCCGCATAGAGCGCCGCGCGCGCGGGCGCCTCGGCCGCGAGGCGCCGCACGTTGGCGAGGAACGCGGGGGTCCAGCCGTTGCTCTCGCCGAGATTCGCCGCGAGCTCGTAGTTGCGCACCGCGTCCGCGACGCGGCCGGCCTTGGTGTAGAGGTCGCCGAACAGCGCGAACGACCCTTCGAGGTTGTGCGGGGCGAGGCCGTCGTTGAAGCAGATCTCGGGCTGCGTGCCGCACTCGCCGGCGACGGTCGGGAAGACGACGTCGAGCAGGTGCAGGATCGTCGCGTAGCCCTCGCTGTCGGGCGGCGCGATGGGGCCGAAGCCGAAGGGAATGAAGCCGTTGAACAGCGCGTCGGCCTCGGCCGCTTCGTTCATCAGGCGACGGCCACGCTCCTCGACGTCCGCCTCGCCGAACGCGACGCCCTTCTTGTAGATCACCGCGCCGATGAAGCCGGGCACGCGGCCGTCGCCGGTGCCGTCCCAGAGAAGCGGCAGCGCGCGCTCGTGCGCGGCCGCGCCGGCGAGGATCTCGCGCTTGCCCGCGGCCGTCGGGTTGCGGGGGTCGGGCGTCACGCGCTCGAAGCGGTAGAGGCGCAGCATCCCGGTGAGGAACAGCGAGCGACCGTCGCGCGGGTTGCTCGACGCCGCGCGGGCGAGCGCGCGCAGCGCGCGGTCGCTGTCGCGCTCGTCGCCGAGGAGCACGTCCCAGAACGCTTGCTCGCCGTCCGCGGCCACGCGGCTCGCGCGCGGGCTCACGACCTCCTCGGCGTCGTTGCGCGAGAAGCGGTGGAAGCGCACGAAGAGCTGGCGGTCGTCGATCGCGAAGCGGACGTGCACGAAGCCGACCGGTCCCGAGATCGGCGTGTAGCCGGGCGAGCGCGCCTCGATCGTGAGTCCGTCGCGGCCGTAGGCGATGCGACGGATGCCGGCGGCCGTGCCGTCGGGGTCGTCGTAGACGTAGCCGCTCGGCGTCGCTTGCCAGCGCGCGCACGGCAGCTCGACCTCGGGGGCGCCGGTGAAGCGGTAGTCGACGTACGCCGAGATGCGCACGCGGGTCACCGCGGGGCAGCGCGGGTCGCGGACGTCGCGCAGCGCGCGATCCGCGCCGACGCGGATGCGCGCGCTGCCGCCGCCGTCGGGCGCCGCGGTGAGCCGCACCTCCTTGTCGCGCTGCAGCAGCTCGAAGCCGTGCGCGGGCGCACCCCACGTCCACGTCGCCGCGACCACGAGCACCGCCACGACCGCCTTCGTCCAGCTCGATCCGGCTTTCACGCGCACCGTTCTAACGTGCGCGGCGCCGTGGTCGAGCCGCCAGCGAAGATCGCCCGCGGCGACGTCGTCACGCGGGCGACGTGGACGACGCGCAGATCACTCGCTCGGCTGCGGCAGCGACGGCTTGCGCACGGAGCCGCGCTCCCGAGCCGGGCAGCCGAACGCCTCGAAGGTCGCCTTCGACATGTACTGCGAGCGCGGGAAGTACGGGCCCATGACCTCCTCTTCGGTGCCCGGCGTCGTGATCTTCTGCGGCGCCTGCTCCCAGCTCGGGTCCGCCGCCATGAAGCGCATGTACGCGACGTTCACCGCTTCGCGCGCGGCCGGGCCGTCGTAACCGTCGCCGTCGCCGATGTCGAGCCAGTAGAAGCCGCACTCCGGACGAGCGTTGCGCGGCTTCTTCGACCGCTTGCTGAGGACGATGTGGTAGTCGCCGTTCTCGTCGACCGGGATCTGCTCGTCCCACACGCAGTCGTAGCTCCATCCGATGACGGGAGACGACGCGGTGCACATCGACCAGTAGCGGACCTGGTACGACTCGGGCCAGAACTTGTTGTGCCGGTACGTGCGCGGCGTGACCGGCATCCGCGCCGTGATGTACAGCACGTCGCCGAAGTTCGCGGACGTGGCCGTGAACAGGTAGCGCGTGTCGGGATTCGCGGCGAGACCGCCGGCCTCGTTGGGCGGGAACGTCCGCGCACGCAGCTCCTGATCTTCGATGAAGAAGCCGGCGATGCTGTAGAGCGCGTTCCAGAAGCGCTCCCACCGCGGCGGGTTCTGCGCCGGGGCGTTGGCCGGGTCGGGTTGCTCCGCGATCAGCTGCTCCCACAAGTCCCGCGGGAAGGTCGCGTTCGCCGTCTGCTCCTTCGTGACCTGGAGGGTACGGCACATCTCCTCGCCGGTCTGCGTCGTGCCGTCGGCGAGCGTCAGCGTGACGCGCGGCAGGCCGACGCCGCCCGTGCCGTCGAGGTACTGGTCGGGGATGTAGTTGCGCATCGACAGGTGCACGAGCTCGTCGCGGTCCGCCGTCGGCGTGTAGACCGTGTTGGGCTCCTTGACGGCCGGCACCGGGCCCGGCAGCACGCGCACCGTGTAGCGGCGGTTCTTCGCGTCGCGTCGCGTCGTCCGCTGCGCCGGATTGACGCTCCCGGGATCGGGGATGATGAACTCGTCGCGCAGGAAGTCGCCGCCGCCGAGCCCGCCGCCCGCGAGGTTGTTCGCGATGGTGAACGAGAAGTAGCGCTCGTACGGCGCGTCGCCCTGGATCGTCAAGTATGCGCCTTCGGGCAGCTTGAACTGCGCGACGAAGTACGTCGAGCCGACGTCCGGGTAGAGGTTCGGGATCTGGATCGGCTGCGGGTTCGGCAGCCGCGCGTAGTCCATGCCGCGCGGACCGCCCCAGAAGCAGTCGTGGTCGAACTGCTTGTCGGTCCAGGCGGCGATCCTCTTCGGGAAGAACGTCGGATCGGCGTGGACGGTCGCAGTCGACGCGACGAGGGCGACGGCTGCGACGCTCGCGCGGGTGAGCACGGTGGCAGCGCTGCGCCGGCGGTGCTTGCTGAGCATGGGCACGGTTCCTCCGTCGTGATGGTCCGCGGTTCTCCCTGCAGAACCACCGGCCCCGTTAGCGCGATTCGCGCGACGAGGGGCGCCATTCTTGGTGACCGACGACGCCAAGACGCGCCCCACGAGCGCCATGACCCGTCGCGCACGCGATCGACGAGCCGTCCAGACCGCGGACGGCGTCACCGCCCTACCCTCCGGGATCTTCAGCCGGATGCTCGCCGCGCACCGCGCCGGGCGCCTGCCCGGTCCAGCGCTTGGTCGCGCGGATCAAGGCGCGCGCGCCCGACAGGCCGACCGCGTGCGCCGTGCGCTCGAGCGTCGCCCCCTCGGCGAGCAGCTCGAGCGCCACGTCGCGACGCACCGAGTCGAGCACGTCGCTGAAGCGCGCGCCCTCCTCGCCGAGCCGCCGCTGCAGGGTGCGCACGCTGACGTGCAGCTCGCTCGCGATGGTCGCGATGTCGCACGTGCGGCAGCGGCGCCCGTCGCGCAGGCGAGCGCGCACCTCCGCCGTCATCGACGGCGTGCCGAGCCGCTCCGCGAGCGCCGCGACGTCGGCCTCGAGCGTCCGCATCATGCCCGGGCTGTGGTGCGGCGACGGCAGCGTGATCACGTCGTACGGCACCACCAGCGCGTTGTCGCGCGCGGCGAACTCGACGCGGCACCCGAATGCCTCCTCGTGCGCCGCGCGCCCGCACGTCGGCGCGGCGTGCTCGAAGCGGACCGCGTCGAGGCGCCAGGCGTCGCCGAGCACGAACGCGCCGAAGCGCGCGAGCAGCCCCGCCTGGAACTCGATCTCGTGGCGCGTGACCGGCAGGTCGCCGTCGACGCGCGTCAGCACGAGCGCGACGCCGTCGCCCAGAGGCCTGACCGAGAGGACGTTGGCGTGCGTCAGCGTGCGCTGGTAGCGCGCCGCGCGCTCGAAGCCGTCGAGCAGCGTCGGGCTCACCATCACGAGGTGCACGAGCAGGTTGTTGAGCCCGATCGGCATGCGCATCGCGGCGTGCAGCCCGAGCAGCGGGTCGCGCGACACGCGCGCCGCCTCGCGCCAGACGAGCCCCGCGGCGTCGCGCGGCACCCGCGCGTCGGGATCGTCGAGCTCCGCGTAGGCGAGGCCGCAGCGCTGGCAGATCGCGCGCACGTCGAGCCCGCACGCATCGAGCCCGCGGAGCACGTACTGCGTCCATGCTCCGGCGAGGGTCAGATCCTTGCGCATCCGCTGGCTCCCCGGGCTGCCACGGCGCGCCAGCTACTGCACGGCCGGATGGGACACAACCGCGCGACCGATCGGCGAGAACGCGGCGAGGAGCGCGGCGAGGCGCGACGAGCGCGCGCGTTCGCACGACGCGCGGAGGATCGGACGTCGCGCCTACCCGGCCGCTCCGTCCTGCGCGGGCATGGCGGCACGACGCGAGCGCGCGTGACGCTTCCCTAGATCCCCCACGCCGCGCGCATCTCGGGCGTCGCCGCGCGCGGCCCGGGGTCGCTCTTCGGCGCCAGCGCGGCGTCGCCGACCCAGCGCTCGTCGATCGGCTCGGCGGCCGGCTGGAAGCGGACGTCGCAGCTCAGACGGTGGCGGTCGGTGACGTTGACGAACGAGGCGTGCAGCAGCTGCATGCCGAAGATCAGCACGTCGCCGGGCGCGAAGGTCGTGGTCGCCCAGCGCGCGCCGAAGCGCTCCGAGAGCTCGAGCGGCTCGGTCGTCAGCCAGCCGCCGTAGCCGTCGCGCTCGTTGTCGGAGCGCCCGTACGTCTCGCGGACGCGCGCGAGCTCCGGTGAGCGGTGCGAGCCGACGCAGAGCGTGATCGCGCCGAGCTCCGGCCCGACCTCGCCGAACGGCGTCCAGCAGGTCAGCAGACGCTGCGAGCCGCGGCCCATGTACACGGCGTCGACGTGCACGCCGGTGAACTCGCCGGGCGGCGTCGCACGCAGCCACTTGTAGTCGAACGAGCGCGCGGGTCCGTCGAACAGCTCCGCGAAGAGCGCCATCAAGCGCGGTCCTTCGAGGATCGGCTGCACCGCGGGATGGTGCGTGATCTCGCGCCGGCCCTTCATGTTGGGCGGCGCGACCGACGCGGCGGCGACCGCCTCCTCCGGCGGCGTGCCGGGCGCGAGAGCGCCCGCCGCGGCGAGGTGATCGACGATCGCCCTGCGCGCTCGCAGCACCTCCTCGCGCGGGTGGAAGCCGCGCAGCAGGAGGTAGCCGTCCTCCTCGAGACGCTCGCGCAGCGCGCGCGCGTCGCCGAGCAGCGCGCTCGCGTCGCGCAGCTCGAGCGCGACGCGGGGATCCGCGGAATCGATCTCCTGCGAGCCGAGGCGGAGGATCATCGCGCCTCCTTCTCGAGCTCGTCGAGCGAGCGCAGCAGCCGCCAGACGTCGCGCGCGCCGAGCGGCACCATCACCAGCGCGAGCACGAAGAACGCGCCGAGCCCGAGCGCGTAGACCCACGTCCATAACGAGATCCAGGATTCGAGGCTCATCGCTCCCGACCCGTAGCACGCTCGCGGTCGGGCATCGCGAGCGAGAAGACGACGAAGAGGATCGCGCAGAACACGTACGACGCGAGCCCGATCACCTCGCCGGGAACGTCGACGCCGGTCCAGCGGCCGAGCGCGTCGCGGAACAGCCCGACCACCGCGACGAGTCCGCCGAGCAGCGCCGCGAGCGCGCCCGCCGACGACGCGCGCGACCAGTAGAGCCCGCCGATCAGCACCACGGTGGCGCCGCTCATGTAGATCGTTCCGGTGACGGCCATGTAGGTCCAGACGCTCTCCGGCAGCTCGTACCACACGCCCCACACCAGCAAGAACACGCCGATCGCGACCACGCCGAGGCGCGTCAGCCGGATCTGCGTCGCTTGGTCGACCTTCTTGCGTGCGAGCGGCACGTAGACGTCGCGCGTCAGCACCGACGCCCAGCAGAGCAGGTAGCTGTCGTGCGTCGACATGAACGCGGCGAGCGCGCCCGCCGCGACCAGACCGAGCGCGCCGCTCGGCACGACGCGGCTCAGGAAGAACGGCATCGCCTGCTCCGCGTTCGCCGCGTCGCCCGCGAGGCCGTTCGGGAAGAAGTGCGCCTGCAGGTCCGGCGCCTGCGCGACGAGACAGAACATCGCGACCGCGAACAGGGACGGCACGGCGAGCCGCATGAACTGGCCGGGCGCCGCGAGCAGGAACGTCAAGCGCGCGACGCGCTCGCTGCGCGCGGTCAACGAGCGCGAGGCTTCGGGCGCCCAGCACACCGCCGCCGCCGCGAACACGACGGTGTTGAACACGACCCAGATCCAGCCGTAGCCGTCCTCGGCGACCGGATTGAACATCCGCGCGCCGCGCTCCGCGGCCATGGCGTGCACGATCCGCTCCCAGCCGAGCTGCGGGTGCCAGAGACACGCGACGACGCCGACGAGGAGCCCGAGCGTCAGCACGACGAACTGCAGGTAGTCCGTCACCAGCACGGAGATCATGCCGCCGAGCACGGTGTACGCGACCACGACGACGATCAGCAGCGACATGACGAGGTTGACGATCGTCTCGGCGCTCGGCGCGGTGAGCGACGCGCCGGTCAAGAACGTCACGAAGGTCGCGCCCATCTTCGGAAACAGACCCATGTTGAGGATGCCGGCGAGCGCGCCGATGAAGCCGCCGATGATGCGCGTGCGGCGGTCGAAGCGGCGCTCGAAGAACTCCGAGATCGTCAGCAGCTCGAGGCGCCGCAGCGGCCCGATCACGAAGCCCGTCACGCCGAGGAACAGGCTCACCAGGAAGCTGACCAGCGCCAGCGTGACGTAGGAGAAGCCGTAGGAGAACGCGTCGATCGACGCGTACATCAGGGTCACGAGGCCGAGCCCGGTGCCGACGTAGCTCGCGGCGTTGAGCGAGGTCCCCGCGGCGCGGCCGCCGACGACGTAGGCGGCGATCCCGCCCACGCGCCGGTTGGCGAGCACGCCCGCGAGCGTCGTGGCGACGAGGTAGACGACGACGATCGCGGCGTCGAGGGCGGCGAAGTTGGTGGGGGTGTCGATGCTCACGGGGCGACGACATTGCCTCGACGACCGCCCGCAGGGGAAGCGGCGAGAGGACCGGGCATCCCGAAGCGTGGGACGTGGCGCGCGGCGGGAGCGCTCGGCGCGGCATCGTGACGGGGCGTCACGCGACACCCTCACGCCGGAATCTCACGCCGACGCGGCGCACCGTGCGCTTGCGAGTTGCAAGCCCGCGCCTCCTGCGGCACTCTCGCGAGCACGCTCTCCACTCGCCGCCAGCAAGGCTTGCCACGGCGCAACCGCGCCGCCGCACCCAGCTCGCGTCAGCGGCGAGCAGCATCCCCGGGCACGACGGCGTGAAACACCTCTCCTCGAAGACGGCGCGCAGCCTTCGGACGGTGGTCGTGGTCAGCGCGCTCGCCGCGCTCGCGGCCGGGTGCAACGACCGCGCCGGCTCGGCCAACCGCGGCGGACCGCCGCCCGTCGCGGTCGAGATGATCACCGTCGGGCGCAGCTCGATCAGCGAGACCGTCGACCTCGTCGGTCAGCTCGAGGCCGAGGAGACGGTCGTCCTCAAGCCCGAGACGCAGGGCGTGATCGCGAGCGTCGAGTTCCAGGAGGGTCAGCGCGTCGAGCGCGGCGCCCTGCTCTTCAAGCTGCGCGACGAGGAGCAGCGCGCGCGGCTCGCCGAGGCCCAGGCCTCGCTGGCGCTCGCCGAGGAGGAGTACCGGCGCGCGCAGTCGCTCACCAAGCAGCGCACGCTTTCGCAGGCGGAGCTCGACACCGCGGTCTCGCGGCTCGAGGCGGCGCGCGCGCGGCGCGACCTCGCGCAGGTCGAGCTCGACCGCACCGAGATCCGCGCGCCGTTCGACGGCGTGCTCGGCGCGCGTCGCGTGTCGCCCGGCGACCGCGTCGACACCGACACCGAGCTCGTCCGCATCGACGCGCTCTCGCGGCTGCGGCTCGTCTTCACCGTGCCGGAGATCGGCGTGCCGCTCGCCAAGGTCGGCCTGCCGGTCCAGATCTCCGTCGCCGCCTATCCCGGCGAGCGCTTCCCCGGCGAGGTGTACTTCGTCGCGCCGTCGCTCGACCCCGCGAACCGCCGCCTGCTGATGAAGGCGTTCGTGCCGAACGACGACCTCCGTCTGCGTCCCGGCTTCTTCGCCAACATCCACCTCGAGCTCGCGCAGCACGAGGACGCGATCGTCGTTCCGGAGAGCGCGATCGCCTACGACGCGCGCGGCAGCTTCGTCTGGCGCGTCGACGACGAGAACGTCGCGCACCGCGTGCCGGTCGAGCTCGGCATCCGCAGCGAGGGACGCGTCGAGGTGACGGCCGGCCTCGCGCCGGGCGACCGCATCGTCTCCGCCGGCACGCACAAGGTCGCCGAGGGCGCCCCCGTGCGACGCGCCGAGTCCGTCATCGCGACCGGCGCCACGCCCTCCGACAGCGGACGAACGCCCTAGAGCGCCATGAGGCTCTCGCAGATCTGCATCGAGCGGCCCGTGCTGGCGACCGTGCTGTCGCTGGTCATCATGCTGTTCGGTGCGATCTCGCTCGGGCGCCTGCCGAACCGCGAGTTTCCCGACGTCGATCCTCCGGTGGTCTCCGTGACCACCGTGCTGCCCGGCGCCGCGGCCGAGGTCGTCGAGACCTCGGTGACGCAGCCGCTCGAGGACCAGCTCATCGCGATCGAGGGCGTCAAGCACCTGACGTCGCTCAGCCGCGAGCAGGTCTCGACGATCACCGTCGAGTTCCACCTCGACCGCGACGTCGACGTCGCCGCGAACGACGTGCGCGACCGCGTCGCGCGCGCCCGCGACGAGCTGCCGGACGACGCCGAGGAGCCGGTGGTCGCGAAGCGCGACGCCGACGCCTCGCCGATCATGTGGCTCGCGCTCTACGG
This sequence comes from Candidatus Binatia bacterium, assembly GCA_036563615.1. NCBI lineage: Bacteria > Candidatus Binatota > Binatia (SeqCode) > Binatia bacterium. The sequence goes on from DATCMB010000014.1 coordinate 85,517, forward strand.
CGACGACTACTCGCAGATCCAGATCTCGACCATCGCCGAGACCCAGGTGCAGGACCGGCTCGCGAAGCTGCCGGGCGTGTCCGAGGTGCTGATCGCCGGCGAGAAGCGCTTCTCGATGCGCATCTGGATCGACAACTCGCGCCTCACCGCGCACGGCCTCACGATCGCCGACGTGCAGACGGCGCTCGCGCGCGAGAACGTCGACCTGCCGTCGGGCCGCATCGAGGGCGTCGACCGCGAGTTCACGATCCGCACGCTCGGCGAGCTCAAGACGCCCGAGGAGTACGAGGCGCTCGCCGTCGCCGTGGTGAACGGCGAGACGGTGCGGCTGCGCGACGTCGCACGCGTCGAGGTCGGCCCGGAGGACGAGCGCAAGCTCGTGCGCTTCAACGGCAAGCCCGCGGTCGGACTCGGCATCGTCAAGCAATCGAAGGCGAACACGCTCGACGTCGCGAACGCCGTCAAGAAGGAGGCCGCGGAGATCGCGAAGACGCTGCCGCCCGGCGTCACGATCGAGACCGCCTTCGACTCGTCGATCTTCATCGAGCGCTCGCTCGCCGACGTCAGCCAGACGATCATCGAGGCGATCATCCTCGTGGTGATCGTCATCTTCCTCTTCCTGCGCTCGCTGCGCGCGACGATCGTGCCGGCGGTCGCGATCCCGGTGTCGCTGGTCGGCACCTTCGCGGTGCTCTACTGGCTCGACTTCACGATCAACACGCTGACCCTGATGGGTCTCACGCTCGCGATCGGTCTCGTCGTCGACGACGCGATCGTCGTGCTCGAGAACATCACCCGGTGGATCGAGCAGGGCACCGAGCGCATGGAGGCCGCGCGCCGCGGCATGGACGAGATCGGCTTCGCGGTGATCGCGGCGACGGTCTCGACGATGGCGGTGTTCCTGCCGCTCGCGTTTCTCAGCGACACGACCGGTCTCCTGTTTCGCGAGTTCGGCATCACGGTCGCGACCGCCGTCGGCATCTCGGGCTTCGTCGCGCTCACGCTCTCGCCGATGCTGTGCGCGCGCATCCTGAAGGAGCACGGCGGCCCGGAGACCGGCATCAAGGCGAAGCTCGCGCACGGCTTCGAGGCGCTCGCCTCCGCCTACGCGCGTGTCCTGCGTCCGGTGCTGACGCACCCGGCGATGACGCTCGTCGGCGGCTTCGCGTGGGTCGCGCTCGGCGTGCTGCTGCTCGGCGTGATCGACCGCGAGTTCATCCCGACCGCCGACCGCGACGCCGTGCGCGCGATCATCCGCGCGCCCGAAGGCAGCACGATGGAGTACACCGACCGCTACCAGCACGAGGTCGAGAAGATCGTGCTCGCGGTGCCGGAGGTCACCAAGGCGTTCTCCGTCGTGGCGCTCGGCATCGGCACGCCGGGGCTGGTCAACGAGGGCGCGATCTTCGCCACCATGACGCCGTCCGACACCCGCGACGTCACGCAGATGAAGGTCGTCGACGACCTGCGGGTGCAGCTCGCCGAGCTCGGCGGCATCCAGGCGTTCCCGATGAACCTGCCGGCGCTCAGCACGACGGGCGGCGGCGCGCCGGTGTCGCTCGTCGTGCAGGGACCCGACGTCGCGCAGCTCGCGCAGTACGTCGACGAGATCATCCTACGCGCGCGCTCGATCCCCGGGCTCGTCAACCTGCAGACCGATCTGCTGCTCAACAAGCCGCAGCTCGAGGTGCACATCGACCGCGAGCGCGCGAGCGACCTCGGCGTCTCGGTGCGCCAGATCTCGAGCACGCTGCAGATCCTGTTCGGCGGGCTCGAGCTCTCGACCTTCAAGCTGCAGGGCGAGACCTACGACGTGATCGCGCAGCTCGACCGCAGCGAGCGCATGAACCCACGCGACCTGCTGGAGACCTACGTGCGCAGCCAGGACGGACGCCTGATCCCGCTGGGCTCGCTGGTGCGCTTCGAGGAGTCGGTCGCGCCGCGCGGCCTGCCGCACTTCGACCGCCTGCGCTCGGCGACCATCACCGGCTACCTCGCCGAGGGCGCGCCGCTCGGCAACGTGCTGACCGAGCTCACGAGGATCGCGGAGGAGGTCCTGCCCGACGGACAGGGCTACCGCATCACGTACTCGGGCGAGTCCGAGAACTACTTCGAGTCCGGCAACGCGCTGGTGTTCGCCTACTTCCTCGCGGTCATCATCATCTACCTGGTGCTCGCCGCGCAGTTCGAGAGCTTCGTGCACCCGCTGACGATCCTGGTCGCGGTCGCGCTGTCGTTCACCGGCGCGCTCGTCACGCTGCTCGCGACCGGCGGCACGCTGAACCTGTTCAGCGAGATCGGGCTCGTCATGCTGGTCGGACTCGTGACCAAGAACTCGATCCTGATCGTCGAGTTCGCGAACCAGCTCCGCGAGCGCGGGCTCGGTCTGCTCGAGGCGACCTTCGAGGCGTCGCGCACGCGCTTCCGCCCGATCCTGATGACGGCGCTGTCGACCATCGTCGGCATCCTGCCGATCGCCCTGGGCGGCGGCGCGGGCGGCGAGGCGCGCGCGCCGCTCGGCGTCGCGGTCGCGGGCGGAATGTTCTTCTCGACCGTCCTCACCTTCCTGGTCGTGCCGGTGACCTACGTCGCGATGGACCGGCTGCGCGCGCGGGTGATCGGCTTCTTCGGCTCGCCGGCGACGTCGTCGAGCGAGGTCGGCGCGACGCGCGGCTGACGCACTCGCGCTCCGCTTCTCCCGCGGCCGGGTCTCGTGCTACGCCCTTTGCCCATGAGCAGCGCGTGTCGCATCGCGGCGATCGTCGCCCTGCTCCCGGCTTTCGCCGCGGGGTGCAGCGTGACGTCGACCAGGATCTACGGCAGCGACGGCAAGCCGTACACGTACGTCGATTGCAACGGCCCCCTGCAGACCCTCGAGGACTGCTACGTCGCGGCGCGCGAGGCGTGCCCGAACGGCTACCGGATCGTGAACGGTGTCGCGCCGCGCGCGAACCCGTTCGGCAACTTGATCGTCGCGTGCAACGAGCCGGGGGCGGAGGCGGCGTCCGCGCCCGCCGCGACCACGTCGCCGACGACGACCGAGGATCTCTGATCCGTCGCCGACGCGCGCGCGGCTTCGGCGGCGCCCGCCGTAGCCCTTCCCCCACCGTCCCTCAATCGGGATCGACGTAGCCCAGCGCGCGCAGCCGCTTGCGCGTCTCCGCCGTGAGGCGCGGGTTGCGCTTGAGGTCGTCCCGACGCTTTCCGGCGGCGAACTGCGCCGGGGCGCCGCCGGGATCGGGATCGGCTTGGATGCGCGCGAGGAGCTCGCGCGGCGCCTCGTCGCCGTCGCGCCAGGCGAGCGGACGGAGCTCCTCGGGATCCGCCGCGAGGTCGTAGAAGAGACGTCGGCGCACCACGCGGGTTCGGGGGCGGATCGCCGCCAGCCACTTGCTCCGGTCCTGCACCACCGCGCGCCACTGCAGCCGGGGCTGGGACGCCTCCACGAAGATCCGCCGCCCGGGACCGAGCCCGCGGCCGCTCACGAGGTCGACGTCCTCGAGCTCCTCCGGCAGCGCGACGCCGGCGAAGCGCAGGATCGTGGGCGCCACGTCGGCGCCCGTCACGAGCTGCGTGCGCCGCTCGGGCTTCGCGCCTGGCGCGCGGATCGCGAGCGGCACGCGCACGATCTCCTCGTAGACGTGGTAGCCGTGCGTGAACCACTGCTCGTGCTCGAGCATGCTCTCGCCGTGGTCGGCGGTGAAGACGAGGAGCGCGTCGTCGAGCCCGCGCAGCTCGTCGAGCCCCGCGAGGAGCCGGCCGATCTCTGCGTCGGTGTACGCGATCTCCTCGTCGTACGCGTCGACGTAATCGAGCGCGTCCTTCTTCAGGTTGACGCGCATGGGCAGCGGGATGCGCTTCACGACAACCGGACGGGAGCCTTCGTGGCGAAAGCGGCGCGGCCAGTCGGCGGGGGCGTCGTAGGGGGCGTGCGGGTCGATGTAGTGCACCCAGAGGAAGAGCGGCGAGTCGGGATCGGCCTTGTCGCGCACCCAGCGCAGAGCGGCGTCGGTGGTGGCTTCCGCTCGGCGCTCCCAGACGTTGCGCCAGCCCGTGTGCTCGTTCACCTCGTCGTCGTAGTGGTCGAAGCGCGACGCGATGCCCAGCGCCTCCTTGGTGAGGACGATGTTCGAGACGAAGGCCGCCGTGGTGTAGCGCGCCGGCAGGAGATCGGTCACGAGCGGCACCGAGCGATCGAGGAGCTGGTAGAAGCGCCTCACCCCGTGCTTCTCCGGCAGAAGACCGCTCAGGATGCTCACCACGCTCGGCGGCGTGTTGGCCTCCGTCGAGTAGGCGCGCTCGTAGAGGATCCCCTGCTCGCCGAACCAGGCTTCGAGGTGCGGCGAGGTCTGGCGCTCGTAGCCGAACAGCGAGAGGTGGTCGGGGCGCAACGTGTCGACGGTGATCAGCACGATGTCGCCTCCGCCGGGAGCGGGCGGGGAATCCGACGACGAGCAGCCGAGCAGCGCGAGCAGGAGCACCGCGGCGACACGCGCCGCGAGCTCGCGGAGGACGACTCCGAGGCCAGGAAACGCGTGGGCGCTGACGTCGGGCCGCTGGGCCGCCGGCATCGTCGTGCCCTCGTCGCGCGACGGATCGGGTCCGCTGCAAGGACGAACGCACGTAGTCGCGCGGCCGCGGGCGAGAAGCTGAAGGCAATGGTTCACTCGCGTCTCTCGAACGTTGCTCCTATCCGACACGGCATCCAGAAGGCTGCAAGCTACGCAGCGCCCGAAGCAGCAATCAACCTTGCAAAAACTTCGCGGTTCGGACGTCGTGCTCGGCCTGACGTCGAACGCGTCGCGGTCGCACGAGCTCCGCTCGTTCGCGGCGACGCAAGGGCGCGCACGAGCCGCCGCCGCTTCTCGCCCGCCGCCGAACCGTGTATCCGCGGCTCATGCGACGCATCTCCGGCCGGGCCGTGACGCTCAGCGGCGCCGCGTGGCGCGAGCAGCTCGCCGCGCTCGTCGAGCGTGCTCCCGCGTGGATGCGCGAGCGCGCGAGCTCGGCGCTGCACATCGGCGGCTTCACCAACGTCGCGCTCGAGCACCCGGTGCTCGACGCCGGAGCGAACCTCGACGACGACGCCGCCGAGCGCGTGCTGGTCTTCTTCCTCGCCGCCGCGATCGTCCACGGCGCGACGCTCGCGCGCGTGCACTGCGGCAGCGCCGCGCGCGGCCGTGTGCTCGCCGACGCCGCGCGCCGCACCCTACGCGGCGCCGCGACGCGCATCGACGACGACAACGTCGCGCTGCTGCGCTACTTCGACGTCTACCTGAAGCCGCCGTCCGACCTCACGCCGCGCACCGGCGAGCGCCTCCGCCAGGCCGCGCAGCGCGCCGTCTTTACAGCGCCAGACGCCGGTGCTTGAACCGACGACACCCCGAGGAGCGGCATGGACATCAAGAACAAGGTCGCGATCATCGGCACGGGCTGCAGCAAGTTCGGCGAGCGCTACGACGCGTCACGCGAGGATCTGATCTGCGAGGCGGCGTTCGAGGCGTACGAGGACGCCGGCATCGAGCCGTCGCAGATCGAGGCCGCGTGGCTCGGCGTGCAGTTCTCGGGTCAGAGCGCGACGCCGCTCGGCGACGCGCTCAAGCTCTTCGACATCCCGATGACGCGCGTCGAGAACTACTGCGCGTCCGGCATGGACGCCGTGCGCAGCGCGGCGATCGCGATCGCGGCCGGGCTCTACGACGTCGCGCTCGCGGTCGGCTACGAGAAGATGCGCGACGGCGGCTACGGCAAGCCGTACCGCTCGCACCCGTTGATCGACTTCGGCGAGACCGCACCGCACATCTTCGCGCTCGCGGCGCGGCGCTACTTCAAGACGTACGGCGCGTCGAAGGAGGATCTCGCCAACGTCGCCGTCAAGAACCACCACAACGGCACGCTGTCGCCCAAGGCGCACATGCGCATGGAGGTGACCCCCGAGAAGGTGCTGCAGGCGCCGATGATCTACGCGCCGCTCGGGCTCTTCGACTGCTGCCCGACCACGGACGGCGCCGCCGCGGTCATCCTCTGCCGCGCCGACCTCGCGAAGAGCTTCACCAAGACGCCCGTGTACATCAAAGGCATCGGGCTCTCGGTGCAGAGCGCCGAGATCCACAACAAGCCGGGCTACGACTACCTGAGCTTCCCGGCGACGGTGAAGGCGGCGCAGCAGGCGTACCAGCAAGCTGGCCTCACGCCCGACGACGTCGACTTCGCCGAGGTGCACGACTGCTTCTCGATCACCGAGATCCTGAACTACGAGGACCTCGGCTTCTCGCGTCGCGGCGAGGGCTTCCGCGACCTCAAGGACGGCAAGTTTGCGCTCGACGGTGCCAAGCCGATCAACCCGTCGGGCGGCCTCAAGTCCTTCGGCCACCCGATCGGCGCGACCGGCGCGCGCATGATCTACGAGTGCACGCAGCAGCTGCAGGGCCGCGCCGGGGCGCGTCAGGTGAAGAACGCGCGCATCGGCCTCGCGCACAACCTGGGCGGGCCCGCGGCGGTCGCGTGCGTCACCGTGCTCGGCAACGAGCCCTAGCGCGACGGTCGGGTCGCGGCCGCGCCGGCCGGGCGCTTCAGGCGGCGCGCACGCGCGCGGGACGCGGCTCGTCCTCGTGCAGCGTACGGCGCGCGGCCGACGGCTCCGCGAGACCGCAGCGCTCGCGCAGCGCGCCGAGGTCCTCGCTCGCCAGCGACCACGGATCCCAATCGGCACCGAGTGCCGCGCGCACCGTGACGCCACGCTCGTAGGCGAGCAGCGCCGCTTCGAGGCCACCGCCCGTGCACGCGAGCGCCGAGCCCGGATCGGCCCGCAGCTGCGCGCCGGCGTGCGCCTCGGCGAGCAGCTCGAGCACCGTCTGGTCGCCGCGCGGGACGCCCGCGACGCCAGACGCGAAGCCCGCGAGCGCGAGGTCGCCCGCCGGATCGAGGTCGTAGCCGCCGAGGACGCGCAGCACGTCGTGGCGCACGAGCGCCTCGTCGCACGCGCCGCCTTCGTCCGGCAGCGCGAGCCCGCGCGTGCGGAAGAGGTCGTGCAGCGTGCGGCCGAGCGTTCCGACGGGGAGCATGCGCAGCTCGCGCCAGCGCGCGACGAGCGCGTCGTCGCAGGGCTCGCGCCGCAGGCCGTCGGCCAGCGCCCGCACCTGCGGCGAGCTGTGCACCGTCAAGACGAGCCGCTCGCCGCGGCGGACGTGGTCGAGCACGACGCGCCGCAGGTGCGCTTCACGCGCGCGGTGCAGGTCGCGCAGCACGCCGGCGCCGATGCCGAGCCGGATCCCGAGCGCGTCGACCACCGCGATCTTCGTGACCTCGGCTTCGAGCGACACGTAGGGCACGAGCAGCGCGCAGCGCACGAGCCGGTCGAGCCGCAGCGGGTCGCGGACGATCTCGTGCAGATCGGACGGCGGCGACGGCGCGAGCGCGTCGACGTCGAGCGTGGTGCCGAGCAGGTGGCGCTGCACCGCCAGGACGAGCTCGCGCTCGATCGGCAGCGGCACGCGGTGGCCGCCGACGCCGGCGACGGAGAGCATCGTACGAAGAACGGCTTCGGCCTCGGAGGGACGCCAGGACAGGTCGCTCAAGAGAAACTCCTCGCGAACATGAGACGCGGCTCCTCGTCGGCTATTCGGCGCGGCGCGCAGGTCGCTTGAGGTCGCACGCGATCTTCGCGGAGGCACGCGGGCCGCACGCGACGCCGCCCTGCTCCGCCAGCCGCGCGCGCCGCCGAGCCATCCGCTGGGCTCACACGGCGCAGGCGACAACGCGCCGCACATGGCGATTTCGCAGCACGGCGCTTCACTGAGCCGGCTCGTCACGTATGATCCGACGCGGCCGTCAGGCGGCCATCTTTGTTCGGCGTGTCCAATCCAACCGAGGAGGCCTCGCGAATGCTCACCGTGCTTGGCGCCAATGCGTCGCCGTTCGTCCGCAAGGTGCTGATCGCCCTCGCCGAGAAGCAGCTCGACTACGAGCTCGATCCGGTGATCCCGTTCAACGTAAGCGACGAGTTCAAGAAGATCAGCCCGCTCGGCAAGATCCCCGTGCTCAAGGACGGCGACACCGTGCTGCCGGACTCCTCGGTGATCTGCGCCTACCTCGAGCGCAAGTTCCCGACCCCGGCGCTCTACCCCGAGGAGCCCGCCTCGTACGGGCGCGCGCTGTGGTTCGAGGAGTGGGCCGACACCGCGCTGGTCGGCGTGATCGGTCCGAAGGTGTTCATCCAGCGCGTCCTGAACCCGCTGTTCTTCGGCAAGCCGTGCGACGAGTCGGTGGTGCGCACCGCGCTCGAGGAGGAGCTGCCGCCGCTCTTCGACTACCTCGAGAGCCAGCTCGACGGCGGCGACGGCATCGTCGACGGACGCTTCTCGATCGCCGACATCGCGATCGCGAGCCCGATCGTGAACATGCAGCACGCCAAGTGCTCGATCGACGCGCAGCGCTGGCCGAAGCTGGCGCGCCACATCGCCGCGGTCCACGAGCGGCCGTCGTTCCGCAAGGCGATCGAGGTCGAGCGCCAGCTGTTTCCGGCTTGACGACGGTCCATACTTGACGATCGATCCCGCTCCGCAAGCCGCGCCCGCCACGCACGACCCGAGACGCGAGTACGAGAGCAGGCTCGCCGAGCGGCGGACGCGGCTTGCCGCGGCGGAGCGTCGAAACCGCGCGCTCGGGCTCGCGCGGCTCGCGACCTTCGTCGCCGGCGTCGTGCTCGCCTGGCTCGCGATCGACCGCGCGGCGCTGCCGCTCGCCGTGCTGCTCGTGCCGATCGCGACCTTCGCGGCGCTCGTCCTGTGGCACGTGCGCGTGCGGCGCGAGCGCGAGCGCGCGGCCGGCGCGGTGCGCTTCTACGAGCGCGGGCTCGCGCGCCTCGGCGACGCCTGGCCCGGCACCGGCCCGACCAGCACCGACTACGTCGCCGAGGACCACCCGTACGCAGCCGACCTCGACGTCTTCGGCCACGGCTCGCTGTTCGATCTCCTGTGCGACGCGCGCACGCGCGGCGGCGAGCGGCTGCTCGCGCAGTGGCTCGCCGCGCCGGCCGCGCCCGCGGTCGTGCGCGCGCGTCAGGCGGCGGTCGCCGAGCTGCGTCCGCGCCTCGACCTGCGCGAGGACCTCGCGGCGCTCGGCGGCGCGGCGCGCAGCGAGATCGAACCCGAGCGGCTCGCCGCGTGGGGCGCGCGCCCCGCGACGCTGACCGGCGTCGCGATCCCGGTGATCGCCGCGCTCTTGTCGCTGTGCTCGATCGTCACGCTCGCGCTCGCCACGCGTCCCGACGCGAGCATCACGCCGTTTCTCGTCGCGGCGCTCGCGCAGAGCGCGTTCCTCGGCGCGGTGCGCGGACGGGTCGCGGCGGCGCAGCGCGGGCTCGACCGCGCCGGGCGCGAGCTCTCGCAGCTGCGCGCGATCCTGCTGCGCCTCGAGCGCGAGCGCTTTACCTCACCGCTCCTCGCCGAGCTCACGGCGCGCCTCGCCGATGACGGCGTGCCCGCGTCGCAGACGATCCGCGGCCTCGAGCGTCGCGTCGAACTCGCCGACTCGGGGCGCAACCTGCTCTTCGTGCCGATCGCGCTGCTGCTGCTGTGGCCGATCCAGATGGCGTGCGCGATCGACCGCTGGCGCGCGCGCCACGGCGCGCGCATCGAGCGCTGGCTCGCAGCGGTCGCGGAGATCGAGGCGCTCGCGTCGCTCGCCGGGCAGGCCTGGGAGCATCCGCACGATCCGTTTCCCGAGATCCTCGAGGACGGCGCCGAGCTCGACGCGCAAGGGCTCGGCCACCCGCTCCTTCCCGAGTCGCGCTGCGTGCGCAACGACCTGAGGCTCGGTCCGGAGCAGCGCGCGCTGATCGTCAGCGGCTCGAACATGTCGGGCAAGAGCACGCTGCTGCGCGCGACCGGGCTCAACGTCGTGCTGGCGCTCGCCGGCGCGCCGGTCCGCGCGCGCAGATTTCGCTTGACGCCGCTCGCGATCGGCGCGTCGATCCGGGTCGGCGACTCGCTGCTCGACGGACGCTCGCGCTTCCAGGCGGAGGTGCTGCGCCTGCGCCAGATCACCGACCTCGCGCACCGGAGCCCTCCCCTGCTCTTCCTGCTCGACGAGATCCTGCACGGGACGAACTCGCACGACCGGCGGATCGGCTCGGAGGCGGTGGTGCGACGCCTGCTCGAGCTCGGCGCGATCGGGCTCGTGACGACGCACGACCTGGCGCTCGCCGAGATCGCGGGGCGCTCGACGTACCCGATCGCCAACATGCACTTCGAGGACCACGTCGAGGACGGGACGATGTCGTTCGACTACCGGATGCGCCCCGGTGTGGTGACGCGCAGCAACGCGCTCGCGCTGATGCGCGCGGCGGGGCTGGACGTTTGAGTGCGTCTGGACGCCTGAGCGAGCTCGAGCGTTCGACGCGCGGGCGGTGCGCGGGCTTGCGTCGGGCGCGAACCCGTCGTGTCGCGCGAACGACGCGGCGCGACGTCCGACGCCGCGCGCGACGCGCACGCGCCAAGGCGTTTTCCGTCTAGCCTCGCGAGCCCGGGGCGGTTGAACCGGCAGCGCCCGCTGCGCCGCGCAGCGCTCGGAGACGATGCCATGATCCAGACGCCCTCTTCGCCAGGAAACCAGCGCCACGGCCGCCGCCGCGTCGCGTGCGCCGCGCTGTGCGGGCTCGCGCTCGCGGCCCTGCTCGCCGAGCGCGCGCACGCGCTCGACCAGGCCGACGTCGAGCGGACCGTGCGCTGGGCCGAGTCCGGGCTGCGCACGGTCACGGGCCGCCTCGCCTCGGACGCCTACGAGGGCCGCGACAACGACACCCCGGGCTCGCTGCGCGCGCAGCGCTACCTGATCGCGAAGCTGCGCGCGATCGGCCCCGGGCTCGATTCCTCGCGCTCGGGCGACGACGCCTACCGCCAGCCGTTCGAGTTCCGCGGCCAGCGCGGCACCAACCTGCTCGCGATCGTTCCCGGCCGCGAGCTGCCGGACGAGTACGTGGTCGTCGGCGCACACTACGACCACGTCGGTCGCTGCAGGTCCGTGCCGGGCGGGGGCCGCGTCTGCAACGGCGCGCTCGACAACGCGACCGGCGTCGCCGCCGTGCTGGCGCTCGGCAACGCGCTGCGCCGCCTGCCGGAGCCGCCGCGTCGCTCGGTGGTGCTCGCGCTGTGGGACGCGGAGGAGGACGGGCTCGTCGGCTCCGAGTACTACGTCCGCAACCCGGTCGTGCCGCTCGAGCGCACGGTCGCCTACGTCAACTTCGACCTGCTCGGCGGACGCATGCTGCCGAGCCTCGCGCACATCAGCTTCGCGGTGGCGCCGGAGACCGGCGGCGAGCTGCTCAAGCGCGTGGTCGCGGACGCAGTCGCCGCGGAAGGTCTCGGCACGCGCCAGCTGAGCTACATCTTCGGCCAGGAGCGCAGCGACTACGCGAACTTCGTCGCCGGCTCGGTGCCGACGGTGTTCTTCTCCGACTCCGAGGTGCCCTGCTACCACACGACCGGCGACGAGCTGCACCGCGTCGACTGGGACAAGCTGCGCGCGCAGAGCCGGATCGCGTTCCGCGTCGCGGTGGCGCTCGCCGAGTCCGAGGAGCGTCCGACGTTCGTGCCGCCGAACCCGGCGCTCGCGACCTACGACGACGCCGTCGTGCTGAGCGAGGTGTTCCGCCTCGGGCGCAAGGATCTGGCGCTGTTCCGCGGTCCCGACCAGCAGCGCCTGCTCGAGCTCGACGCGCGCATGCGCACGATCGTCGACGAGGGACCCGACGCGTTCGACGGCGAGGACGTCGGCGCGACGCTCACCGCCGCGGTCCAGGCCATCCGGATGATCGGCGACCTCGAGTGCTCGCCGCGGGCCACGCGGCGGCTCGCGCGGAAGAACGACTAGAGCGCGCGCCGCGCTTCGGCGCGCGCGAGCGTCGTCAGAGCGGCGCTACGCCGAGCGGCGTGCGCGTCGTCAGAGCGGCGCGACGTGCTGCGGCGCGCGCGCCCAGGCGAGCGCGTCCTCGAGCCGGTCGTTGCCCCAGAACAGCTCGTCGCGGGTGACGAAGCTCGGGGCGCCGAAGATGCCGCGCGCGACCGCCTCGTCGTTCTGATGCTTGAGCCGCTCCTTGTGCTCGGGCGTCTGTGCGCGCGCGAGCACGTCGTCGGGGTTGCGGCCGAGGCGCGCGAGGATGTCCGCGATCACCTCGCGGTCGCTGATCTCGCGGTCCTCGGCGAAGCTCGCGTGGTAGACGGCGCGCGTGAACGCGCCGCACCAGCCCTCGTCGGCGGCGAGCAGCGCGACGCGCGCGGCGAGCAGACCGTTGCGCGGGAAGCGCGAGGGACGACGCAGGGGCAGTCCGTGCTTGGCGCACACGCGCGCGAGGTCGCGCCACATGTATGCGCCCTTCACGGGGTAGATGTTGAACGGCGAGTCGTTCCAGCCCTGCGCGAAGAAGATCGGCCCCAGCAGGAACGGCCGCCAGACGAGCTGCACCCCCGCCGCGTGCGCAGCGTCCTCGATGCGCATCGCGGCGGGGTAGGAGTACGTGCTCGCGAACTCGTACCAGAAGTGCAGCTCGGGCTGAACGGTGCTCATGGCGCCGTGTTGCCCGCCCGCACTTGCTGTCGCAAGCGTCGCTTACGGGCAGGAGGCCGGCAGCGTGCAGCAGTTCACGATCGTGCAGCTTCCGGGCGTGTACGCGTAGCGCGCGCAACCGCCTTCCGCGGCGAACGCAGCGCAGGACTCCTCGCTGTCGTACGGGTAGCGCGGCGGGCTGCCGGCGCACGTGAGCTCATTGGAGTCGAACGGTCGCCCGGGGATCGGGCTGCACGGCGCCGAGAAGAACGAGCACGGGATCGCGATCGGCTCTTCCGAGACCGGCGTGTACCCAGGACAGCTCGTCTCCGAGCACGCGGTCGTCGAGCTGCACTGGAGGTTCACCATGCCGTCCCGGATCGAGTCGAGCTCGCAGGACAGGAACGCGACCCCGCCGTCCGCCGTGATCACGTTGCCCGTCGTGTAGCCGTCGCGGGTGCGCCAGGTGATCACCCAAGACTCGTCGTTCACGTCCTTGTTGATCAGCACGCCGCTGCGATCCGACGTGCACTGAACCCCGGACTCGCGCTGGGCATGCGCCGCCGGAGCGGAGAGAACGACCACGGTCGCCAGAGCGGCGACGCCGAGGCGCCGACGAACCGAACGCATAGCTTACCTCCCGCTGGCGTCCCGCGAGAGCCCGCGGGACGAGTCTAAACGATCTCCAGCGAGGTCGGCCGTTCGGCGCCGAAACTTTAGACGACGAGCGCGACGCGCGTGCGCTCACCAGCGGTGCGCGAACTCCTCGGCCCAGCCGATCAGGCCGTCGACCGCGATGTCGCGGCCCTCGACGCGGACCCGTCCGCGCCAGCGGCCGAACGCACACACGCCGCCGGTCGCGAGCACGCCGAGGTTGAGACGCGGCGTGTGCGCGGCGACGGGCTCGAGCGTCAAGTCGAGCACGCCCGAGTGCTCGGCGACGACGCGCCACGGCTTGCGCCACTGCGCCGCGTCGTACTCCCAGCGCAGGTCCTCCATGATCTTGTGCAGGCGACCGTTGCACAGGATGCCGTTCTCGTTGGCGCCCGTTCCGGTCGTCCAGCGGGCGCCGAAGTTGACGCCGAGCAGCACGTCACCCGCCCAGCCGGTGGCCACGCCCCAGTTCCAGAACGAGCGGTACGGCCACATGCCGCGCCCCCAGTCCTGCACGCCGAACGAGGTGCGGGGCTCGAAGACGTAGCGGCGCTCGCCGGCGCGCACCTCGCCCGTGCACGGCAGCGCGGCGTGCTTCGAGTTGCACTGAAAGCGCGTCTCGCTCCACGGCACGACGACGTTCAGGCTCTCGTGCCCGGGCGGACGGCTCACCTTGAAGTCGGCGACGACCTCGGTGCCGTCGCCCGCCTTGCCGCGGAAGCGCACCGCGAGGTCGTTGCCTTCGAAACGGTTCTCGTAGGTGAGGCCGCCGCCCTGGAAGCCGACGGTCGCGTCCACCTGCTCCGGCAGCGCGATGCTCCCCGGCCGGACGTACGACGAGCCCGTCCAGTGCTTGCCGTCGCGGAAGTCGGTGAGCGTGAACGAGCAGAACGCCGCGTAGTCGATGTCGGCGAGCGTCACCGAGAAGACGAAGTCGGGCGCGATCCAGTTCCAGAAGTTCCAGCGCTTCTTGCGCGGCCAGTGGCCGCGCAGGTTGGCGCGGAACAGCGGCTGACGCGCGAAGCCGACGGCGTCGGGATTGAGGCGTCCGCGCGCGTCGCACACGTCGACCGGCTCGGTGATCTCGCGCTCGACGTAGACCGGCTCGCGCACGCGGCGCGCACCGGGACGGTCGAGGATCGGAAGGTGGTCGGGAAGCTGCGGCATGTGAGGTGGTGACGACTCGCGGTGATCGGCTGGCGTGACTCTCAGGAGATGACGCCCTGCTCCTTCAGCTTGCCGAGGTCGTCCCACGTGAGCCCGGCCTCGAGCAGCACGCTCTCGGTGTCCGCGCCGACGTCGGGCGCGTGGTTGCGCACGCGCGGCGGCTCGTTGCCGAACTGCACCGGGCTCGCAGCGACGCGCACCTTGCCGTGCTCGGGGTGGTCGACGTCGAGGATGTAGCCGTTCGCTTTGACTTGACGGTCCTCGACGACCTCGAGCGGCGACTGCACGGGACCCCAAATGCACTCCGAGGCATCGAGCAGCTCCGCCCAGTGCGCGCGCGGCTTGCTCTTGAACATCGCGCGCAGCTCCTCGTGCAGCGCGGGGCCGTTCTGCGCGCGGACCTCGTCGGGGTTGAAGCGCGGGTCCTGCAGCAGGTCGTCGCGCTGCACGGCCTTCGCGAAGATCGGCCAGAAGCGGTTGTGCTGCAGCATCATCAGCACGAGGTGGCGTCCGTCGGCGCACTCGTAGGTCGCGACCAGCGGGTTCGGCGTGCCGCCCTGCCCGCCCTTCGGCAGCTCGAAGCCGTAGGTCATCGCGGCGACGATGTCGGGCGACAGGATCCACACCGCCTCGCCGAGCAGCGAGACGTCGACCTCGAGGCCCTGCCCGGTGCGCTCGCGATGAAAGAGCGCGCCCGCGATGCCGCCCGCGAGGAACATCCCGCCGGTGAAGTCGCCGAACGCCGGACGCTGCTGGATGAACGGCTGCCCCGGCGGCGTCAGCACGTTCGCCACGCCGCCGCGCGCCCAGAACGAGAGCGCGTCGTAGCCGCCGCGGTTCGCGTCCGGGCCCTTCTGCCCCTGACCGTGGCCGCGCGCGTAGATGATCTTTGGATTGACTTTCTGGAGATCCTCGTACGTGATCCTGAGCCGCTCGCGCGCCTCGGGCAGGAAGCTGGTCACGAAGACGTCCGCCTTCTCGACCAGCTTGTAGAGCAGCTCGCGTCCGGCGTCCTTCGCGATGTCGATCCCGACGCTCTTCTTGTTGCGGAAGAGCTGCTCGACGAAGAAGTTCACGCCCTTCGCGCCGGGGATCATGCCCGAGGTGATCAGGCCGCGGATCGAGTCGCCGCGCAGCGGGTGCTCGATCTTGACGACGTCGGCGCCCCAGTCGGCGAGCACCGTGGCGCACGACGGGACGAAGCCCCACTCCGTGACCTCGATCACGCGGATGCCGTTCAGGATCTCCATGCCGGTCTACCTACGACGGCCGCGCCGCCGGGGTAAAGGCCCGTCGTCGGCGCGGATCGTGTACGCCGTGCCCTCGAAACGCGCCGAGAGCGTGAGGCAGCGTCTTCGTGGCTCTCGGAAGCGGCACGCCCGAGTACTGGATCGTCGATCCGCAGAAGCGCACGCTCGAGCGCTTCCTGCGCGCCGCCGACGGCTCGCTGACGCTCGCCCGAGTCGCTCGCCGGCGACGCGCGCTTCACGCCGTCGACGTTCCAGGATCTCGCGATCGACCTGCGCGCAGCTCTCGACGGTGCCGGAGCCGTGAGCGCGCGTCGTGCGCGCTGCATCGCCACGGCGGCACGTCGCGAGCACGGCGCGGACGACGAGGTCAGCGCCGGCCGCCGAGCAGCGAGCCGAGCACGCCGCGCAGGATGCGCGCGCCGAGGCTGCCGCCGAGCTCGCGGCCGACGGCAGTGCCGATCGAGCGCGCGGCGCTCTTGAGCATCGCCTCGCCGACGCTGTCGCGGCGCCGACCGCTCGAGCGTCCGCCGCCGCCGCGTCCCGAGCGCGCGTCGTCGCGGCGCGCGCCCCCGGCAGTCCCACGCGCATCCTCGCCGTCCTCGCGCGCCTGCTCGGCGCGCGCGCGCAGCATCTCGTACGCGGACTCGCGGTCGATGACGCGCTCGTAGCGCCCGCGCAGCGGCGACGCCTGGACGATCCGCGCGCGCTCGTCTGCGGTGATCGTGCCGATGCGGCTCGTCGGCGGACAGATCAGCGCGCGCTCGACCGGCGTCGGCATCCCCTTGCCGTCGAGGAACGAGACCAGCGCCTCGCCGACGCCGAGCTCGACGATCGCGCGCTCGACGTCGACGCCAGGGTTCGCGCGGAAGGTCGAGGCCGCCGCGCGCACCGCCTTCTGGTCGCGCGGCGTGAACGCGCGCAGCGCGTGCTGCACGCGGTTGCCGAGCTGCGCGAGCACGGCGTCCGGCACGTCCGTCGGATGCTGCGTCACGAGATATACGCCGACGCCCTTCGAGCGCACGAGGCGCACGACCTGCTCGATCTTGTCGCGCAGCGCGTCCGGCGCGTCGTCGAACAGCAGGTGCGCCTCGTCGAAGAAGAAGACGAGCTTCGGGCGGTCGAGGTCGCCGACCTCGGGAAGCTGCTCGAAGATCTCGGAGAGCAGCCAGAGCAGGAAGGTCGCGTAGAGCTTCGGCGCGTGGAAGAGCTTCTCGGCGGCGAGCACGTTGACCACGCCGCGTCCGTCGACGGTGCGGATCAGGTCGTGGATGTCGAGCGCGGGCTCGCCGAAGAGGTGGTTGCCGCCCTGCTCCTCGAGCGCAAGGAGAGCGCGCTGGATCGCGCCGACGCTCGCGGCCGACACGTGCCCGTAGGCGACGTTGAGCTCCTTCGCGCGCGCGGCGACGTCGGTGAGCATCGCGCGCAGATCCTTCAGGTCGAGCAGCAGCAAGCCCTCGTCGTCGGCGACGCGGAAGACGACCGACAGCACGCCCGCCTGGGTCTCGTTCAGGTCGAGCAGGCGGGCGAGCAGCAGCGGGCCCATCTCGGAGACCGTCGTGCGCACCGGATGGCCGAGCTCGCCGAACACGTCCCAGAACGTCGTCGGCGAGCCCTCGTACGCGAGCTCGCCGAGGCCGAGCTCCGCGGCGCGCGCGGCAATCTTTGGATTGCCTCCGCCCGGCTGGCTGATGCCGGCGAGGTCGCCCTTCACGTCGGCCGCGAATACCGGCACGCCGAGCCGGCTGAAGGACTCGGCGAGGAGCTGCAGCGTGACCGTCTTGCCCGTGCCGGTCGCGCCGGCGACGAGACCGTGCCGGTTCGCCATGCGCGCGAGCAGCCGCTGCGGGCTGCCCTCGAGGCTCTTGCCGACCAGGATGGAGGCTTCGTCGCTCACCCGCGCGCCCTCGGATCGTCGATGACGAACTTCCAGGTGCCGTCGGCCTGGCGGCGGACGATCTCGATCGCCTTGCCCGAGCCGACGGTCTGCTTGCCCTGCGCGTCGGTGATCGTCGCGCGCCAGTCGTTGTACAGCACGGCGAGGTCGTCGCCCGCCTGGAGGACCTGCGTCACGTTGGCCTCGACCTTCGGCCGGGTCGCGATCCAGCCCTCGAGCACGGTTTGGATCGCGTCGGGTCCGACGTAGCGCTCGCCGTCGAGCAGCAGCACGGCGTCGCGCTCGTAGAGCGCCGCGACCGCGGCCGCGTCGCCGGCGTTGATCCCCTCACAGAACAGACGGTCGCAATCCTCGGGAGAGCGTGCCGCCATGATGCCTCCTCGCCTCACCCCTGCCGCGAGAGCAGGTCGAGGCTCCTGTAGTGATAGCCGTACCGCGTCCCGAACCCGGCCGCGGCGTAGAGCCGCAGTGCAGGATCGTTGTCCGCTTCGACCTGCAAGTACATCGAAGGCGATCCTGCGGCGAGCGCGGTCGCCGCAAAGGCGTGGAGGATCGCGCTCGCGGCGCCGGTCCGGCGAGCGTCCGGTCGGGTCGCCATGCCGAACACCCCGCACCAGCCGCGCTCGAGGACGGCGAAGCCGACGGCGACGGTGCCGGCGCCCCCGACCTCGACGCGCGCCGCGACGCTGCGCGGGCTCGCGCGGCGCAGGAGCCGGCCGTAAGCGAGGAGACGCGCGCGCTGCCGCGGGTCGTCCTGCTCCTCGGCGTGGGCGTCGAGCCAGGACGCGTCGTCCGGCGGCGTCGTGCGGACGCTGCCCGGGACGTCGCGCCGCGTGCGCGCCGCCACATCTTCTGCACGCGCGACCTGCACCACGACGGGCGCCTCGACCACGTAGCCGCGCGCGGCGAGCACGGCGTCGAGATCCTGCGGCTCGACGGCGGGGCTGATCTGGTAGCGCACCGGCAGGCCGTGGCGCCGGTAGAAGTCCTCGACCAGCGCGAGGCGCTCGTCGAGCGCTCGGTCGAGCGCTCCTCGGTCGAAGCGGATCGGCAGGACCGCGTTGCTGCGTCGAAACGGCGCGTCGGGCGTGGCGCGCAGCAGCCAGCCGTCGAGGAGCTGAACGACGGACGGCGCCACCGCGTTGGCGGCGATCTCCTCGAGGAGCCGGACCTCGCCGCCGCCGCGCGCCGTCGCCTTCACGCGAGCGCCTTCCCTTTCAGATGACGCCCGCCGCGCGCAGGCGGGCGCGCTCGCGCGCCGAGAGCCCGAGCAGCTTGCCGTAGACCTCGTCGTTGTGCTCGCCGAGGCGCGGCGCGCCGCGCGCGATCCGCCCGGGCGTGCGCGAGAGCCGCGGGTAGACGCCCTGCATGCGCACCGGTCCGACGACCGGGTCGTCGACGGTCTCGATGTCGCCGCGCTCGGCGACGTGCGGGTCGGCGCAGATGTCGGCGACGCTGTAGGTGCGCGCGAACGGCACGCCGGCCGCGACGCAGAGCCGCTCGATCTCGGCGGCGTCGTGCTGCTTCACCCAGCGCGCGACGATGTCGTTGATCTCGTCGGCATGCCGGCAGCGCGCTTCCAGCGTGCGGAAGCGCGGGTCGGCGAGCAGGTCCTCGCGCCCGATCAGCCTCGCGAGCCGCGGGAAGAGTCCGTCGCCCGCCGCGATCAGGCTCACGTACTGGCCGTCGGCGGTCTCCCAGTTGTCGAGCGGCGCGGAGTTCGCGAGCCGGTTGCCCTCGCGCGTGCGGACGATGCCGAGCCGGTCGTAGGCGGCGATCGTGTGCTCGAGGATGCGCAGGATCGAGGCGTAAAGCGCGAGCTCGACGGTCTGCCCCTCGCCGGCCTCCGTCTGCTTCGCTTTCCTGGGGCGCTTCGCGCCCCGCCCGGTGCGCGTCTTGGACCGCGCGTGGCCGGCGTCCGGACGGCGATCGCGCTCGTAGAGCGCGATCATCACGCCGAGCGCGTTGAACACCCCCGTCAAGTAGTCGGAAATGATCACGCCCGGACGCACCGGCGGGCGGTCCTTGTAGCCCGTCAAGTATAGAAGCCCGCCCATCGCGATGCCGTTGCGGTCGAGCCCCGGACGGTCGCGGTAGGGCCCGCTCTGGCCGTAGACGCTGACCCGCGACAGCACGAGCCCCGGATTGATCGCGCGCAGCACGTCGGGGCCGAGCCCCCAGCCCTCGAGCGTCCCGGGCTGGAAGTTCTCGACCAGCGCATCCGACACCGCGACCAGGCGCTTGAAGATCTCCTGGCCCTCGGGCTTGCGCAGATCGAGCGTCACCGACTTCTTGTTGCGCCCCTCGACCGCCCACCACAGCGAGTAGCCGTTCTCGAACGGTCCGATCGTGCGCATGAAGTCGCCCACGCCCGGCTGCTCGATCTTGATCACCTCGGCGCCGAAGTCGCCGAGCAGCGTCGCCGCGAACGGCGCGCCGATGCGCGTGCCGACGTCGAGGATGCGCAGGCCCGCGAGCGGCAGCGCGGTGGAGGTCGAGCGTGCGCCAGGGCGTGCGCGGCGTGCGGAGCTGCGCGCGCTGCGCGCCGATCCTGCGGGCTTGCGGGTGCGCGCGGCGGCCGTGCGCGGCGTGCGCTTCGCGGGAGCGCGCTTCACCGCGGCAACCCGAGCACGCGCTGCGCGATGATGTTGCGCTGCACCTCGCTCGTGCCCGCGAAGATCGTCGCGGCGCGGTAGTAGAGGTAGGAGCGCGTCAAGCGTCCGCGCGCCGCGGCGTGCGGGCCGCCGTCGAGGATCCCGCGCGGACCGAGCGCCTGCATCACGGTGTCGTGCATGCGCTGGCTCATCTCGCTCCAGTAGAGCTTGATGAACGAGCTCTCGGGGCCGAGCGGCTCGCCGCGCACGAGACGCGTCAGCGTCCGCCAGTTGTTGAGCTTCGCGATCTCGACCTCGATCGCCGCCTGCGCGACGCGCTGGCGCAGCGCCGCGTCCGCACGTGCGTCACGGGCGAGGCGCACGAGGTCGTCGAGCAGCATGCGGTGGATGACGAGCTGGCGCGGCGCGGTGCCGCGCTCGTGCGCGAGCGTCGTCTGCGCGATCTCCCAGCCCTGCCCTTCCTCGCCGACCAGGTTCTCGCGCGGCACGCGGACGTCGTCGAGGAACACCTCGTTGAACTCCGAGCTGCCGGTCATCTGCCGGAGCGGCCGAACGGAGACGCCCGGCGCGCGCATGTCGACCACCATGTACGAGATGCCGCGCGCCTTGCTCGCCGAAGGATCGGTGCGCGCGAGCAGGATCCCGTAGTCCGCATACTGCGCCCAGCTCGTCCAGACCTTCTGCCCGGTGACGCGATAGACGTCGCCCTCGCGCACGGCGACCGTGCGCAGCGAGGTCAGATCCGAGCCGGCGCCGGGCTCGGAGAAGAGCTGGCACCAGACGTCCTCGCACGACAGGATGCGCGCGAGCCAGCGCCGCTTCTGGTCCTCGGTGCCGTGCTTCATGAGCGACGGCCCGACGAGATTGACGCCGATGCGGTTGATCACCTCCGGCGCCCGCGCGCGCGCCATCTCCTCCTGGAAGATGTAGTTCTCCTCGACGCCGGCGCCGCGTCCGCCGTACTCGCGCGGCCAGTGCACGCCGACCCAGCGGTCGCGCGCGAGGCGCGCCTGCCACGCGCGCAGGAAGGCGAACTCCTCGTCGAGCGTCGCGAACTCGACCTCGCCGGCCGCGAACTCGCGCGGCACGTTGCGCTCGAGCCACGCGCGCAGCTCGGCGCGGAAGCTCTCCGCGGCCGGCGAGAACCTGAGGTCCATCCGGCGTCCTTCCTATCGGCGCCGGGCGACGAGCCGCAAGACGCGCGGGCCGTGCACGGCAAACGCGACGGCACGGCTTGCGCGGGAGGGCTTGCAGCAGCGGCGTCAACCACGAAAGCTGTCGGTCGAATCGCGTACGCCGGGCACGCTAAAGCCTCTGCGCTTTGACGCCGGAATAGGATCGTGTGTAGTGTGCGCGCGGTTCGGACTCTGGGGGGTGAGGTCGGAAGTGCGACCAGGTAGCGGCAACCGAGCGCAGTGCTTCGCCGTGCTGGCCATGCTCGCCGCTCCAGCGCTTGCGCTGGGCGCGTACGGCGATGCGGTGCACCCGATCCCCAACATGTTCGCCCCGGTGTCGCCGCCGGCGGAGGCGATCCGCCAGCTGTCGTTCCTGGTGTCGGCGATCGCGGCGGGCATCTTCCTCACCGTGAGCGGCATCCTGTTCTGGTGCGTGTGGCGCTACCGCGCGCGCCCCGGCGACGACCGCGAGCCGCCGCAGGTCTACGGCTCGAACCCGATC
The DNA here is from genome assembly GCA_036563615.1 of Candidatus Binatia bacterium. Lineage (NCBI taxonomy): Bacteria > Candidatus Binatota > Binatia (SeqCode) > Binatia bacterium. The sequence goes on from DATCMB010000014.1 coordinate 107,317, forward strand.
GAGTGGTCGTGGACCATCGTGCCGGTGCTGATCGTGCTGGTGCTGTTCCTCGCCACCTGGCGCACGATCGACGAGATCCAGGCGAGCGAGCCGCCGCCCGATTCGCTGCACGTCACGATCATCGGACACCAGTGGTGGTGGGAGATCCACTACCCCGACCTCGGCGTCGTGACGGCGAACGAGCTGCACCTGCCGGTCAGCACCGCGGACGCGCGCCGCCCGACCTACCTGACGCTCGAGTCCGCCGACGTGATCCACTCCTTCTGGGTCCCGCAGCTCGCGGGCAAGATGGACGTCGTCCCGAACCGCACCAACCGGCTCTGGGTCGAGCCGCAGGTGACCGGCACGTTCCTCGGACAGTGCGCCGAGTACTGCGGCACGCAGCACGCGCGGATGCTGCTGCGCGTGATCGTGCACGAGCCGGACGACTTCGAGCGCTGGGCCGCGGCGCAGCGCGCGCCCGCGGCCAGCGACCCGAGCGTCGCCGAGGGCCGCGCGATCTTCCAGCGCACCGCCTGCGTCAACTGCCACTCGCTCGACGGCACGATCGCCGACGGTCGCTTCGGCCCCGACCTCACGCACCTGATGAGCCGCACGACGATCGGCGCCGGCGCCGCGCTCAACACGCCCGAGAACTTGCGCGCGTGGATCGAGGATCCGAACACGTTCAAGCCGGGGGTGCTGATGCCGGCGATGAAGCTCGACGACGAGCAGATCGACAAGCTGACGGCGTTCCTCGTGACGCTGAAGTGAGGAGCAACACACCGTGACGGTGCTCGACGAAGGAATCGCCCGACCGCGCGAAGACGCCGCGAGCGCCGGTCTGTGGACCAAGGTCCACGAGTGGGCGGTCACGGTCGATCACAAGAAGCTCGGCGTGATGTACATCGCGTCGGCGCTGGGCTTCTTCCTGATCGCGGGGCTGGAAGCGACGCTGATGCGCATCCAGCTCGCGTTCCCGAACAACGACTTCCTGCCGCCGACGACCTTCAACCGGCTGTTCACCATGCACGGCACGACCATGGTGTTCCTGGTCGGCATGCCGATGTTCTTCGGGTTCGCGAACTACTTGACGCCGCTCATGATCGGCGCGCGCGACCTCGCCTTCCCGCGGCTCAACGCGTTCGGCTTCTGGCTGTTCCTGTTCGGCGGGCTGCTGCTCTACTTCAGCTTCCTCGGCGGCGACGGTCTGTACGGCGCCGGTACTGCGCCCGACGTCGGCTGGTTCGCCTACTCGCCGCTCACCGGACGCGCTTTCTCGCGCGGCAACAGCACCGACTACTGGACCCTCGGCATCCTGGTGAGCGGGCTGGGCTCGACTGCGACCGCGCTCAACCTCGCGACCACCATCATCACCATGCGCTGTCCGGGCATGACCTACGGCAAGATGCCGCTGTTCGTCTGGCTGATGCTGGTGAACTGCATCCTGTCGCTGGTCATCCTGACGCCGCTCACCGCCGCGCAGGTGATGCTGCTCTTCGACCGCTTCCTCGGCGCGCACTTCTTCGACACCCAGGCCGGCGGCTCGGCGGTGCTGTGGCAGCACTTCTTCTGGTTCTTCGGGCACCCCGAGGTGTACGTGCTGATCCTGCCGGCGTTCGCGATCGCGAGCGAGGTGGTGCCGGTGTTCTCGCGCAAGCCGCTGTTCGGCTACCCGTTCATGGTCGGCGCGACGGTGATGATCGGCTTCATCAGCATGTCGGTGTGGGCGCACCACATGTTCGTCGTCGGGCTGTCGCCGGCCGCGAACACGTTCTTCGCCGCGTCGACGATGGCGATCGCGGTGCCGACCGGAATCAAGATCTTCAACTGGCTCGGCACCATGTGGGGCGGGAAGATCCGCTTCCGCATGCCCATGATGTGGTGCACGGCGTTCATCTTCTCGTTCGTCATCGCCGGCTTGACGGGCGTCATGCTGGCGATCGCGGCGTGGGACTTCCAGCTCTCCGACTCGTACTTCGTCGTCGCCCACTTCCACTTCGTGCTGATCGGCGGGCTGCTCTTCAACATCTTCGCCGCGATCTACTACTGGTACCCGAAGGTCACCGGGCGGATGCTCGACGAGAAGCTCGGCCGGCTGCACTTCTGGATCTTCGTCACCGGGTTCTACATCACCTTCTTCACCATGCACTTCCCCGGTCTGCTCGGCATGCCGCGGCGGATCTACACCTACGACGCGGGGCGCGGCTGGGACACGCTGAACCTGATCTGCTCGCTCGGCGTCGCGGTGCAGGCGGTGGGGCTGCTGTTCTTCGTGTGGAACCTGATCCGCTCGTACCGCAAGGGCGAGGTCGCGGGTGACGATCCGTGGGACGCGTGGACGCTCGAGTGGTCCACGACGTCGCCGCCGCCGGAGTACAACTTCGAGCGCATCCCCGTGGTGCACAGCCGCCGGCCGCTGTGGGACCTGAAGCATCCGCAGGACCCGGACTGGAAGTACGAATGAGCACCGCATCGGACGCGATGACCGCCCCGCAGCCGCCGCCGCTGCCCACGACGTGGGAGCTCCCGAACAAGGGCCGCGTCGGGATGGCGTGCCTGATCCTGACCGAGAGCTCGTTCTTCGCGATCTTCGTGGTCGCGTACCTCTACTACATCGGGAAGAGCCTGGCGGGCCCCTACCCGGCGGACGTGCTCGAGCCGCCGATCCTGAACTCGATCTGCCTGCTGTCGAGCAGCGTGACGATCGTGCTCGCGATCCGCGCGCTGCGCGCGGGCAGCGTGGCGACCTTCACGCTCTGGTGGCTCGTGACCATCCTGCTCGGGCTCGAGTTCCTCGTCGGCACCGGCATCGAGTGGTACGGGCTGATCTACGAGCACGGCCTCACGATCCGCACGAACCTCTTCGGCACGACCTTCTACTCGCTGGTCGGCTTCCACGCGCTGCACGTCTTCATCGGGCTTCTGCTCTTGACGCTGGTGCTGCTCTTCGCCCTCTTCGGCGCGGTGAAGCCCGCGCACGCGGAGCGCACCGAGGTTCTCTCCTGGTACTGGCACTTCGTCGACACGGTGTGGATCGTCGTCTTCACCGTGGTCTACGTGATCGGCCTATGAGCGAGCGCGCAGACGAGAACATCGACAGCGTCGCCCTGCCGGCGCCGACCGCCTGGCCGCTGCTCGCGGCGCTCGGCGTGACGCTGATCTTCGCCGGGCTCGTGACGCACGTCTTCACGACCATCGTCGGCGCGGTGCTGTTCGTCGTCTGCGCGGTCGGCTGGTTCCGCTCGGTGCTGCCGGTCGAGGAGACGGAGATCGTGCCGCTGCGCCCGCCGGCGCTGCGCGCGCGAGAGATCCAGCCCGTGCCGCACACGGTCGAGCACCTGACGCCCGGCGGGCCGCACGCGCACCGCATGCGGCTGCCGGTCGAGGTGCATCCCTATTCCGCGGGCGTGTGGGCGGGGCTCGGCGGCGGCGCCGCGATGGCGCTCGTCGCCTGCGCGTTCGGCATCATCGTCGCGGGCAGCATCTGGTACCCGATCAACCTGCTCGCGGCCGCGGCGCTGTGGTCGCTCGCGAGCGCGTCGGTCGAGCAGCTCCGGAGCTTCGACGCGACGGCGCTCGTCGTCGCGACCATCGTTCACGGCATCATGTCGCTGCTGGTCGGCTTCCTCTACGCCTTCCTGCTGCCGACCATGCCGCGGCGTCCGGTGTTCTTCGGCGGCGTGGTCGCGCCGCTTCTGTGGACGGGTCTCGTCTGGGCCTCGCTCGGCGTGATCAACCCGGCGCTCAACGCGCGCATCCACTGGGGCTGGTTCATCGCCTCGCAGATCGTGTTCGGCGTCGTCGCGGGGCTGATCGTCGCCCGCACGCGGCGCGTCCGGACGCTGCAGGCGCTGCCGCTCGCGATGCGCATCGGCCTCGAGGGCGGCATGCGCGAGGACGACGAGGAGAAGCGATGAGGGGCGCGCTGCTGCGGCTCGCGTCGCTCGTCGCCGCGCTCGCGCTCGCCGCGGGCTGCGACTCGCTGCCGGGCAAGCCGACCAAGAGCGAGGAGTATCGCCTGCCGAGCCAGGTGCTCGACTTCGCGAGCCTCTACGGCACGAACTGCGCGGGCTGCCACGGCGCCGACGGACGCCTCGGTCCCGCGCGACCGCTCAACGACCCGCTCTACCTCGCGGTCGCGAGCGACGAGGACCTGCAGCAGGTGATCGCGCGCGGCGTGCCGGGAACGACGATGCCCGCGTTCGCGATCTCCGAGGGCGGCACGCTGACCGACGAGCAGATCGCCGCGCTGGTGCGCGAGATGCGCGAGCGCTGGGGGAAGCCCAGCGAGCTCGCCGGCGTCGAGCTGCCGCCCTACAGCGCGCCGCTCGGCGATCCGGCGCGCGGCGCCGAGGTCTACGCGACGTTCTGCGCGTCGTGCCACGGCGCCGACGGCACCGCGCGCGGCTCGATCGTCGATCCATCGTACCTCGCGCTGGTCAGCGACCAGGCGCTGCGCTCGACCGTGATCGCGGGACGCACCGACCTCGGCATGCCGGACTTCCGCGGCGAGCAGGGCGCGACGCCGATGACCGCGCAGCAGATCGCGGACGTCGTCGCGTGGCTCGCGTCGCAGCGCAGCGAGTTCCCAGGGCAGCCCTACGTCCGGAACGCTCGGAGCAACTGAGATGGAACGCGAGAACCCCGAAGGCCAGAAGCCCGAGGCCGCGTCGGGCAACACGCGGCGCAACTTTCTCCTCAAGCTCGGCATCGCGATCAACGTCGTCGCGGCGGCGCTGATCAGCGTGCCGATCATCGGCTACGTCGCGGCGGCGCTGCGCAAGCGCTCGTACCAGGCGTGGGTGCGGCTCGGGCCGCTGTCGCAGTTCCCCGTCGGCCAGACGCGGCTCGCGACCTACGAGAACCCGTTCATCGTCCCGTGGGACGGCGAGACCGGCAAGGTCGCGTGCTGGGTGCGGCGCATCGCCGAGAACCAGCTCCAGGTGTTCGCGGTGAACTGCGCGCACCTCGGCTGCCCGGTGCGCTGGTTCCCCGAGTCGAAGCTGTTCATGTGCCCGTGCCACGGCGGCGTGTACTACGAGGACGGCTCGCGCGCGTCCGGTCCGCCGCCGCGCGGGCTCTTCGAGTACGAGTACCAGATCCGCGGCGAGGACCTCTGGGTCCGCGGCGGCCAGATCCCGACGCTGGCCAACCCGGTGTGACGTGAGCGACGACAACAGGAGCAAGACCTCCCGCAGTCGGCTCGCCGCGATCGGCGAGTGGATCGACTTCCGCGTCAAGTTCCGCGAGTCGTTCCTGCCGTCGATCGTCCACCCGATCCCGCGCAACACGGCGAGCTGGTGGTACGTCTTCGGCAGCGCGACGCTGGTCTGCCTGATCCTGCAGCTCGTGACCGGCATCTGCCTCGCGATGGTCTACGTGCCGGCGGCCGACGAGGCGTGGCAGAGCCTCGAGTACCTGAACTACGAGCAGCCGCTCGGCTGGTTCCTGCGCGGCATGCACTACTGGGGCTCGAACTTCATGGTCGCCCTGATGACCGTGCACCTCGTGCAGGTCTTCATGTTCGGCGCCTACAAGTACCCGCGCGAGCTCACCTGGATCGTCGGCTGCGTGCTCTTCCTGTGCACGCTCGGCATGGCGTTCACCGGCCAGGTGATGCGCTTCGACCAGGACGCGTACTGGGGCCTCGGCATCGGCGCGTCGATGGCGGCGCGTTTCCCGCTGATCGGCGAGCAGCTCGTGCAGCTCATCCTCGGCGGTCCGATCATCGCGGGCGAGACGCTGTCGCGCTTCTTCACGCTGCACGTCTTCGTGATCCCGGGCGTGCTGCTGCTGATGGTCGGCGTGCACCTGCTGCTGGTGGTCAAGATCGGCATCAACGAGTGGCCGATGCCGGGACGGCTGGTGACGCGCGAGCGCTACATCGCCGAGTACCACGAGCTCGTCGAGCGCGACGGCGAGCCGTTCGTGCCGCACGGCATCACCCGCGACCTGGTGTTCGGCGGGCTCGTCATCCTGGCGATCGCGGCGTGCGCCGCGTTCATCGGTCCGAAGGGTCCGAACGGCATCCCCGACCCGACGCTGATCGAGACCAACCCGCGCCCGGACTTCTGGTTCCTGCCGCTGTTCTCGGCGCTGGCGCTGCTGCCGCCCTACCTCGAGACGCCGCTGATCCTCACGGCGCCGCTCATGCTGATCCTGCTCGCCTTCCTGCTGCCGTTCTACTCGAACACCGGCGAGAAGAGCTGGAAGCGGCGTCCGGGCGCCTGGATCCTGGTCATCATGGTCTTCCTGATCCTCGGCACGCTGGGCTGGCTCGGCACCTACTCGCCGTGGTCGCCCGACATGACGGCGTGGAGCGGCGCGCCGGTGCCGGTCGAGAACGTCAAGCGCAGCACGCCGCTCGAGCTGCAGGGCGCGCTCGTGCTGCAGGCGAAGCAGTGCCGCAACTGCCACAGCCTGGGCGGCCTCGGCGGCGAGCGCGGTCCGGCGCTCGACGACGTCGCCACGCGGCTGACGCGCGACCAGCTGATCCGCCAGGTGATCCAGGGCGGCGGCAACATGCCGGCCTACGGCAAGAACCTGAGCCCGGCCGAGGTGACGGCGCTGGTCGCCTTCCTCACCACGCTGCACCCCGAAAACGAGCCGCCGGCTCGCGACTCGCAGCTGCCGGCGGTGCCGGGTCGCGAGGCGTCGGCGCGCCAGGGCGGCGCCGGCTGAAGCGGCCGCGCGGCGAAGTCCGCGCACGGCCGTGAGGTGAAGTAGTGGATCCGGTGACGCGCGCGGCCCTCGAGTCGCTGCGCTTCGACCCGTGGCTGATCGCGGCGCTGGTCGCGACGGGCGTCGTCTACGTCCGCGGCTGGCGGGCGCTGCACGCGCAGATGCCGGCGCGCTTCGGCGTCGCGCGCCTCGCGGCCTTCCTCGCGGGGCTCGTCGTGCTGCTCGTCGCGGTCGCCTCGCCGCTCGACGCCTTCGCGCCGTTCCTCCTCACCGTGCACATGGTGCAGCACCTCCTGATCACCATGGTCGCTGCACCGCTGCTGCTGCTGGGCGCGCCGCAGATGCCGCTCCTGCGCGGGCTGCCGCGCGCGGTCGCGCGCGAAGCGTTGGGGCCGTTCCTCGCGGCGCCGGAGCTGCGCGCGCTCGGCCGCGCGCTCTCGCACCCGCTCGTGTGCTTGACGGCGTTCGTCGCGACGACCTGGCTCTGGCACGTGCCCGCGCTGTACGAGCTCGCGCTGCGCTCGGATCGCTGCCACCAGGTCGAGCACGCGACCTTCCTCGCGACCGCCCTGCTCTTCTGGTGGCCGGTCGTCGCGCCGTGGCCGAGCGTCATGCGCTGGCCGCGCTGGACGGTGATTCCGTACCTGGTCGTCGCCGACCTCGCGAACACCGCGCTCTCCGCGCTGCTGTCGTTCTCCGAGGAGGTGATCTACCCGAGCTACGCGGCGGCGCCGCGCCTCGCCGGCACGACCGCGCTCGGCGACCAGTCGGCCGCGGGCGCGCTGATGTGGCTCGTCGGCGCGATCTGCTCGCTCGTGCCGGCCGCGGTGATCTCGGTTCAGCTGCTGTCGCCGCGCCTCGTCCGCCCCGGCGAGACGCCCGCGGAGCAGGCTGCGTCCGCGCGCGCCGTGGCGCGCGCCCTGCTCGGCGATCCACGCGAGCGCGCCCGCGCCGCACGCGCGCGCGGCGCCTTCGATCTGCTCGACGTGCCCGCGCTCGGCGCGCTGCTGCGCAGCCGCAGGAGCCGGCAGGCGCTGCGCTTCGCGAGCTTCGCGCTCGCGGCGCTGATCGTCGCCGACGGGCTCCTCGGCCCGCAGATGTCGCCGATGAACCTCGCCGGCGTGCTGCCCTGGACGTGGGTGCGCGCGCTCGCGGTGGTGGTGCTGCTCGCGGCGGGCAACTGGTTCTGCGCCGTCTGTCCGTTCCTCGTGCCGCGCGAGCTCGGCAGGCGCGTGCTGCCGGCGCGCCTCGCCTGGCCACGCGCGCTGCGCTCGAAATGGCTCGCGGTCGGCGTGCTCGTCGCCTGGTTCGTCGTCTACGAGGTCGCCGACGTGTGGGACAGCCCGTGGTGGACGGCCTGGCTCGTCGTCGGCTACGCGGCGGGCGCGCTCGCGGTCGACGGACTCTTCCGCGGCGCGAGCTTCTGCAAGTACGTCTGCCCGATCGGACAGCTCCAGTTCGCGTACGCCGCGCTGTCGCCGTTCGAGGTCCGCGTCAAGCAACCCGAGGCGTGCGCGACCTGCACGACGCACGACTGCATCCGCGGCAACGCGCACGCCCGCGGCTGCGAGCTCGCGCTCTACCTGCCGCGCAAGGCGGGAAACCTCGACTGCACGTTCTGCCTCGACTGCGCCGACGCCTGCCCGCACGGCAACGTCGGCGTGCTCGCGGTGGCGCCCGCCGTCGACCTGATCCGCGACCCGCGCCGCTCGTCGCTCGGCCGGCTGTCGATGCGCGTCGACGTCGCGGCGCTCGCGCTGGTGCTGGTGTTCGCGGCGTTCGCCAATGCCGCGGGGATGGTCGCGCCGGTGGTGCGCTGGCAGGACGCGCTCGTCCGCCGCCTGGCGCTGCCGGAGGGCGCCGTCGCGACGGCGCTGCTCGTGCTGGCGCTGGTGCCGCTGCCGCTCGCGCTCGCCGTCGCCTGCGCGGCGCTCGGACGCGCGCTCTCCGGCTGCGGCGCGACGCTGCGCGAGCTCGTCTGCCGCTTCGCCCGCGCGCTGCTGCCGCTCGGGGCGGGCATGTGGCTCGCGCACCTGCTCTTCCACCTCGCGACCGGGGGCGGCGCGCTGTGGCCGGTCGTGCAGCGCGGCGCCGCCGACCTCGGCGTCGCGGCGCTCGGCCGCCCGGACTGGGGCGGGGCCGCGCCGCACGGCGACCTCGCCTGGCTGACGCCGACGCTGGTCCTGATCCTCGACGTCGGCCTGCTGCTGACCCTGTGGGTCGCGTGGCGGATCGCGGTCGAGCGCGTCGACGGAGCGCGCCGGCAGCTCGCGCTCGCGCTGCCCTGGACGGCGCTCGGGGTCGCGCTCTATGCCGCCGGCGTGTGGATGCTGCTGCAGCCGATGGAGATGCGCGGCACGATGGTGCACTCGTGAGCCGCCCGCGGTCGATGCGAGCGTGCGACGCCCGCGCCGACGCTGTCCCCCGCCGCGCGGCACGCCGGCACGTGGCGCGCGTGGCGCTGCTGGCGGCGCTCTTGTTAGGAACGGTCGCCATGCCCGCCACGACGCGCGCCGATGGCGGCCTCGTGCGGGCGCGCACGGAGGCCGACGGCCTGGCCCTCACGCTGCTCACGAGCCCGACGCCGCTGCGGGTCGGGGTCGCGGACGTGAGCGCGCTGGTGCAGGACGAGCGCGGCGTGCCGGTGCTCGACGCCGAGGTCGAGCTGCGAATCGAGGATCTGGAGGGAGGACATCCCGCGATGACCGCTGCCCTGACGCGCGACGCGGCGACCAACAAGCTGCTGCAGGCGGCGCTCCTCGAGCTGCACGCGCCGGGACGCTTCCGCCTGACCGCGAGCGCGCGCCGTGGCGAGGCGCAGGTCGTCGCGAGCGCCGACGTCGACGTCGCGCCGCCGGCCTCGGCGGCGCGCACGCTCGCCTTCCCGCTCGCCCTGCCGCCGATCGCGGTCGCGCTCTACGCCGTCCACCAGGCGCTGCGTCGCCGCGCGCGGCGCGCGCCGGAGCTCGCTCGCGGAGGGGCGGCATGATCGCCGGAAAGCGCGTCTGCGTCGTCATGCCGGCGTACAACGCCGAGAAGACGCTCGAGCAGACGGTCGCCGAGGTGCCGCGCGACATCGTCGACGACATCGTGCTGGTCGACGACCAGTCGCGCGACGGCACGGTCGAGCTCGCGCGCAAGCTCGGGCTGCACGTCATCGTGCACCCGAAGAACCGCGGCTACGGCGGCAACCAGAAGACCTGCTACACCGAGGCGCTCCGCCGCGGCGCCGAGATCGTGGTGATGGTCCACCCGGACTACCAGTACACGCCGCTGCTCATCCCGGCGCTCGCGTCGTGCGTCGCGAGCGGGCTGTTCGACGCCGCGCTCGGCTCGCGCATCCTCGGCGGCGGCGCGCTGCGCGGCGGCATGCCGGTCTACAAGTACGTCGCGAACCGCTTCCTGACGCTGTCGCAGAACCTGCTGATACGCCAGAAGCTCTCGGAGTACCACACCGGCTACCGCGCGTTCTCGCGTCGGCTGCTCACCACGCTGCCGCTCGAGGAGAACGACGACGACTTCGTCTTCGACAACCAGATGCTGGTGCAGGCGCTGCACTTCGGCTTCCGCATCGCCGAGGTGACCTGCCCGACGCGCTACGCGACCGACTCGTCGTCGATCAACTTCCCGCGCAGCGTCAAGTATGGGCTCGGGGTGCTGAAGACGGCGTTCGCCGCGCGTCTCGCGGCGTCCGGCCTCGCGCAGCCGCGCTTCCTGTCGCCCGACGGGCGCAAGCTCGCGGTCGAGGCGCCGGCTCGAGCGGACGAAGCGAACGACGCGGAGGCGTCGGCTCAGTCGAGGTAGCCGAGCTCCCTCAGCTTGTCGACCGTGCGCTGGTCGATCTCCGGCTTCGGATCGGCGAGCGGATCGGCCTCGGGCGCGGTCGCCTGCGCCGCCGCGACGCCGGCGCTGCGACGGTACTGCCAGAGCAGCCGCTGGCCGATGCGCACGAGCTGCGGGTCGTCGAGCGGGGCCTTCTCGCCGGGGTCGACCGTCAGGTCGAAGATCTCGTTCGGGACCGTCTCGTTCTCCTGGAAGATCCACTTGAAGCCGGCGAGCCGCGCGGCCGTGCGGCGCTTGCCCTGACGTCCCCACGCCGGCGCCTCGGCGTAGAGCACGCGGGGCTCGGGGAACGTCTCGCCGCGCAGCAGCGGCACGAGGCTGCGTCCCTGCACGCCGGGCGGCACCGGCAGATCCACGAGCGACAGCAGCGTCGGCATCAGGTCGACGAGCGACACCGGCGTCGCGATGCGCTTGCCCGCCGGCACGAGCCCCGGCGCGATGAACACCATCGGCACGTGCAGCACCTCGTCGTAGGCGTGCTTCGCGTGCCCGATCGTGCCGTGCTCGCCGAACTCGTCGCCGTGGTCGGCGGTGATGACGACGATCGTCTCCTCGAGCAGCCCGAGCGCCGCGAGGCGCTCGAGCAGCTGCTTGACGACGCTGTCGGTGTAGCGCGCCTCGCCGGCGTAGAGGTTGCGGTCGACGACGAACTTCGGCGTCGTCGCGTCGATCGGCACCTGCTCGCCGTCGCGCTCCCAGGTCTTGAAGATGTCGAACTCCGGCGGCGGCGTGTACGGGACGTGCACCTGGTAGGTGTGCAGGAAGAGGAAGAACCGCTCGTCCGGGTGCTCCTCGAGCCAGCGCAGGCCGGCGCCGAAGGTCTGCTCGATCTCCCCCTTCGCGTCCCAGATCGTCGAGCCCTTGAACTCCCGGTAGTAGTCGAAGCCGCGCAGGAAGCCCGCGGGCGCGGCGAGCATGCCGTTCTCGGTGACGGCGACGGTCGCATAGCCGTTGCGCGCCATCACCTCGGGCAGCGTCGTGATCTCGGGCGCCAGCGTGTGCGTCGCGAACACGACGTTGTGCACCACCGGGTAGAGACCGGTGAACATCGACATGTGCGAGGCCGAGGTCGACGGGTACGTCGTGTAGGCGTTCTCGAACACCGTGCCGTCGCGCGCGGCGATGGCGCTCAGCTCGGGCATGAGCGGGATGCCGTTGAGCGTTCCGTCGAGGTGGTCGCCGCGCAGCGTGTCGAGCGAGATCAGCACGACGTTGCGGCGTCCGTCACGACGCCGCGGCTCGAGCACCTGCGGCGCGCCCCACAGCGGGATGCCGAACGACGTCGCCGGGTCGGCGCCGGGACGCGGCACGACCCGGGTCTCGAAGCGGAAGCGCACCGTCTGCGCGGCGAGATCCGCGAGGTCGACGCGACGGTCGACCCACTGCTGGTCGCGCAGCGGATCGAGGGTGTCGCTGAGGAGCTCGCGCGTCCCGTCGTCGGTCTCGACGCTGAGACGGAACTCGACCGGCGACGCGCCGAGGCGGACTGCCGTCTCCTCCATCCCGAGGCCGACGACGAGCTCCGCACCGTGGCCGATCTTGAGCGGCCGCGTCCTGTGGGTCTGCTCGTTCGGCGGCAGCGGCCGGCCGAAGATCTGCACGCCGAGCGCGTCGCCGACGACCTCCTTGGGGATCGGGAGCGCGAGCTCGAGCTGCAGCTTCTGCGTCGGCGGCAGGATCTGCGACGGGACCCGCTGCCAGTCCTTGGTGCCGCGCACGCGCGGCTCGAGCACCATGGTGCTGCGGTGCGCGTCCGGCGGGACGTCCACGGTGAGGTGCAGCTCGTCGCCCTCGGGACGCGGCAGGCGCGTGCTCGCCACCGTGAGGAACGGCACGCAGCCGATCGCGAGGCGGAACTCGTCGCCCACCGCGCAGCGCTCGGGGGTCCCGCGCGGGATCCCCCGCTCGAGCACGCTGGTGAGCCGGTAGACCGGCTGCAGCGGCGTGTCGTCGCGCCGCCCGCAGCCCGCGCTCAGCGTCACGACCGCGACCAGCGCGAGAGCACACCAGGCACGCGCCCGCGCGAGCCGCGTCGCCCGTACGACGGTGCGCACCGCCGCCGGGCGGGCGTCGAGGATCGGCGGGAGCCCCACGGTGCTCTTCCGGTATCGAGCGGCCGCGCAGTTGTCGAGGGCTGCGCGGCCGCTCGCGGCGAAAGGCTACGGGTCGAGCGCTACGGCAGGATCGTCACCAGCAGCGAGTTCGTGGCGCTCTTGCCGGTCGACGGATCGACCGCCGTGATGACCGTCGTGCCCGGCGAGACCGGCGTGATCAGCCCGACCGCCTTCGGCTCGTTGCTCACCACCGCGACGCTCGGGTTGCTCGACGTGTACTCGACGTTCTGCGTGATGTTCCGCGTCGACCGGTTCGGGCACATGTAGATGCCGATCATCTTCGCGCGCTTCGCGCGGCCCATGCGCCAGCTCTTGCTGGTCTGCCCGAACTCCATGCTGTCGAGCAGGCAGCTCGTCGTGACCTTCGCGGACGCCGTGAAGTCGGTGCCGGGCAGCGTCGCGGTGATCGTCGTCGTGCCCTCGACGCCGCCGCCGAAGACCGTGCCCTCCTCGCCCTTGCGGTTGCTGACGCGCGCGATCTCGGGATTCGCCGACGACCAGACGACGCGCTTGGTGAGCGGCGCCGGGTTCTTGTTGTTCGCCCGGATGCCGTTGGCGCGCATCTTCAGCTTGGTGCTGCCGCGGATCGTGTTGCCGTCGGGCAGGACCTCGATGCGCACGATGCCTGCGTTGACCACCACCGTGCCGGTCGCGACGAAGTTGCCCTTCCGCGCGACGATGTTCGTGCTGCCGGTCGTGAGCGCGAACACCGTGCCGCGGTCGTCGACGTCGTCGACCGTCGCCACGCCAGGGTTGCTCGACGTCCACGAGACGAGCTTGGTCAGGTCCTTGGTCTCGCCGTCGCTGTACTGACCGATGGCCTTGAACTGCTTCTCCTCGAGGGCCTCCATCTCGGTCATCGCGGGCTGGACGACGAGGCCGGTCATCGTGCCGATGACCTGGATCTGCGCCTGCGCCGTCTTGCCCTCGCAAGTCGCGCGCAGCACCGTCTGACCGAGCGCCTTGCCCTTCACCCAGCCCTTGCCGTCGCCGTCCACGGACGAGGGCTGGTTGTCGACCTCGGCCATGTTCGGGTTGACGACCGACCACTCACACTTGTCGGTGATGTTGAGCTTGATGTCGTTCTCGTAGGTGCCGCGCGCCTTGACCTCGATCTCCTCGCCGATCGGGAAGCGCCCGTCGCCGATCTCGAGCGCGACCGACTGCAGATTGCCGAGCACCTGCAGGTTGTCGACCTCGGACGACGCGAAGGTCTTGTAGAACGCACGCAGCGTGGTGACGCCGCTCTTCTTGCCGACCACCGTGCCGATGTCGTTCGCCGAGTTGCCGACGCCAGCGATGGTCTGGTCGAGGACCGACCACTGCACGATGCGGCGCAGGTCGGACGACTTCATGCCGCTGTTCAGAAGAGCCCAGACGCGCGCGTTCTTCTGCTCGCCCACCGTGAGGCGCACCGGGTCGACGTGCAGCTCCTTCAGCTTGCCGCGCACCTCGACGGTCGCGTCGTTGCCGCTCGCCGTGGTCCACAGGTTGCGCTTCGGGTCGTACGCCGACAGGGTCGCCATGCCGTTCTTGCGCCCGACCAGCTTGTTCGCCTTGTTGATGCGAACGATGCCGGCCGGCACGGCCGAGATCTCGACGTCGCTGGTGACCTGGTTGCGCGTACCGTCGGCGCGGTGGACGTAGACGCGAATCGGGTACTTGATGCCCTTGCCGATCACCAGGTGCGGCGGGTCGAACGCGAGGTGGGTCGCCTGCGCGCGCACGTTGGCCTGGCCGTCGGCGTTCTGGACGCCGCTCTTCGGGTCGCGCGCCGTGATCACCACGGTCCCCGGCTTGAGCGGCGTCACCAGACCCTGCGTGGGAGGCGTGTTGCTCACCGTGGCGACCGACGGATCGCTCGAGAACCACTGCACCTCCTTGGTGACGTCGTCCTCCGAGTCGTCGAGGAAGATGGCGGTCGCCTTGAACTGCGTCGGGATGCCGACCTCGAGGTTCTTGCTCGTCGGCTTGGTGATGATCGCGACGATGTCCGTGTCGGTCACCGTCACCTGGGTGCGGGCCGTCAGCCCGCCGTACTGCGCCGTGATGTTGGTCTTGCCGGGCGCGACGGCGGTCACGTGCCCCTTGAGGTGGAGCAGCTGAGGATTGAAGGGATTCTGCACGATCGCCACGCCCGTCGAGCCGGACGTCCACTGCGCATCCCTGGTCACGTCCGCGGTGGCGCCGTTGCTGTAGTGCGCGGTCGCGACGAATTGCACGACCTGCCCCTGCTGCATCGTGATGGCGTTGGCCGGGGTGAGAGACAGCCCCGTGAGCGTCTGCGCGAAGGCGGACGGCGCCGCGACGAGCGTGAGCAATGTGGGCAAGATCGACCGAAGAACGACCGCAACGATCCCGGCCGGAGCAGCCCGGCGTGCTCGAACGCTCTGCACCGTCATCGACTGTCCCTCCACGCCCAAATTCGCGGCCGCCGCATCGAGCAATTCGAGTGCCACGGCAACCTCGAAATGCCGCACACTTGGCAGGCTCTCGCGGCGGCAGGAGCGCAAAGTCTGGCGGTGGCGCACGATGGCGGATGCGGTGGGGCAACCTGCCCCGCGGGCGCCGCGGAAGCGCTTGCGGGCGGCGCTGCCAGATTTCGAGCTGCGGTCAGTAGCGGCGGTGCCAGATGACGTCGAGCGCGCTCTCGCCCTCGGTCGACGACGAGGTCTGCACCGTGATGCTCGGCGTCAAGTAGTACTGCACGGTGAGCGACGAGCCGACCAGCCCCGAGAGCTGACGCGTCGTCCCGCCCTGCGGACCGCCGAAGGTCTGCCCGATCGAGACGAAGATGTCGTCGCCGAAGTAGCGGCCGACGCCGACCGAGCCGTACGAGCTGCCGGTCGGAAGCTGGAACGTCAGGCTCGCGAGCCCGAAGGTGTCCATCAAAGATTGCTCGAGCTCCGGCGCGACGTAGCTCGCGAGCAGCCCGAGCGCCTCCTGACGCAGCTCCGTGCCCTGCCCGCTGGTGAGCTGCTGCGTCGTCTTGCCGAACAGCAGCACGGACAGGATGTCGCTCTGATCGAGCGGCGGCTCGCTCGACAGCTCGAGCTCCGGCGTGGTCGCGGTGCCCTCGATGCCGATGCGCACGGTGTACTCGGGCGTCTGGTAGCTCGCGCGCACCGTCAAGTATGGATTGATCGGCGTCTCGCCGGAGAACGTCAGGTACGCTTCCTGCAGCACGATGCGGCGGCCGCGGAAGAGGTACCAGCCGCGCATCGAGTAGATCTGGCCGCTGACGCGCAGCGGATCGTCGGGCGCCTTGGTGACGTACACCTGCCCCTCGAGCCGCAGGTACGCGTCGGTGCGCTGCACGACGACCGGCCCGACGAGCGTCACGGTGACGTTCATCGTGACGCGGTCGAAGAGCGCCGGCTCCTTCTCGTCCTCCTCCTCGTCGACGTCCTCGTCGGCTTCGCGCGCCTCCTCGGCCGCCCGCTCGAGCGCCTCGCCGATCGTCTTCGGCTGCGCCTCGTCGGGCGGGTGCGCGTGGATCACGTGGATCGTCGTGTCGGGCGGCGGACCGCTTCCGCCCGGCAGCAGCGCCGGCCGGATCGTCGCCGAGTCGATGCTGATCTGGCCCGCGATCCGCGGCTGCGCGACGCTGCCGTCGATGCGCACGTCGCCGCTCGCGTCGGCGACGACGTCCGGGCGCGCCGCGACCTCGAGCGAGCGCAGCTCGATCGTCAGGTCGAAGGACGGATTCCCGCCGCCGAGCAGCACGCTGCCGTGCCCCGACACCGAGCCGTCTTGCGTGTCGCGCAAGGAGAGCTCGTCGAGCGTGATCGCGTCGTCGACGAAGCTCATGCGCAGGCGGCCGTCGCGCCAGGTCGCGTTGGTCGCGGCGAGCGTGAGCCGGATGTCGGACGCGTCGATGCCGCCGCTGAGCCGCGGCTTCTGGAGCGTGCCCGCGAGCTCGACCTCGATGTTCGCCTGCCCGCCGAGCTCGGTCACCGCGTCCTCGGCGAAGGCGCGGAAGCCCGCGAGCTGGATGTCGTCGCCGCGCACGGTGGCGTCGATCGGACGATCCGTGGCGACCGTGGGCGCGGGCCAGCCGCCGACCAGCGGCACGCGCGCCGCGAGCTCGAGCGGCCCGAGCGGCGCTTGCCCGAGCGAGCCCGCGACGACCAGGCGCTCCTCGGTCGCGAGCGTCAGGTCGGCGCCGCCGTAGTCCTGGCCGGCGAGCGCGAGGCCGCGCACCCGGACGTCGCCCGCGACGTTGGGCTTCGCCGTCGTCCCGGCGAGCCGTAGCGCCGCGTCGAGCTCGCCCGCGCAATCCTGGCGCAGCCCCGCGAGCGTGCACACCTCTTTCAGATCGAGGTCGACGATCGACAGCGCGAGGTCGTTGCGTCCGTCGCGCACGAGCTCGCCGTCGACCTCGATGCGCCCCGCGCGCGAGCCGAGCTCGAGGTCGCGCGCCGCGATGCGGTTCGGCCCGTACGACACCGTCGCGGTCTGCAGCAGCGACCACGTCACGCCCTCGGGCGGCGTGAAGCGCAGCTCGTCGAGACGCGCGGAGATCGTCTCGCCCGCGCGCTCGACGAGGCCCACGACGCGGTGCTTGCGGCCGTCGGGCTCGGTCGCCGTGAGCTCGACCTCGACCTGGTCGGGTGCTGCGCCCTGCAGCGTCGCCGCGGCGGCGAGCGTCGGCTCGCCGGGGCGCGGACGTCGCCACGCGAGGTCGAGGTCGAGCGTGCGGGGCTCGGGTCCGAGCGTCACCGCGAGGTCGTCGCGCGGCACGAGGCGCGCGTCGAGCGCGACGCGCGCGCTCGGGCTGTCACCGCCGACGCCGCGCGCGCTCGCGTCGACGGTGAGCGTGCCGCGCACGGCCGGAAGCTGGACGTCGCCGTTGCTGCGCAGCGTCGCGTGCGCGTCGATCGCCGACGTCGTCCCCCACGCGCTGACGTCCGCGCGCACGACGCCGCGCGCGTCGGGCACGAGCGCGAGATCGATCGGACCGACCACGCCGGCGCGCAGTTGGCGCTGCTCGGGCGGGCCATCGATCTGCGTCCAGCCCCAGGCGAGAAGCTTGGTCGCGCCGCCCTCGACGCGCAGCTCGTCGAGCGACGCGATGCCGCCGTCGAGCCGCGCGCGCGCCAGCGCCCGATCGAGCGGCACGCCGCGCAGCCGTCCGCGCTCGAGCTGCAGCTCGGCCTGCAGCGCGCGCTCGTCGCCGAGTAGCGCGCTCGCGCTCGCCGTCAGCCGACCGCGCAGCTCGCTGTCGGCAAGCGTCTCCGGAACCGGCGCCGGCAGGTCGGCCGGACGCAGCAGCTCGAAGCGCAGCTCTCCCGCCGCGGCGTGCGGCTCGTCGACGCCGACCCACGCCGCGAGGCTCGCGCTCGCCGCCTGGTTCGGCGCCGCGAGCTGCACGTCGACGAGCACCCGCTCGCCCTCGCGGCGCGCCTGCGCGGTGATCCAGTCGGCGGCGACGTCGCCGACGCGCGACGACCAGAAGCGCGCGTCCGCCTGCAGCTCGCGCGGGACGCCCTCGCCGAGCACCGCCTGCACGCTGCCCGCGCCGGACACCGCGGCGGGCGGTCCGCCCTCGATCAGCGTCGCCGGATCGATGCCGACGAGCTGCCACGAGGCGTCGAGCCGGTCGCCCGTCGCCGTGTGCGCGAGCGCGCCCCAGAGGTCGACGCTGCCGGCGCCGGCCGCGAGGTGCGCCTCGACGCGCGGCTCGTCGAGCGTGCCCACGACCTGCACGGTGCCGGTGAGCCGTGCGGCCGCCGCGACCTGCGGCGCGAGCGGCTGCAGGTCGACGCCCGCGAGCGGACGAACCTCGAGCGATACCTCCAGCGCCGACGGCGCGCCGAGGTCGAGCCAGCCGCGCGCCGCGAGCCGCGACGCCGATCCGAAGCTCGTCTCGAGCGTGTCGATCGTGAGCCGCCCCGGCGTGCCGAGCACCAGCACGGCGTGCGCGTCGACCGCCGACAGCACGAGCGGCTGCTCGGCGACGCCCGCGACGCGCACCAGGCCGTCGCGCAGCACGACGTCGATCGCGTCGAGCCACTCGGGCGGCGGAGCTTCCTCCGCCGGCTCGGGCTCGTCGCTCGCGAACGCCTGCACGAGGTCGAAGGTGCCGTCGTCGCGTCGGCGCATGTCGACGGCGAGCCCCTCGCCCTCGACGCGGAGGCCGAGGCGCGGCGGCAGGACGGTGACGAGGTCCGGCCGTATCCAGAGCGCGCGCGCCGCGATCAGCGGCTCGCCCTCGGCCGACAGCGTCACGTCCTGCGCGCGGACGCCGCGCCACAGGCTGAGCGCCGAGAGCTCGCCGATCCGCACCTGCAGGCGCAGCGCTTCGGAGAGCAGCGTCTCGAGGCGCGGGCGCAGCGTCGCGCGCACGCCGGACACGTCGGAGACCAGCAGCACGCCCGCGAGCAGCAGCACCACCAGGCCGATCAGCCCGGCGAGCGCGATGACGACGTAGCGAAGCGTGCGCAAAGAAGGGTCCCTCAGAAGTTCGGCCCGATGGTGAAGTGTACCTGGACCAGCGAGTCGTCCGAATCGCTGCCGTCGAGCCTGCGGCCGCGGTCGAGGCCGAAGCCGATGTCGAGCTCGACGGGTCCGACGGGCGTCACCGCGCGCACGCCGAAGCCGACGCCGGTCTGCACGTTGCCGGGATCGAACTGCCACGCCGAGAGCTCGACGTCGCCCGCGTCGACGAACAGCACGCCCTGCAACGGTCCCCAGAGCGGGTGGCGGAGCTCGAGGCTGCCGACCACCACGCTGCGGCCGCCGATCGGATCGTCCGAGGCGGACAGCGGGCCGACGCGGCGGCGCGCGTAGCCGCGCACCGGGTTGATGCCGGTGCCGCCGGCGTAGAAGCGGTCCCAGAACTGGATCTGGTCGGTGTCGCCGTAGGGCACGATCGTGCCGGCGATGATGCGCGTCGCGAGCACCCAGTCGCCCCACAGCGGACGGTACGCGCGCCCGTCGACGATCAGGCGGTACCAATCGAAGTCGCTGCCGAAGCCCTCGTTCGCGACCTCGACCGAGCCACCCAGCGCGACTCCCTTGGTCGGGTTGATCGGATCGTCGAGCCGCGACCAGCGCAGCGCGACGCCCGGCGCGACGGTGAAGCCGGAGTTCTCGAAGCCCGGCAGCGCGTCGCGCGACGCGTCGCTCACGCTCGACAGCGAGTCGTAGCCCGCCGTCAAGAACAAGCTCGCCTCGGTCTCGCTGTTCACCCGCCAGTCGATGCGCGGCACGAGGCGCACGAAGTCGTCGACGTAGGTCGACTCGTCGTCCTGCCCGAGCGTGAAGTTGACGTAGGTCTTCATGTTGCGCGTCGGGAAGTACGGCTGCAGGAAGTTCGCCGCGATCGAGCGTCGCACCTGCGAGACGCGCGCGGAGACGCTGAGCTGCCGTCCGCCGCCGAGGAAGTTGTAGTGGCTCCACGACGCGAGCCCGCGCACGCCGTCCTCGGTGCTGTAGCCGGCGCCGAGACGGATCTCGCGCGTCGGACCTTCGGTGACGGTCAGCTTCATCGGCGCCACCCCGTCGACCACCTTCTCGGGCTCGAGGCGCACGATGTTGAAGAGACGGAGCCCGCGCAGGCGACGGATGGTCTCCGCGGTCTTGCGCGTGTCGTAGAGCTCGCCCGGCTCGTAGGCGAGCTCCTGCTCGACGAGGTTGTTCGAGACCTCGGTGAGGCCTTCGATCGATGTCTCGCCGAAGACTGCGATCTCGCCCGGATGCGCGCGGTACGTGACGTCCGCGCAGAGACGCGGGACGTCCACGACGGCGCGGCGCTCGACGCTCGCCGCGGCGTAGCCGTTCTCGCCGAGGAAGTCGACGAGCTGCTGCGCAGCGCCCTGGTAGTCGCTCTCGGTGAACGGCCGCCCGACGACGAGCGCGAAGTTCTTGCGCAGCCGTCGCATGCCCTCGGACGGGATGGGCAGCGCTCCGAGATCCACGTCGACCCGGCAGACGAGCACGCGCTCGCCGAGCGTGACCACGAGCCGCGCGCGCACCAGACCCGGCTCGCCCGGCGTGTCGGGCGTCGGGCCGTCGCGCGGCTCCTGCAGGATCTCGACCTCGGGCTCGACCTTCGCCTCGTAGAAGCCCTCGGCGCGCAGCTCGCGCTCGATCCGCGTCGCGTCGGCCTGCAGGTCCGCGGCGTGGAACTCCGGGCGCTCGCGCCAGAACACCCAGAACGGCCGCGTCGGCGTCTGCAGCTTGGAGACGTAGAGGAAGCGCTGCAGGAAGTTCAGCCCTTCGACCTCGACCGTCGTGACGCGCCAGGAGCGCCGGGCGTCGAAGCGCTCGAGCGGCATGAAGCCGCTCTCCTCCGCCGCGCGCCCCTCGCCGAGCAGCACGAGCAACAGCACGAGCTGGATCGCAGCCTTTGCTTGAGGTCGCACTGCGATTCCTACACCTATAGCCTCACCGCCCGCCCGCAAAGGAACCTGCGCACGAAGACGTCCACCGCGTCGTGCGACGCGAAGGAGCGGACATGCAGCTCGACGGACTCGGCATCATCGTCACCGGCGCCGCGAACGGCATCGGCGCGGCGACGCTCGCCGCATACGTGCGCGAGGGCGCGCGCGTCGCGGCGCTCGACGTCGAAGACGACGCCGGACGCGCCCGCGTCGCGACCCTCGGCGAGAGCGCGCGCTACTTCCACTGCGACGTGTCGCGCAAGCGCGAGGTCGACGCCGTGTTCGCCGACGCGGTCGCGTGGCTCGGTCGGCTCGACGTGCTCGCCCACGTCGCCGCGATCGAGGGCAGCGGTCCCGCAGAGAGCCTCTCGGAGGACGACTGGGCGCGGATGCTCGCCGTCAACCTGATGGGCACCGTGTTCACCAACCAGGCGGCGTTCCGTCACATGAAGGAGCGCGGCGGACGCATCATCAACTTCGGCTCGGGCGCCGCGGTGCGCGGCATGGTCGGCGCGTCGCACTACGCGGCCTCGAAGGGCGGCGTGCAAGCGTTCACGCGCACCGCCGCGCAGGAGTGGGGCGGCTACGGCGTCACCGTCAACGCGGTCGCGCCGGCGGCCTGGACGCGGATGTACGACGCCTACCTCGAGCGCCTCGGCGAGGTCGGACGCGAGATGGCGCTCGAGACCATGCAGCGCATGATCCCGCTCGGCGGCAAGCTCGGCGACCCCGAGCGCGACGTCGCGCCGGTGATGGTCTTCCTCGCGAGCCCTGCGGCGCACTTCATCACCGGCCAGCTGATCGCGGTCGACGGCGGGATGGTGATGCTCGGCGCTTGAAGCGCGCTCAGTCTTCCGCGTGCAGCTCCGCGTGCGACGTGCGGAAGCCGTCGCGCAGGAGCTGCGGCACCCTTCCCCGGTCGCGCGCGATGATCCAGCCGGCGAGCAGCAGGTAGAGCACCGAGACGCCCACGCGCTCGACCAGCACCCACTCCGGCGGAACGATCGCGCCGAGGATGAACTGCAGCCAGAACAAGCCGAACAGGCCGAGCGCCTCCCAGGTCGAGATCGAGAGCGAGACCAGGATCGCGACCGCGTACACCGACTGCGCGGCGGTGAGCAGCAGCTCCTCACGCTGGTGCGCGTCGACCGGCAGCCCGGAGAGCCCACCCGACGAGATCGCGAAGACCAGCGGCAGCGTGCCGACGAGCAGCGTCCACTGGTTGACCTTCGACGACACCAGCGTGCCGAGGCCGGCCGCGGTGTTGAGGCGCCACGCGTAGAGTCCCGCGACCAGCAGCTCCGGCGCCTCGGACGCGAGCGGCGCGAGCCACTGCACGAGCAGGAACTCGCTGACGCCGAGCGCGAGACCGGTCGCGACCAGCGCCTCGGCGAAGTGCTCGGCGACGAGCAGGATCACGGTCGCCGAGAACAGGAACAGCAGCGCCACCGCGAGCCGGCGCTGCCGCGTCGGGAAGCCGCCGATGTAGCGCGCGGGGCCGACCAGGTGCGGCTCCTCCGCCGGCGCGCTGGCGATGCGGATCGTGTAGAGGACGAAGATCCCGACCAGCACGAGCGCGTCGAAGAGATTGATCGTGCTCTTGAGCGGCAGGGTCAGCGAGTAGAGCGTCGCGGTGGCGAGGAACGCGAGCTCGATCGAGTGCGGCCGCTCGAGCTCGATCGCCTCGAAGCGCCGTCCGCGGGCGCGCGTACGGTACCAGGCGATGAACACCACCATCGACCAGCCGACGCCGATCAGCAGCCGGTTCGCGCCCGTCATGTTGGCGAGCGCGAGCGAGCACGGCGAGGCGACGACGCCTCCGGGCGGATTGCAGTCCGGACCGTACTCCGCGACCGCGAGCCCCGCCTTCCAGGCGAAGACCATGTCGACGGCGTACTCCGGCAGCACCGCGATGAACGCGAGCAGCGCGATCGCGAGACCGGCCGAGATGTCGAGCTGCGCGACCTCCGCCGCCCAGGACAGCATGAACGCGGCGCCGACGATCGCGAGACCGAAGAGCAGTGCCTCGACCGGGTGCGACAGGTGGAAGTCGAAGATCCGGATCAGGATGCCCGGGATGGTCGCGGCGACGGCCAGCGCCAACGAGAACTGCTGCCGTCCGGGATGAACGTCCCGCAGATCTTCGGCCGTGGTCGTCATTGCCTTCTCGTCCTCCTCGAGCGCCGCACGGGCGACCGGCAAATCTCGCCGTGCTTAGCAGACGGACGGGGGCGTGCCACGACCTGCGCACGTCGCGCGTCGCGCTCCGAGCGCTGGCGGCGCGCCGCCCGACGGGGTAGCGATCGGCGCTCCCATGCAAGCCCAGCGACGGACCTCCGCCCCGCCCGCGCTCGACGGCGAGGCGCGCTTCGAGCTGTGGCGCAGGCGGCTCGGCTTCGTGCTGGCGCCGGTCGCCTTCGCTGTCGCCTGGTTCGCGTCGGCCGACATGCCGCAGCCGGCGCACCGTCTCGCCGCGGTGCTCGCGGCGGTGGTCGTGCTGTGGGTCAGCGAGGCGATCCCGATGGCGATGACCGCGTTCCTCGGCGTCGCCGCCGCGGTCGCGCTCGGCGTCGCGCCGGCGCAGGCTGCGTTCGCGCCGTTCGCCGATCCGTTGATCTTCCTCTTCATCGGCACCTTCATCCTCGCGCGCGCGATCTTCTTCCACGGCCTCGACCGCCGCTTCGCGTACGCGATCCTCGGCATGCGCGGCGTCGGCGAGCGTCCGGCGCGCGTGCTGGTCGCCTACGCCGCGGCGAGCTGCCTCCTGTCGATGTGGATCAGCAACACGGCGACCACCGCGATGATGTTCCCGATCGGGATCGCGCTGCTGCGCTCGCTCGATTCTCTGCGCGACACGCGCACGGCGGGCGCCTTCGCTTCGGCGCTGCTGCTGTCGAACGCGCTCGCGGCGTCGATCGGCGGCGTCGCGACGCCGGTCGGCACGCCGCCGAACCTGATCGGCATCGGCTTCCTTCGCCGCGAGATGGGCGTCGACGTCGCGTTCTTCTCGTGGATCGCGCTCGGCGTGCCGGTCGTCGTGCTGACCTTCGCGGCGATGATCGCGCGCCTCCTGTGGTCGTCGTCCGAGCGCCAGGTCCACCTCGCGGGCGTCGCGCAGACGATCGCCGAGCAGCGCCGCGCGCTCGGACCGTGGACGCGCGGTCAGGTGAACACGGT
This sequence comes from Candidatus Binatia bacterium, assembly GCA_036563615.1. Lineage (NCBI taxonomy): Bacteria > Candidatus Binatota > Binatia (SeqCode) > Binatia bacterium. The sequence goes on from DATCMB010000014.1 coordinate 131,501, forward strand.
GATCGCGTTCGCGGTCGCGGTGGTGCTGTGGATCACGCCGGGCGTGATGGCGCTCGTCCTCGGCCAGGACCACCCGGCGTACCGCGCGTACACCGGCGCGCTGCCCGAGGGCGTGGTCGCTCTCTTCGCCGCGGGTCTGCTGTTCGTCCTGCCGACCAACCTGCGGCGCCTGGAGTTCACGCTCGACTGGCGCGAGGCGGTGCAGATCGACTGGTGGATCGTCTTCCTCTACGGCGGCGGCATCGCGCTCGGCACGCTCGCCTTCACCACCGGGCTCGCCGAGCGGCTCGGGTTCGCGCTGACCTCGCTGGTCGGCGTCGAGAGCGAGCTCGGGCTGATCGCGCTCTCGGCGCTGATCGCGGCCGCGCTGTCGGAGACGACGAGCAACACCGCGTCGGTCAACATGATCGTGCCGGTGGTGATCGCGTTCGCGCGCTCGTCGGGGATCGACCCGCTGCTGCCCGCGCTCGCGGCGACGATGGCGGCGTCGCTCGGCTTCATGCTGCCGGTGTCGACGCCGTGCAACGCGATCGTCTACGCCTCGGGCCGCATCCCGCTGACCACCATGATGCGCCACGGGATCTGGCTCGACCTCGCCGGCGTGATCGTCGTCACGCTGGTGGTCGGCGGGCTCGGTCCGCTGCTGCGCGGGCTGCTCGGCGGCTGATCCCCGAGGTTCGTCAGGACACGGCCGCGCGCTGCGCGGGCTCGACGTCGCGCAGCAGCTCGAGCAGCTCGTCGTGCTGCGCCGCCGCGTCCGCGCGCCCGAGCTCGATCAGCGGCTGCGTGTAGGCCGAGTCGAACAGCAGGTAGGACAGCAGGTCCTTGTCGGTGAAGGCGCCGCGCGCGGCGGCGCGCATCGCGGCGCCGGCGACGCGGTCGGCGAGCTCCGTGCGCGCCCCGCGCGACGGCAGGCTCTTGCCCGCGAGCTCGCCGAGGTCGTGCGACGGCTGGATGAAGCAGCACGGGACCACGCGCAGCGGCGTGCCGCGCATCTTCTCGACCGTGCGGTTCAGGCGGTCGAGGAAGTCGGGCCCGTACTCGCGCAGCCCGGTCTCGAACACGGCGTTCATCAGCCGGAGCTGCTGGACGTCGTTCTCGACGCGGTCGAGCAGCAGCGCGTTCAGCACCTTGCCCGCGAGGAAGGCGGGATTGAGGTAGGACAGCTCGCGCTGGCGCGCGATGCGGTCCTCGACGTCGCTCGGGCGGCGGTGGCGCAGGCCGATGACCAGCACGCGGTCGGCGCCGAGGCGCAGCGCGGGGAGCAGCGGCGTGTTCAGCCGCAGCCCGCCGTCGCAGTAGAACGTGCCGTCGATCCGCCGCGGCGCGAACAGCACGGGGATCGCGGCCGAGGCGAGCGCGTGGTCGAGGCGGATCCGCGTCGGGCGCGCGATCACGAAGGGGTCGTCGGGCCAGTGCGGCGCCGCGCCGTCGCGGCTCTCGAAGAAGACGACCGAGCGCCCGGTCGCGATCTCGGTCGCGGTGATCGCGAGCGCGTCGATGACGCCGCGCTCGACGTTGCCGCGGATCCGCGCCCAGCTCACCTGGTGGGCGACGATGTCCTCGAGCGGCGTGGTGTCGAAGAGGCCCGGCAGCGCGAGCCCCTGGCCGTGCGGCTTGTGCGCGGGCGCCGGCCGGCCGACGCGTCCGAGCAGCCAGAGCGGCACCCGCAGCAGGTCCGCGACGCCGAGCCGGTAGACGCGCGTCAGCGATAGAGAGCGCCACAGCTCGATCAGCTTCGCGCCGCTGCCGGGGGTCGCGCCGGTCGCGGCGAGGTAGCAGGCGTGGATCGCCCCGACGCTCGTGCCCGTGACGATCGCGAAGCGGACCGGGTGGCCGAGGTGCTGCGGCAGCTCGTCGAGGACGTAGGACAGCACCCCGGCCTCGTACGCGCCGCGCGCACCACCGCCCGAGAGCACGACGGCGATTCTCGGCCCCTGCGGCGCGGCGGCCATGCGCGTCCCTCCTGCCGGTTCCCGGGCGGCGGATCAATCAAAACACGCAATGCGGCCGATGAAGTTGGGCAGACTCGTCAAACGCGCTACAAAGATGACTGCCCCGTGTGCGCTTCGCGGCGACCGCGGGGCCGAATCGGGGGGATGGGGAGAACCGTTGTCAGCGCCTGACTTCGTGAACCGCGCCAACGCCGAGTTCATCGATCGGCTGTACGAGCAATACCGTCGCGCCCCAGAGAGCTTGGAACCCACCTGGCGGGCGTTTTTCGCCGGCGTCGAGACCGGACGTGCCGAAGCCACCGTGCTCGGCGCCGACGGGCTTCCGGCGACGAGCGACCGGCCGAAGACCTACGGTCTCGTCGCGGCGTACCGCGACCTCGGCCACCTGCTCGCACACATCGACCCGTTGAGCGAGCCGCTGGGCGCACACCCGCTGCTCACGATCGACCGCTTCAACTTCAAGGAGTCCGACCTCGAGCGGGCGGTCGATCCCGGCGGGTTCCGCGGCGAGCCGCCGCCCACGACGCTCGGCGAGCTCGTGCAGGCCCTGCGCGAGACCTACTGCCGCACGCTCGGCGTCGAGTACACCGGCATCCGCGATCCCGAGCAGCGCGAGTGGCTCGAGACGCGCATGGAGGCGTCGCGCAACGTCCCCGACCTCGACCGCTCGACGCGCATGCTGATCTACACCAAGCTCGTCGAGGCCGAAGCCTTCGAGCAGTTCCTGCACGTCAAGTATCCGGGGCAGAAGCGCTTCTCGCTCGAGGGCGGCGAGACGCTGATCCCGATGCTCGAGATGCTGATCGAGGAGTGCGCCAAGATGTCGGTCGAGCAGCTCGTGCTCGGCATGGCGCACCGCGGACGTCTCAACGTCCTCGCCAACATCGTGCGCAAGCCCTACGAGATGATCTTCTCGGAGTTCGAGGGCAGCACGCTCCCGGACTGGGTGCAGGGCGACGGCGACGTCAAGTACCACCAGGGCTACTCGCGCGACCACCATGCGAGCAACGGCCGCACGGTGCACGTCTCGCTGACGCCGAACCCGAGCCACCTCGAGGCGGTCAACCCCGTGGTCGAGGGCAAGGTGCGGGCGAAGCAGCAGCTGCTCGGCGACCGCAACCACGAGAAGGTCGTGCCGGTGCTGGTACACGGCGACGCGTCGTTCGTCGGCCAGGGCATCGTCGCGGAGACGCTGCTGCTCTCGCACCTGCCCGGCTACTACACCGGCGGCACGGTGCACATCGTGGTGAACAACCAGATCGGCTTCACCACGCCGCCGTCCTCGGGCCGCCCGACGCGTTACGCGACCGACATCGCGCGCATCATCGAGTCGCCGGTCTTCCACGTGAACGGCGACGACCCCGAGGCCGCCGTGCAGGCCGTCCGCCTCGCGCTCGGCTTCCGCCAGCGCTTCGGCAAGGACGTCGTCATCGACCTCGTCTGCTACCGCAAGTACGGCCACAACGAGCTCGACGAGCCGACGTTCACGCAGCCGACGATGTACAAGAAGATCGCGGCGCACCCCGGCACGCCGAAGATCTACGCGTCGCGGCTCGTCGAGCAGCACGGCTTCCGGCCCGAAGAGCTCGACGGCGTGCGCAAGGAGGTCAACGAGATCCTCGACCTCGCCCTCTCCTACGCGCGCGACTTCCGGCCGCGTCAGGAGGTGTTCAGCTTCGGCGACGCCTGGAGCGGGCTCGGCCCCGCCGGCGAGGACCGCACCGCGCACACCGCCGTGCCGCGCGAGCGCCTCGAGCAGATCGCCGAGCGCGCGGCGCGCATCCCCGAAGGCTTCCACGCGCACCCGAAGGTCAAGAAGCAGTACGAGCAGCGTCTCGAGATGGTCCGACGCGGCAAGGGCATCGACTGGGGCTGCGCCGAGATGCTCGCCTACGGCTCGCTGCTGCTCGAGGGTACCGCGGTGCGCCTCTCGGGTCAGGACTCGGGGCGCGGCACCTTCAGCCACCGCCACGCCGTGCTGCACGACCAGGAGACCGGCGAGGAGTGGGTGCCGCTCAACGCGATCGCGCGCGAGGGCGAGACGCAGGCGACCTTCGAGGTCATCGACAGCATGCTCTCCGAGGCCGCCGTGCTCGGCTTCGAGTACGGCTACTCGTCGGCGGCGCCGCGGATCTTGACGCTGTGGGAAGCGCAGTTCGGCGACTTCGCCAACGGCGCGCAGGTGATCATCGACACCTTCATCGCCGCCGGCGAGTCGAAGTGGCAGCGCGCGAACGGCCTCGTGATGCTGCTGCCGCACGGCTACGAGGGCCAGGGTCCGGAGCACTCGAGCGCGCGGCTCGAGCGCTTCCTGCAGCTCTGCGGCGACGACAACATGCAGGTCGTCAACGCGACCACCGCGGCGCAGTTCTTCCACCTCCTGCGCCGCCAGATGCTGCGCCCGTTCCGCAAGCCGCTGATCGTCATGTCGCCGAAGAGCCTGCTGCGCGCGCAGGCGGCGAGCTCGGCGATCGAGGACTTCACCGAGGGCACGTTCCAGCCGGTGCTGCCCGATCCGGTGTCGCTCGATCCCGACGGCGTGACGACCATCGCGTTCTGCTCGGGCAAGGTGTTCTACGACCTCGCCAAGGCGCGCGAGGACCGCGCCGACCTGCGCGTCGCCGCGATCCGCATCGAGGAGCTCTACCCCTTCCCGGCGCAGCGGATCGCCGAGGTGCTCGAGGCCTATCCCAATGCGCGTGACGTCGTCTGGCTGCAGGAGGAGCCGATGAACATGGGTGCGTGGTGGTACATCACGCAGCACCTGCCGCCGCTGCTCGGCGACCGCTCGCTGCGCTACGCCGGCCGCGACGAGGCCGCGAGCCCGGCGACCGGCTCGTACCGCCTGCACGGCAAGGAGCAGGCGGCGCTCCTCGCGGCGGTGTTCGACGGCATTCCGGAGCGTCCCGCGACCCGTCCGCGTCGCATCGCGAACGCGGCCAAGGCGCAGGCCGCGGCGAGGTCCCGCTGATGGCGTTCGAGGTTCGCATCCCGTCGCTCGGCGAGTCGGTCAGCGAGGCCGTCATCGGCCGCTGGATCAAGCAGGACGGCGAGCTGGTCCAGGCCGACGAGCCGATCCTCGAGCTCGAGAGCGACAAGGCCAACATGGACCTCGCGGCCGAGCAGTCGGGTCGGCTGAAGGTGCTGAAGAAGGCCGGCGAGACCGTGCAGGAGGGCGACGTCGTCGCGGTGATCGAGCCCGCCGAGGGCGCCGCGGCCGGCGCGACCGAGCCTGCTCAGGCTGCGCCCGAAGCGGCGAAGCCGGCGCCCGCGGCTGCGGCGACAAGCACAGAGTCCAAGCCCGCGCCCGCCGCGGCACCGTCGACGTCCGCGAGGCCGACCGAGCAGGCGCTGTCCGTCGCGTCGGCGAAGCCCGCGGCCGAGCAGCCGCTCAGCCCGGCCGTGCGCCGCATCGTCGCCGAGGAGAACCTCGACGTCAGCGGCGTCGAGGGCACGGGCCCGCACGGCCGCCTGACCAAGGCCGACGTGCTCGAGCTCGCCGAGCAGCGCAAGAGCAAGGTCACGCCGATCTCGGCGCCGGCCGCATCCGCGACCTCCGCGTCGAGCGGTGCCGCTGCGGCTTCCGCGCCGAGCGCGTCCGCCGCGCGCGCCGCCGCGCCGGCGCGCGCGCCGCGTCCGGAGCTCGGCGACGAAGCCCAGCTCGAGGAGCGCGTGCCGATGTCGCGCATGCGTCAGGTGATCGCGCGCCGCCTGGTCGAGGCGCAGCACACCGCCGCGATCCTGACGACGTTCAACGAAGCCGACATGAGCGCGATCATCGAGCTGCGCACGCGCTACAAGGAGGCGTTCCAGAAGAAGCACGGCGTCGGGCTCGGCTTCATGTCGTTCTTCGTCGCCGCCTGCTGTCACGCGGCGCGCGAGGTGCCGGAGCTCAACGCAGAGATCCAGGGCAACGAGATCGTCTACCGCCGCTACGTCCACATGGGCGTCGCGGTCGGCACCGAGCGCGGGCTCGTCGTGCCGGTCGTGCGCAACGCAGACCGCCTGTCGTTCGCCGAGATCGAGCGCGAGATCGCGCGCCTCGCCGAGCTCGCGCGCGCCGGCAAGCTCTCGGTCGACGATCTCTCCGGCGCGACCTTCACCATCAGCAACGGCGGCGTCTACGGCTCCCTGCTCTCGACGCCCATCCTGAACCCGCCGCAGAGCGGCATCCTCGGCATGCACAAGATCGAGAAGCGCCCCGTGGTGGTCGACGACCAGATCGTCGTCCGACCGATGATGTACCTCGCCCTGTCCTACGATCACCGCATCGTCGACGGACAGGGCGCCGTGACGTTCCTGGTCCGCGTCAAGGAAGCGCTCGAAGACCCGACGCGACTGCTGCTCGGGCTCTGACCGTGGCGTCCGAGCGACCCGCCGCGAACGCGGCCAGCGCACAACCCTACGATCTCGTCGTCATCGGCGCCGGACCCGGCGGCTACGTCGCGGCGATCCGCGCGGGCCAGCTCGGCATGCGCGTCGCCTGCGTCGACAAGGACCCGGCGCTCGGCGGCACCTGCCTCAACGTCGGCTGCATCCCGAGCAAGGCGCTGCTGCACTCGAGCGAGCTCTACGAGGCGGCGCGCAAGCACTTCGCCGAGCACGGCATCGAGGTCGGCAGCGTGTCGGTCGACCTCGCGAAGATGATGCAGCGCAAGACGCGCGTCGTCACCACGATGACCCGCGGCATCGCCGGCCTGTTCAAGAAGAACGGCGTCGAGCAGGTCACCGGCACGGCGCGCATCGCGAAGCCCGGGCAGGTCGTCGTCAAGGACAAAGACGGCGGCGAGCGCACGCTCGACACCAAGGCGATCCTGATCGCGAGCGGCAGCGTGCCGATCGCGCTTCCCGGGCTGCCGTTCGACGGCAAGCGGATCATCGACTCGACGCGCGCGCTCGAGCTCACCGAGGTGCCGGGCGAGCTCGCGGTGGTCGGCGCGGGCGCGATCGGGCTCGAGCTCGGCTCGGTGTGGCGCCGGCTCGGCAGCAAGGTGACGGTGATCGAGCTCACGCCGGGCGCCGTGCCGGGCATGGACCGCGAGATGGCGAAGCTGCTCGAGCGCTCGCTCGCGAAGCAAGGTCTCGCGTTCAAGTTCGACACGCGCGTCGAGTCGGCGAGCGTCGAGGGCGAGCGCGTACGCCTGACGCTGCGCTCGGGCGACGGCAAGACCGCCGAGCTCGGCGCCGACGTCGTCCTGGTCGCGGTCGGACGGCGCGCCTACCCGGATTTGCTCGGGCTCGAGCAGGTCGGCGTCGCGCTCGACGAGCGCGGGCGGATCGTCGTCGACGAGCGCTACGCGACCAACGTCCCCGGGATCTATGCGATCGGCGACGTGATCGCGGGTCCGATGCTCGCGCACAAGGCGTCGGAGGAAGGGGTCGCCTGCGTCGAGCTGCTCGCCGGCAAGGCCGGGCACGTCAACTACGACGCGATCCCGAACGTGGTCTACACCTTCCCCGAGCTCGCGAGCGTCGGCATCAGCGAGGAGGCGGCCAAGGCGCGCGGCCTCGACGTCCGCATCGGCAAGTTCCCGTTCGCCGCCAACGGACGCGCCAAGACGATGGGCGAGATCGAGGGCCAGGTGAAGATCATCGCCGACGCCAAGACCGACCGCGTGCTCGGCGTGCACGTCTTCGGCCCGCACGCGTCCGACCTGATCGCCGAGGCCGCGGTGGCGATCGAGTTCGGCGCGAGCTCCGAGGACATCGCGCGCTCGGTGCACGCCCACCCGACGCTGCCCGAGGCGATGAAGGAGGCGGCGCTCGCGGTCGACGGGCGCGCGCTGCACGTCTAGCGACCCGTAGCGGCGCGACGGGCGGGCCTCGGCCTCGAGCGATCGACGGCGGCGCCGGATCGCGCGCCGACGCGTGCGGCATTCGGGCGAACCGTCTAGGATGCCGCCTCGAGATGCCCCCCGCAGCCATCCCGGGCGCGAGGTTCGAGGCGCCGCCGCAGCGTCCCCACCGCGTCCGAGCGCTGCGCGAGGTGCCGCCGCGACGCACGACGGAGAGCCCGCGCGCGCGCCTCGCCGCGGGAACGCTCGGGCAGAAGGCGCTGTTCGTCCTCCTGCTGGCGGTGTTCCTGTTCGGGCTCTGGATCACGGTCGCCGACAAGCTGCGGCGAGTGGGCGAGCCCGACGTCGGCTTCCTGATCGACGGCGGCGTCGTGTCGCCGACGCGGCCCGACGCCTCGGACGCCGGGCTGCGCGGCGGCGGGATCGCGCTCGCGGTGAACGGCGTGGCGCTCTCCGACCTCGACCGTCTGACGGAGCGCATCCCCGCGGTGCGCCGTGAGCTCGGCGCGAGCAACACGATCACCTTCGAGCGCATCGACGGCACGGTGCGCGAGGTCACCGTGCCGGTGCAGCTCTGGGACTGGCACGACGCGCTCTTCACCGAGGGCGGCAGCGGGCTCATCGGCCTGCTTTTCTTCGTCGTCGGGACGCTCGTCTTCGCGCTGCGCCCCTACGAGATCACGAGCTGGGCGCTGTACGCGCTCGCGACCATCGTCGGCGCCGCGCTGATCACCATCTTCGTGCCGATCACCGACGACCGCGATCTCCTCGCGTCGGTCTACTTTCGCTTCATCATCGGCGTCACGGCGTTCGTGCCCTACCACCTCGCGCTCGCCTTTCCCGTGCCGCACCGGCTGCTGCTGCGCGGCCGCGGCGCGTTGTGGCTGATCTACGGCGGCGGCGTCGCGCAGGGCCTCTACAACCTCGTCGCCTGGCGGCTCGGCTTCGTCGGCCCGTTCGCCTACACGCGCACGACCGCGGCGGTCGCGATGGTCGCCGCCATCGTGCTGTTCGTCGTGCGCTGCGCGGAGCACGCGGTGCGCTCGCGCGACGCGCTCGTCAAGCAGCGCGCGCGCATCCTGCTCGCCGGCATCGTCTTCGGGCTCGGCCCGCTGGTCGTCCTGCAGCTCGCGCAGCAGGCGATCGGCGTGACCGGCTTCGACATGCGTTTCGCGTTCTGGGCGCTCGGCATCCTGGTGGTCGCGCTGGCGCGCATCACGCTGCGCCCCGAGCTGATGAACGCGCGCATCGCGGTGCGGCGGGCGCTGATCTACGCCACCGTGGTCGGCGTCTTGACGCTGCTCGCGGTCGCGCTGGTGTCGGTGCGTCCGTACGCGGTCGCGCTGCTGCTCCTGCCGCTGCTCTACGTCTGGCCGCACTTCGACGCCTGGCTCGACGACTGGCTCTATCCGCAGCGTGCGCACTTCCCCGAGCTGCTGCGCGAGATCGGCAACGAGATGGCGACGTGCGGCACCGTCGACGACGTGCTCGACGTGCTGACGCGCGCTCCCGAGCGGCTGTGCGACGCGCGCAGCAGCGTCGCGTTCCTGCTCGCCGGCACGACCGGTGGTGAGGAGCGCGTGCGCTCGAGCGACGGCGCGCCGGTCTCGGGCACGATGCCGCTCGGCGACGAGACCGTCGTGCTGCTGCTGCGCACGACGCGCAAGGAGATCCTGCGCGACCGCATCGCGGTCGACCCGCAGTTCTCGAACGTCAAGGACGAGTGCTACGCGGGCTTCGATCGTCTGCGCGCCGAGCTGCTGATCCCCATCCTCGAGGACAGCCGCGTCATCGGCGGGCTCGCGGTCGGCGCGCGCAGCACGGGCGACGTCTACCAGGCGGCCGAGATCGACGCGCTGTCGACGGTCGCGCAGCAGGCGTCGCAGGCGCTGCTCCGCGTGCGCGCCACCGACCGGCTGCGCGCGCGCGAGCTCGAGTTCGCCGACCTCAAGCGCTTCTTCCCGCCGCAGATCATCGACCAGGTGATGGCGCGCGGCGGCGCCGCCGAGCTGCGCAGCCAGCGCAAGCTCGTCACCGTCGTGTTCGCCGACCTGCGCGGCTTCACGTCGTTCTCGGAGAGCGTCGAGCCCGAGGAGGTGATGGCGACGCTCGCCGAGTACCACGCGGCGACCGGGCGGCGAATCGCGGAGTTCGGCGGCACGCTCGAGCGCTTCGCCGGCGACGGCTTCATGGTGTTCTTCAACGACCCGCTCGAGCAGCCGGACCACGCGCGGCGCGCGGCGGAGATGGCGCTCGCGATGCGCGACGACGTGCGCCGTCTGCGCGAGGGCTGGGCGCGCAAGGGCTACGCGATCGACGTCGGCATGGGCATCGACAGCGGCTACGCGACCTGCGGCTTCATCGGCTACGAGGGGCGGCGCGACTACGGCGTGATCGGCAAGGTGTCGAACTTGGCGGCGCGGCTGAGCGCCGCGGCGGCGCCCGGCGAGATCCTGATCACGGCGCGCGTCGCCGCCGAGCTGCGCGACACGGTGCGCACCGAGCTGGTCGGCGAGCTGACGCTGAAGGGCTTCGCGCAGCCGCAGCTCACGTACCGGCTGCTCGACCGCGTCTCGTGAGCGGGCGCTGGTTGACGGTGCGCGCGACGCTTTGCCTCGCGGACGCCGCGTCGGGCGTGCTCCGCGGCGGGGCAGTGCGGTGGGGACCGACGCCGAAGCGTGCGTGCCGCCGGGCGCGGGCCTCGCGTCCCGCGCCCACGGTCACCCAAGCCCCGGCGGCGGTTCCCACCGGCGGACGCGCTCAGAGCCAGGCCTGCGCCGCCGTCAGCACGCCGAACCCGCCGACGATCATCGCGCCGACGCGCAGCAGCAGACGGTTCTCCATCTCGCGGAGCTCGATCTTGAGCTCGCCGAAGCGACGCTCGAGCTCCTCCACGCGGTGCTCGAGCTTGTCGAGCCGCTGCTCGAGCGCGTCCATGCGCGCACCGAGCCGCTGCTCCACCTCGTCGATCCGCGCACCGAGCCGCTGCTCCACCTCGTCGATCCGCGCACCGAGCCGCTGCTCGAGCACGTCGATCCGCGCACCGAGCCGCTGCTCCAGCTCTTCCATCCGGGCCTCGAGACGCGCCTCGAGACGCAGGTCGAGCTCCTCGGCGCGGTCGAGCAGCTCGTCGCGCAACCGCCGCAGGTCCTCCTTCGTCGCCAGCGGCTCGAGATCGCGCCGGACGATGAGCTCTTCGCCGAGCGCGCTCACCAGGGCCTCCGCATGCGCCGCCGCCTGCTCTTCAGGCACCCCCGCGCCGGCGAGACGGCGGGCGTAGGCGAGCGTGTCGAACGCGACGGGCATCGTTGCGGTACCTCGAGGAGACGGACAGTCAAGCTAGCCAGCGGCAGCGCGCCTGGGAAGTGCACGGCAATCATGAAATCGCGCCCCGAGTCTGCATGGCGCATTTCAGATGACGCCGCCGCGGGTCAGGCGCAGCGGGTCGAGCACGCGCTCGAGCTCCTCGGGTGACAGCACGCCCTGCTCCGCCGCGACCTCGCGGATCGAGCGGCCGCTCGCCTCGGCTTCCTTGACGATCTTCGCGGCGCGGTCGTAGCCGATGACGGTGTTGAGCGCGGCGCCGATCTGCAGGTTGCGCTCGGCGTCGGCGCGGCACTTCTCGAGGTTCGGCTCGATGCCGTCGACGCAGCGCTCGGCGAGCAGCACGCAGGCGCGCGACAGGATCGCGATCGACTGCAGCAGGTTCGACGCGATCACCGGGATCATGACGTTGAGCTCGAAGTCGCCGAGCGCGCCGCCGATCGACACCGCGACGTCGTTGCCCATCACCTGCGCCGCGACTTGACGGCACATCTCCGGGATCACCGGGTTCACCTTGCCGGGCATGATCGACGAGCCGGGCTGCAGCGAGGGCAGACGGATCTCGCCGAGGCCGGCGCGCGGTCCCGAGCCGAGCCAGCGGAGGTCGTTGGCGATCTTCATCAAGCTCACGGCGACGGTGCGCAGCGCGCCGCTCGCCGACACGCACGCGTCGCGCGCGCCCTGCGCCTCGAAGTGGTTCTCGGCCTCCCGGAGATCCAGCCCGGTGCGCTCGGCGATGCGCGCGATGATCGCCGCGGCGTGGCCCTCGGGCGCGTTGAGCCCCGTGCCGACCGCCGTCCCGCCGAGCGCGAGCTCCTCGAGCTCGGGCAGCACCGCACGCACGCGCTTGATCCCCTTCGCGATCTGCGCCGCGTAGCCCGCCATCTCCTGGCCGAGCGTCACGGGCGCCGCGTCCATCAGGTGCGTGCGCCCGGTCTTGACCACGGTCGCGAGCTCGTCGGCCTTGCGCGCGAGGCTCGCGCGCAGCTTCTCGAGCGCGGGCAGGAGGTCGTCGCGCAACGCGAGCAGCGCCGCGATGTGCGTCGCGGTCGGGATCACGTCGTTCGACGACTGCGCCGCGTTGACGTGATCGTTCGGGTGCACCGGCGTCTTGCTGCCCTTCTCGCCGCCGAGCAGCTCGATCGCGCGGTTCGCGATCACCTCGTTGGCGTTCATGTTGGTCGACGTGCCGGAGCCGGTCTGGAAGACGTCGACCACGAAGTCGCGATCGTGCTTGCCCGCGATCACCTCCTCCGCGGCCTGCGCGATCGCGTCGGCGAGCTTCGTGTCGATCAGCCCGCGCGCCGCGTTCTCCTTCGCCGCGGCCCACTTGACGAGCCCGAGCGCCTCGATGAAGCGCCGCGGGAAGCGTTGCCCCGACACCGGGAAGTTGTCGATCGCGCGCTGCGTCTGCGCGCCGTAGTAGACGTCGCTCGGGACCTCGATCGGTCCCAGGCTGTCGGTCTCGGTTCGCATGCCCATGCGCCCGCCTCCTGAGCCGTATGGCTCCCTTGTACCACGGCGGGCGACCGGGGCGTCACGCCGCGGTCAACGCTTGGCGCGAAGCGGGCGGGCGACGACGTCGAACAGCAGGTCGATCTCGTCCTGATTGCGCACGGCGCCGAGCATGGCGCTGTACGGCTCGATGCCGAAGTCGGACTGCTTGACCCGCAGCGCACCGCGCGCCCGCAGCTCGACGCCGTTGCGCTCGACCTGCATGGGGAAGACGACCCGCTGCGTGACGCCGTGGATCGTGAGCTCGCCGCCGACGCGGAAGCCGCCGTCGGCGCGGTCGATCTCCGAGGAGCGGAAGCGGATCTCGGGGTGCGCGGCGGCGTCGAGCTGCGTCGGACCGAGCATCGTCTCGCGGATCTTCCTGCGGTCGTCGTCGGAGAGCACGCCGTCGAGGCCGAAGCGCTCGCGCATCTCGGGCTCGTCGACCTCGAGCCCCTGCACGTCGACGCGGACGTCGACCGCGAGCGCGACCGGCGCCTCGTTGACGTCGAGCGAGCCGTCCCAGCGCGTCGCGCGCACGACGTGGTCGTGCGCGAACACCGAGCCGACGCCCGCGCGGTACACGCGCACGACGAGCAGGCTCTCGTCGTAGTCGATCAGGTACGGCTCGGCGCGGGCGCTCCCCACCGCGACGACGAGGAGCAGCGCGCCGACGAACGCTGCGAGCACGTCACGAGACGAGCTCCGCGTCGCGGCCGAGCGAGACGGACAGGAGAGACGATCAAGGAACCGGTTCACCGAAGAACAGCTCCAGCGCGCGGCGGTAGGGCGCGCACGAGCGGCGCTCCTTCACCGAGCGCCAAGCCTCCTCGTGCGACATCCCGCGGTGCGCGCGCAGATAGGCGATCGCGACCGTCGGTGCGCGGTTGAAGCCGGCGTTGCAGTGCACGTAGACGCGACGTCCCGCGGCGAGCAGCTCCTCGAGCCGCGCCAGGATCGCGGGAAGCGAGCGCGCGAGATCCTCGGCGTCGCCGTCGGCGACCGGATGGTGGTGGAACGCGATCCCGGCCTCGGCGTACGCCTGCACGAGCTCCGCGAGACGCAGGTTCTTGCTCGCGAGGTCGGCGTCGTCCTGCAGGCTCACGACGGCGTCGATGCGGTGCTCCTCGCGCAGCCAGACGGCGTCCGCGGGCGTCGGGTACTCGCCGACCACGAGCTGGCCGTCGAGCAGGGGCGACAAGCCGGGCCTGCCCGCCGAGCGCACGAACGGCGACGAGCCGCGATACCAAGACGGACCCAACACGCGCTCGACCTAGCCAGCGCGCCGCCGCCGCGCAACGGCGTACGAGCTTTGCAGGCGCAGCAGCGTACCCGGGCTTCGGAGACGCACCGCGTCGCGAGCGCTCCCGCGATCGGTCGCGCGCCGCCGCGGCTCGTGCTCTAACGCGGCCCCGACAGAAGAGCAGTTCGGCCGTCCATCCAGAACAGCAGTTCGTCGTCAATCCAAAGGAGGGGATTGCGATGGCGTACGGGCTTTCGAGGTGTCGACTCACGAGCAGTGCGGCGGCGATCGGCGCGGCGATGCTGATCCTCGCTGCGCAGGCCGAAACGGCGCGGGCCATCCCCATCAACGAGGACGGCACGATCAACGTCAGCATCCGCGCGTACGTCAACGCGCGCATCGGCACGATGGCCAAGCAGTCGACGCGGCCCGGAAATCAGCCGCCGACCTGCCCCGCCGACCCGAACACCTGCAGCTTCGGCGGCACGTTCCCCTACTCGGGCGCCGGCAACCTGATCCAGAACCGCTACTTCCTCGAGGTCAAGTGGAATCACGACCTGCTCGACTGGTGGAGCGACATCCTCCCGAAGAGCGTGACGTCCTTCAAATACAACTTGACGTACCGCGGCGAGTACGAGGGCATCTACGACTTCGGCCCGAGCGCGTACCGCAACAACCTCGAGTCGCGTCAGGAGATCGAGGAGATCCTGCGTCAGGGAGGATCCTCGACCGATCTCGCGACGAGCCGCCTGCAGCGCACGCGGCACCGCCTGCGCGAGGTCGCGAGCTATCGCAACCGGCTGTTCCAGGCGTTCATCGACTGGGAGCAGGGTCCGGTCTTCATCCGCTTCGGACGCCAGAACCTCGCCTGGGGCGAGACCGACGTGTTCCGCCTGCTCGACAACATCAACCCGATCGACTCGAGCTTCGGCGGCTTCTTCATCGACCTCGACGAACGCCGCGTGCCGCTCAACATGCTGCGCGCGAGCTACAACATCGGCTCGCTCGGGCCGATGAACCAGGCCTTCGTCGAGGGCTACGTCGCGTTCGACAACACGGTCGCGTTCATCCCCGGGCCGCCGACCGGCTCGCCGTGGGCGACGCCGCTCGGGCCGCCGAGCGGCGTGCTGCTGTCCGACCAGATCGGCCCGAGCCGCACCTTCCACAATCTGCGCGGCGGCGGGCGCTTCGTCTTCAACCTCGAGGACTTCACCTTCACGCTGGCGAGCTACCAGACGATGCTCGACATCCCGGCCGTTCGCTTTCGCGCGGCGCGTCCCGACGATCCCGGCTACGCGCCGAATAGTGTCTTGACGGCCGAGCAGTTCGCGCCGCTCGTGTGGGTCAACGGCGCCTCGATGACCACGGCCTTGCCGTCGCTCAAGAGCGTGCTGCGCTCGGAGATCGCGTGGTTCAAGGACGAGGCGCTGTTCGTCGGACCGACCGAGCGCGGCTTCCCGGGCAAGGGCGTCACCGCCGACTTCGCGGAGAACTTCCTGCTCCCGGTGATCAACGGCGAGTTCGACACCGTCAGCCGTCAGGACACCTTCAACCTCGCGATCGGATGGGACACGAACCAGCTCGTGCGCTGGATCAATCCGCAGCAGACCTTGTTCATCTCGACGCAGTTCTTCTACCGGCACATCTTCGACTACCAGGAGCTGCAGTCGATCCCGGTGCCCGAGCCGAACAACTCGCAGCGCACGATCCCGCTCGTCGAGGACACCTTCCTGCACACGTTCGCGATCAACACGACGTACAACGTGCACGCGCCGTTCACGAAGGTGAACCTGCAGGTCACGCCGGGCTTCAACATGTTCTACGACTGGCAGGGCATGCTGCTGTTCCAGCCCGGACTGCGCTTCACCCGCGACCCGTGGCGCTTCATCGTCGACTACACGACGATCAACAGCGGCGTGTACCGCTACCAGATCGGCCTCGTGCGCGATCGCTCGAACGTCCGCGTGCAGCTCGAGTACGTTCTGTGAGGTCGCACGAGGAACAGCTTTGACTCGCTCCGCGGGGCGTCGCATATCGGCGACTCATGACGCCCCGCGGAGGCGCCGAGCTTCCCACGCGACCGGTGGCGACGGCGACGGGTGAGAACGCCGAGGAGGCGGCGTTCCTGGTCGAGCGGGTTCGCGTCGGCCTGCACATCCTGATCGTCGGCCTCGCCGTCTTCCTCGCGATCGAGCTCGTCGCCCGCGAGACGAACCTCGCCGCGCTGGCCGCGGTCCGCGTCGCCCAGATCCTCCTCCTGCTGACGTTCTGGGTCCTCCTGCGCTCGGACGCGTCGCGCCGCTACACGATCGGGCTCGGGCTGCTCGCGATCGTCGTGCTGTGCGTCGGTCAAGCGATCGCGAGCATCCTCGTCGACGAGATCACGATCACGCTGCTGGTCTCGATGGCGCTGGTGATCGCGGTCGCGGCACTGCTCCCGTGGGGCGTGCCGGCGCAGCTCGGGACCATCGCCGCGACCGAGGTGCCGCTGGTCGTCGCCGCGTCGTTCGTGACCACCCGGCCGCGCGACTTCGACCTCGTGATGGTCGGCATCTTCATGGCCTGCCTCGCCTCGCTGTACATGGCGTTCGAGGTCCGGCGCTTCGAGCAGCGACGCCGCGCGGCGGAGCGCGAGCTCGACAAGCTGCGGCGCATGGAGCGCGCGATCGCCGAGCGCGAGGCGCGGGAGCGCGAGCAGGAGCTGATCGAGACGCGCAGGTTCATCGAGCGCATCGCCGACGCGACACCGCACATCCTCTACATCTTCGACGTCCCCGAGCGCGCCGTGACCTACGTCAATCGCCAGGTGACGCGGATCCTGGGCTATCCCGTCGAGGACGTGTACCGCGACGGGATGCCGTTCCTGATCGAGCACATCCACCCGGACGACCTCGCGCACACGATCCAGGGCGCCCGCGAGCGCCTCAGGCGCATCCCGCAGGACGGCATCCTCGAGACCGAGCTGCGCGTGCGGCACGCGGACGGCGGCTGGCGCTGGGTGCACTGCCGCAACATCGTCTTCACGCGCACGGAGCACGGTGAGCCGCTGCAGATCCTCGGCACGGCGGAGGACATCAGCGAGCGCAAGCAGGCGGACGAGCGGACGCGCGCGCACGAGGCCGAGCTCGCGCACGTGCTGCGCGTGTCGTCGCTCGGCGAGATGGCAGCCGGGCTCGCGCACGAGCTGAACCAACCGCTCGCGAGCATCGTCGGCTTCGCGAAGGGCTGCGCGCGACGCCTGCGCTCGGGCACGGTCGCGCCCGAGACGTTCCTCGAGGTGATGGAGCGCATCGCAGGCGAGGCGCTGCGCGCGGGCGAGATCATCCGACGGCTGCGCGCGCTGGTGCGCAAGGAGGACCCGACGCGCGAGCCCGCCGACGTGAACGACCTCGTGCGCGGGGTCGCGCAGCTGCTCGAGCCCGAGGCCCGCCGGCTCGGCGTGCGTCTCGAGCTGCGGCTCGCGGACGAGCTGCCGGAGCTCGAGGTCGACCGCATCCAGATCGAGCAGGTGATCATGAATCTCGTGCGCAACGGCTTCGACGCGATGGCTTCGGCGCCGCCGGGGACGCGCGCGGTCACGCTGCGCACCGCGCTCGACGCGCAGGGCCGCGTGCAGATCGAGGTCAGCGACCGCGGCAAGGGCGTGCGCGCCGACGACCTCGAGCGCATCTTCGAGCCGTTCTTCACCACCAAGCAGACCGGCCTCGGCATGGGTCTGTCGATCAGCCGCTCGATCGCGGAAGCGCACTCCGGGCAGCTGAGCGCGCGCAACAACGCCGAGGTCGGCGCGACCTTCACGCTCGCGCTGCCGCCGCGGACGTCGGCCGCCGGCGAGGCGCAGCCGAGCGCGACCGCCGCGGGCGGCGCGGCGCGCTGATCCGCAACGTCCCGCCAATTCCAGTGACGCATGTCTGCGCTTGACGTGGATCGGCCGTCGATTCGGAATGAGAAGCCTTCCGCGCTCGCACGGCGTCTCGCCCTCGTCGTGATCGGCGCCGCGCTCGCGGTCTCGCTCGGGCTTCACCTCTGGGGCGTCGAGCGCAACCTGCCCGACGGGCGCGACGTCGACGAGGACGTGCTGGTGCGCCCCGCCGTCCGCATCGCGTCGAGCGGCGATCTGAACCCGCGCTGGTTCGGCTACCCCGGCTCGACCGTGATCTATCCGCTCGCGGCGCTGCTGCACGTGCAGGAGGCCGCGTTCCACGGCGGCTCGTGGACGAAGCCCAATCCCGGAATCCGCATCAAGTTCTTCACCGGCGGCTTCGCGCCCTACGTGCGCACCGGACGCTACTTGAGCGTCGCGTACGGCGTCGGCAGCGTCGCCGCCGCGGCGTGGATCGCCTGGCTGCTCTTCGGTCCTGCGACCTCAGCGGTCACCGCCGTGCTCGCCGCGACCTCGCCACTCGCGATCGAGTACGCGCAGCCGCTGCGCACCGACAGCGCGGCGACGTTCTACGGCCTGCTCTACCTCGGGCTCGTGCTGCGTGCGCTCGCCAAGCCGACGGGCGCGCGTCAGGCGCTCGCCGGAGCCGCGCTCGGGCTCGCGATCGCGTCGCGCTACCTCATGGCGTCGACCGGCGCGGTGCTCGCCGCGGCGCACCTCCACCTTCTGCTGCGCGCGCGCGAGCGCACGACGCTGCGCGCGCTCCTCGCCGGCTGGCTCGCGGTGCCGATCGCGTTCTTCGCGAGCACGCCGTACATGCTGCTCGACGCGTCGGCCGCGCTGCAGGGCTTCCTCGTCGCCGCACGCAACCAGAGCGCACACACCGGGATCGACCAGCTCGGCTTTCTCGGCAACGTCCGCTTCTACCTGCTCGAGGCGATCCCGCAGGCGATCGGCTGGCCGCAGCTCGCGCTGGCGCTGCTCGCGATCGCCCTGCTCGCCTGGCGGCGGCGCTTCGCGGCGCTCTTGCTCCCGCTCTACGCCGCGGTGTTCGTGGTCGGCATCTCTTCGCTCGGCATCCACTGGCAGCGCTGGGTGATCCCGGCCCTGCCCGTGCTCGCGGCGCTCGCGGCGCACGCGCTCGTCGAGCTCGCGAGCGTTGCTGCGCGAGCGGTGCGTGCGGCGCCTGCGCAGCGCGCCGTCGCGACGGCGCTCGCCGCGGCCGTGACCGTCGCCGTCGCGATCGGCCCGACGCGCGAGGCGATCCGTCTGTCGCGGCTCTACGCTCGACCCTCAACCGAGGTGATCGCGCTCGAGTGGCTCCTCGCCAACGTCCCCGACGGCGCACGCATCGCATACGAGTGGTACACCGCGCCGCTGATCTCGCCGCGCGCACGCGCGAAGCGCTTCAAGACGTACGCGCCGTCGACGCTGTCGCAGCACCCGCTCTCGTTCTATCGCCGCGAGGGCTGGGAGTACCTGCTGATCAGCACGAACATGTACGGCCGGTACACGCGCGATCCCGAGCGCTACTCGCGTCAAGTCGCGTTCTACGAGCGCCTGCGCGAGCGCGCGACGCTGCTCTTCGAGGCCCGTCCGTCGCGCGAGCAGCGCGGTCCGCTCGTGAGCGTGTACCGGCTGCGGCCGGCGAGGCGGGGCGCTGCCGACCGAGGCTCCGCGGACGACGGAGCGCCGACGATTCGCTAGAGCGCTCGATCGCCGCAGCGCTCCTGGCTCCGAACGTCGCGTCCGCGCGACGTCGTGCAGCGACGCAAGCCTCAGAGGCGTCGCAGACCACGCGAAAGCGAGCGTTTTCTGGCACGTCCGCTGCTCCGCGCCCCCGGCGCGCACGCCGCCCTTCGTTTCTTCGGTTGCCAGCCCACCCCGAGGCGTGTCAGCTTCCGCAGTCGCCGTCCGTCTGTTTCGCAGCGGTCGGACACCTCGGAGCAGCTCGAACATCCCGGAGGCCTCGTCTTGAAAACCCCACGCAGAATCTCGGCGCTGAGCTGCGCTCTCCTCCTGGCGAGCCTGGTTGGCTGCGGTGGAGGCGGCGGAGGAGACGGCGGGCCGCCGTCGTCGCCTCTGGCGCCGGTCTCGTGGGTCAAGCACTGGAACCAGGTCGCGGTCGACGCGAGCGGCATCGACCACACGCCGGTCCAGCCGGGCGAGAGCCGCGTCTACGGCGAGCAGCTCGGACCCGGACGCGCGAGCCGCGCGATCGCGATCGTGCAGGTCGCCGTGTTCGAGGCGGTGAATGCGATCACCGGCGGCTACCTGAGCTACACCGGCCTGCCGCAGGACACCGCCGGCAGCGACATGAAGGCGGCGATCGCGCAGGCGGCGCACGACACCCTGGTCGCGGTGTTCCCGTCGCAGGCCCCGAGCTTCGACGCCGAGCTCGCGACGGCGCTCGCCGGCATCCCGGACGGCCCGGCGAAGGAGGCCGGCATCGACCTCGGCCGGCGCGCGGCGCAATCGATCCTCGAGCTGCGCCTGAACGACGGCTCGGACCACCCCGAGCCGATCATCGGCGTCGACTACGTGACGAGCGACCTGCCGGGACGCTGGCGTCCCGACCCGGTGACCAACGACCCGCGCGCGCTCGGCGGACGCTGGGGCGAGGTGCGGCCGTTCGTCATGACCTCGTCCTCGCAGTTCCGCACGCCGCCGCCGCCCGCGCTCGACAGCCCGGAGTACGCGGCGGCGTACGAGGAGGTGAAGCGCCTCGGTGGCGACGGCAAGACGACGCCGACCGAGCGCACCGACGAGCAGACGTCGATCGGCATCTACTGGGCGTACGACGGGCTGCCGAGCCTGTGCGCGCCGCCGCGGCTCTACAACCAGCTCATCATGACGATCGCGGAGCAGGAGGGCGTCGACACCGTCGAGCTCGCACGGCTGCTGGCGATCGCCAACGTCGCGATGGCGGACGCCGCGATCGGCATCTGGGAGTCGAAGTACTACTGGGACTTCTGGCGTCCCGTGACCGGCATCCGCGAGGCCGACGAGGGCACGGGTCCGACCGGCGCCGGCGACGGCAACCCGCTCACGGTCGGTGACCCGACCTTCACGCCGTTCGGCGCGCCGGCGAGCAACACGGGCGATCCGAACTTCACGCCGCCCTTCCCGGCCTACCCGTCGGGCCACGCGGGCTTCGGCGGCGCGCTGTTCCAGACGCTGCGCCGCTTCTTCGGCACCGACGAGATCGCCTTCACCTTCGTCTCGGACGAGTACAACGGCATCACCCTCGACAACGAAGGCAGGGTGCGCGAGCTCAAGCCGCGCAGCTTCGTGTCGCTGTCGGAGGCGGAGGAGGAGAACGGCCAGAGCCGCATCTACCTCGGCATCCACTGGTCGTTCGACAAGACCGAGGGAATCGCACAGGGTCGGCGCATCGCCGACTACGTGTTCCAGAACCTGTACCCGCCCACATCCTGAGCCTGAGGCCGGTGCGGGCGGACGGTGCTACCGGGCCCTCCGCCCGCGCCCGGTGAGCTCCCTCGGCGGGGTTGGCCGGCTGGTTCGCCTGCCGCGCCTCAGCGTTCGAGCCAGAGCTGCCAGTCGGCGTCGGGGGCCGTGCCGGGGACGTCGTGGCGCTCGAGCGGCGGGAGCTCGGACTCGAGCAGCGCGAGGTCGGCGCTGGTGTCGCGACGTCGGATGACGGCGAGCTTGCGGCCGGTGCGGCGCGCGAGCGCGCGCAGGCGCCGGGCTTCCTCGCGCTCGCGCAGCGGCTCGACCCAGGTGACGAGCTGCTCGCGCGGTCCGTAGAGCGACTTCACGTAGTACGAGCCCCAGTCGAGCGCGACGACGACGTGATCCTCGGCGAGCCCGCTTGCGTCGAGGTGGTCGTGGATCGCGACCAGGTCCCAGCTCGAGACGGGATCCGGGCGGCGCGCGAGCGTGTCGCGCAGGACCCAAGCTTGCGTCGCGGCGAGCGCGAGCAGCAGCACGGCCACCGTGCCGCGACGTCCGGCGCGCCACACAGCCTGCAGCGCGAACGCGAGCCCCGCGACGAGGAACGGCCAGGCGCCGATCACGTGGTGCCCGCCCCACGTGAGACGGTTCAAGTTGACGAGCACGAGCGTGACGAGCGCGGCGAGCACGCACGCCACGAGCCGCAGCGCGAGCCCGCGCCGCTCGCTGGAGGCACGCAGGCCGAGCGCCGCCGCCAGCACGACGAGCAGCCACCAGACGACCGTCGCGGGCTCGGGCGCTCCGGGATGGAAGCCGAACACGCGGTGGCCGAAGGTGCGGAAGTCCGTCAAGTACTCGAGCAGGTGGCTCGTGCGCAGGTGCTCGAGCTGGGCGGCGAGGTCGGTGAGCGGGATCGAGCTGCCGACGCGCGTGAGGTCGTAGAGGTACGGGTAGCCGCGTCGCGTCTCGGCGTGGACCAGGATCGCGACCAGGATGGCGAGCACGAGCCCCGCCGGCACGAGGCGCGCGGCCGCGACGACCAAACCCGGACGCCCGTCCGCCGCGCGCGCGTCGAGACGGCCGAGCACGAGCCCGAGCAGCGCGAGGCCCGGCAGCTGGTAGACGAAGAACGGCTTCTTCTCGACCGCGAGAAAGAGCCCCAGGCCGAGCAGCACGCTCGCCGCGAGCACGCGAGCGCGCGCCACGCCTTCCTCCTGCGACACCAGAAAGCGCACCAGCACGACGCCCCACACCGTCGCGACCACCTGGTAGCCGACCGGCCCGGTGTCGACGATCATCGTGAAGGCGAGCGGCACGCAGAACGCGCCCGCGAGCCAGGCGACGCGCCACGGCACGCGTGCGAGCCGCGCGATCCCGAGCGACGTCAAGAACAGAGACACGACGCCGAGCAGACGCGGCCCGTGCCGGCTCGGGAACAGCTCGTAGAGCGGCCAGTACCAGAGCGCGGTGCTCGCACCGGCGTAGCGGTAGGCGCGCAGCGGCAAGAAGTGGCCGAAGAGCGCGAGGTCGAGCCGCCCGTCGCAGCCGGCGCGCAGGTCGTGCAGCGCGGCGAGCGGGAACGCGGCGCACGCGATCGGGTGGTAGTGCACGTACTCGTCCATGTTCGGCGGCACCGCGAAGACGATCGCGCCGACGAACGCGGCCGAGGCGGCGAGCAGCAGCGCCCAGACGAGACGTTCCGAGGCGCGCGCCGCGGGGCGACCCGGAGCCTCGTGCGCGCCGCTCACCCGAAGATCAGCGTCACCGGTCCGTGGTTGACCAGGTGCACGTCCATGAGCGCGCCGAAGCGGCCCTCCGCGACGGTGACGCCGAGCTCGCGCACGCGCGCGATGAACTCGCGGTAGAGCGGCTCCGCCTGCTCGCCGGGCGCGGCGGCGCTCCACGACGGTCGGCGCCCCGAGCTGGTGTCGGCGAGCAGCGTGAACTGCGAGACGACGAGCATCTCGCCGCCGACGTCGAGGAGCGAGCGGTTCATGCGCCCGGCGTCGTCGTCGAAGATGCGGAGACCGACGATGCGGGTTGCGAGCGCGCGCGCCGCCGCCGCGTCGTCGTCGCGCCCGACGCCGAGCAGCACCATCAGGCCGAGGCCGATCTTGCCGACCACCTCACCGCCGACCTCGACGCGGGCCTCGGTCACCCGCTGCACCACCGCGCGCATGCGTCACCCGACCCGCAGGGCGCAAGGCGCCCTGCCCGACTCCGCACCGCCGCGTCGCGCCGGCACCGCGCGACGCCCCGCGCGCGGCGCGCCAAGACGCCGCAGCCGCGTCCTTTCCCTCGCCCCAGTTCCCGACCGCACGGCGTGCGCAGGGTGCCAAGCGCGCGGCGCCTCGGCAAATGGGGCGAAGCGTCTTGCGTGTCCGCACTCCAACTGCGAATTTCCGGGGTGCCGGCCGACCGGGCCGGTTCTCAACCGTTCACCCGGAGGTCAGGAGATGCCCATGCGCGAAGCAGTCATCGTCGCGACGGCGAGGACCGGTCTCGCCAAGTCGTTCCGCGGCTCTTTCAACCAAACCCGCCCCGACGACATGGCGGCGGTCTGCGTCAAGGAGGTCCTGCGCAAGACCCCGCAGCTCGATCCGGCCGAGATCGAGGACGTCGTCATGGGGACGGGCTTCCCCGAGGGGCCGCAGGGCTTCAACGTCGGACGCAACGTGGCGATCATGGCCGGTCTTCCGGTCACGGTCCCCGGCACCACCGTCAGCCGCTTCTGCTCGTCCGGCCTCAACGCCGTGGCGGTCGCGGCGCACATGGTGCAGGTCGAGGGCGCGGAAGCGGTGATCGGCGGCGGCCTCGAGTCGATCACCATGCTGCAGAACGACATCAACACGAAGAACCTGTTCAACCCCTGGCTGCTCGAGCACAAGAAAGACATCTACATGCCGATGGGCCAGACCGCGGAGATCGTGGCCGAGCGCTACAAGGTCTCGCGCGAGAAGCAGGACGAGTTCGCGCTGCTCTCGCAGCAGCGCACCGCGGCCGCGCAGCAGGCCGGCAAGTTCAAGGACGAGATCGTCCCGATGACCGTCAAGATGAAGGTCACGGACAAGGCCACCGGCGAGACCAGCGAGAAGGAGGTCACCGTCGACCGCGACGAGTGCAACCGTCCGAACACGACGCTCGAGGGCCTCGCGGCGCTGCCGCCGGCGTTCAAGGAGGGCGGCTCGGTCACCGCGGGCAACTCGTCGCAGTTCTCGGACGGCGCGTCGGCGAACCTGATCATGAGCTGGGACCGCGCGAAGAAGCTCGGCATCGAGCCGCTCGGCTTCTTCCGCGGCTGCGTGTTCGCCGGCTGCGAGCCCGACGAGATGGGCATCGGCCCGGTGTTCGCGATTCCGAAGCTGCTCAAGCACGCGGGCCTCAAGATCGACGACATCGACATCTTCGAGATCAACGAGGCATTCGCGTCGCAGGCGGTCTACTGCCGCGACCGGCTCGGCATCGATCCCGAGAAGCTCAACCCGAACGGCGGCGCGATCTCGATCGGCCACCCGTACGGCATGACCGGCTCGCGCCTGGTCGGCACGCTGCTGCTCGAGCTCAAGCGCCGCAAGAAGCGCTGGGGCGTCGTCTCGATGTGCATCGGCGGCGGCATGGGCGCCGCGGGTCTTTTCGAAGCGGCGATCTGATCCACTCGGGTGGCGCGGGCGCTTGCCCTCGCCGCCCGATTGCTGCACACGACGGCGGCGTGGCTTTCGGGCCACGCCGCCGTTTTCGTCTGGGGGAGAGGAGAGTCGCGTGGCGAAGCAGTTCTGGCTCGTCAAGCAAGAGCCGTCCAGCTACCCGTTCGACCAGCTCGTCAAGGACAAGAAGACGACCTGGGACGGCGTGCGCAACTTCCAGGCGCGCAACAACCTGGCGGCGATGAAGAAGGGCGACCGCGTGCTGTACTACCACTCGGGCGAAGCGCGCGAGGTGGTCGGGATCTGCGAGGTGACGCGCGAGGCGTTTCCCGACCCGACCGCCGACGACCCCCGCTGGCTCGCGGTCGAGCTCAAGCCGGTGAAGAAGCTCGCGAAGCCGGTCACCCTCGAGCAGATCAAGGGCGACCGCGCGCTGCGCGACATCGCGCTCGTGCGGCAGTCGCGCCTCAGCGTCATGCCGCTCGACGCCGCGGCCTTCGAGCGCATCGTCGAGCTCGGGTCCTGAGCGTCGGGCGCACGAGCGCTCCGCTCGCGAGCGCTCCGCTCACGCCGAGCGCCGACGTCGCGGCGGCGGCGCGGTGGTCTTGACCTCGACCGGCACCGCAGCCTGCTCGCGCGCGCGGTGCTGCTCGAGACCGAGCAGCGCGTTGAGCTGCTCGAACGGATAGAGCCGGTCCATGACGTGCGCCGTGCTGCCGTCGCGGCGCAGCGCCGCATAGACGTCCTCGAGCGCCCTCGCCTGCGCGAGGATCGCCGCGACCGGGTAGACGATCAGGTCGAAGCCGCGCTCGTGCAGCTCCTTCACGCCGAGGAGCGGCGTCCTGCCCCACTCGACCATGTTCGCGACCTTCGGCCCGGGCACGCCGAGCGCGATCGCGTCGAGCTCGGCGACCGACTGCGGCGCCTCGACGAACACCGCGTCGACGCCGAGGTCGCGCGCGGCGCGGCCGCGGATGATCGCTTCCTTCAAGCCCTTCGGCCCGCGCGCGTCGGTGCGCGCGACGATGAAGAGGTCGATCGAGGGACGGAGCTGCAGCACGGCGCGCAGCTTGGTCAGCCACTCCTTGCGCTCGACGACCTCCTTGCCCGCCATGTGCCCGCAGCGCTTGGGCCACACCTGATCCTCGAGGAAGAGCCCCGCCGCACCGGCCTGCGCGTAGAGCTCCGCGGTGCGCACGACGTTCGGCACCGAGCCGTAGCCGGTGTCGGCGTCGACCAATACCGGGCACGGGACCAGACGGCACAGGCGACGCGCCGCGTCCGCCATCTCGGCTTGCGTCAGGAGGCCGATGTCGGGCTCGCCGAGCAGCGACGCCGCGACCGCGTAGCCGCCCATGAACGCGAGCGGGAAGCCGGCGCGCGCGACCAGGCGCGCCGACACGCCGTCGTAGAAGCCGCCCATGACCAGCGGCTCGCCGCGCGCGACCAGCTCGCGCACGCGCTGCGCGCGCGTCGGGACGGAAGTCGTCTGTCTGCTCGCCACCCGTCGTGACTAGCGCAGCCGCGCCGGGCGGCCAAGCCGGAGCGTCCGGCGGACGCCGCGGGCCGCACGCAGCACCCGCGCACGGAACGGAAGGGAAAGGCGGGAGGCGCCGCGCGCGCTGGAGGGGGAGACGCGCGGCGCCCTTCGGGCAGAACGTGGCGGGAAAGACCTCGGTCGCGAGCCGCGCGCTCTAGGCGCGGACCTCGAACACGAGATTGAACGGCGTCTCGGTGGCGCGCCGGAAGTGGCTGAAGCCGGCCTTCGTGCAGACGTCGCGCAGGCGCTTCTCGCCGGCCTGCGCGCCGAGCGCGAGGCCGACCTCCTGCGCGAGCGACGCCTGCGTGCACACCAGCGTCGACACCGAGTAGTACACGCGGCCGAGCGGGTTCAGGTTGTCCTTGACGTCGTCGTTCGCGTAGGGCTCGACCAGCATCCAGGTGCCGTCCTTGGCGAGCGTCGAGCGCACGTGGCGCGCCGCGCCGACCGGATCGCCCATGTCGTGCAGGCAGTCGAAGAAGGTGACGAGGTCGTACGTGCCCGGGTAGTCCTTCGCCGCCGCGACCTCGAAGCGGACGCGGTCCGCCACACCCGCACGCTCGGCGCGCTCGCGCGCGCTCTGGATCGAGGCCGCGTGGTAGTCGAAGCCGACGAAGCGCGAGCGCGGAAACGCCTTCGCCATGATGATCGTCGACGCGCCGTGCCCGCAGCCGACGTCGGCCACCGTCGCGCCCTGCTCGAGCTTCTCGCGCACGCCGTCGAGCGCCGGGATCCACGACGACACGAGGTTCGCGTTGTAGCCCGGGCGGAAGAAGCGCTCGGTGCCGAGGAAGAGATCGGGCTCGTGCTCGTGCCAGCCCACACCGTTGCCGTGGCGGAAGGCCGTCGTGACCTTCGGCTCGGCGCGCATCGCGGCCGTCATGCCTTGAAATCCGCCGAGGACGCAGGCCGGGCTCTCGTCGTCGGCGAGCGCGACGGCGTGCTCGTCGGGCAGCGCGTACTTGCCGGTCTCCGCGTCGTAGGTGACGTAGCCGGCGGCCGCCTGCGCGGCGAGCCACTCGCGCACGCAGCGCTCGACCGTGTCGGTGCGCGCGGCGAGCTCGGCCGGGGTGAGCGGTCCGGCGCCGGCCATCGCGCGATAGAGACCGAGCTTGTCGCCGATCACCACCAGCGACGCCGTCAGCGCCGAGCCGAGGTCGCTCATCGCCTTCTCCACGAACTGGTGAACCTTCGCCTCGTCGAGAGCCATGGTTGCCTCCGTGGGGCCCAGCCTCCGTGCGGGCCGCACGGGCGTACGGCAAGCGCCATGCCGCGGGCGGCGCGCCGTGAACGCTGAACTTTTCGAGCTCTGCCGCGACCAAGGCCGCACGCGCAGCCACCACCTTGGGCCACATCTGGCCGATGGGCCACGTCTGGCCCTGCGCCCGCGAATCGCCGTATGGTGGCCCACGATGCCCCTGACCCACCCGAGCGCAGCGATCCTCGGTGCCTCGGACGCGATCGTCGGACTGCGCGATCAGGTGCGGCGGCTCGCGACCTTCGACACCGTCGGCAACCCGCACGTGCCGACCGTGCTGCTGCAGGGCGAGACCGGGACCGGCAAGGGGCTCGTCGCGCGCGTCCTGCACGACAGCGGCCCGCGCGCGCAGAACCCCTTCATCGACGTCAACTGCGCGGCGATCCCCGACACCATGCTCGAGGCCGAGCTGTTCGGCTTCGAGGCGGGCGCGTTCACCGACGCGCGGCGCGCCAAGCCCGGGCTCTTCGAAGCGGCGTCGACCGGCACGCTGTTCCTCGACGAGATCGACGCGCTGTCGCTGCCGCTGCAGGCGAAGCTCTTGAAGGCGATCGAGGAGAAGAGCGTGCGGCGCTTGGGCGCGGTCGCGGCGCGACGGGTCGACGTCAAGCTGATCGCGGCGACGCAGCACGACCTTGAGGCGCTGGTCGCGAGCGGTCGGCTGCGCGCCGACCTCTACCACCGCCTCGCCGTGCTCGTGCTGCGCATCCCGCCGCTGCGCGAGCGCGACGACGACGCGGTGCTGCTCGCCGAGCGCCTCTTCGCCGACTTCGCGCGCGCGCACGGGCTCGCACCGCGCCGCCTCGGCGACGACGCGCGGCGCTGGCTGCGGACGTACTCGTGGCCGGGCAACGTGCGCGAGCTCTCGCACCTGGTCGAGCGCGCGACGCTGCTCGGGCACGACGGCGAGCTGACCGTCGACGAGCTCGAGCGCCTGCGCATGCCGCTCGCGCCGGCCACGCAGCCGCCAGCGGCGATGGAGGCAGGATCGGCTCCGCTCGCACGTCCACCGGCGACGCAGGACGCTGCGTCCGCCACGCTCGCGGACGACGACGACGAAGCGACGCGCATCCGCGCGGCGCTCGCGCGCTCGGGCGGCAACGTCGTCGCCGCCGCGCGTCTCCTCGGCATCGGACGCAACGCGCTGCGCTACCGCATGCGCCGGCTCGGCATCGATCGCTTCTCGGTCATCGAGCTGCCGCCGCCGCCGCGTGCGGCGCGCTCGACGCGCACGGGCGCCGCGCACGCAGTGCGCGCCGCGCACGCGGCGCAGCGACCGGACGAGTCGCTCGCCGCGCGCCGCGAGACCACCGCCAGCGACGTCGCCGGCTGGGAGCAGAAGCGCGCCGCGACGCTGTCGCTCGACCTCTTCTTCGCCGAGCCCGACGACGCCGGGCCGCGCTGGGAGCCGTGGACGGTGGTCGCGCGCTGGAAGCAGTCGATCGTCGAGCGGCTTCGCGGCTTCGGCGGCGTGCTGCTCGACGAGACGAGCTCGCGCTTGACGGCCGCGTTCGGCGTGCCGCGCGCCCTCGAGCAGACGCCGCAGCGCGCGGTGCAGGCGGCGCTCGCGATCCAGCACCTCGCCGCGACCTCGCCCGAGCCGCGTCCCGAGATCCGCATCGCGGTGCACCTCGGCGAGGTGCGCTTCGCCGTCGAGGGATCGTCCGGCAAGCTGCGCGTCCTCGCCCTCGGCGACGCGCTCGCGCTGCCCGAGCGCATGCTCGGCCACGCCGGCGCGGGCGACGTGCTGGTGTCGGCGCGGATCGCGCGCCAGGTGGCGCAGGTTTGCGACCTCGAGCCGCGGCCGCTCAAGCTCGGACCGCGCGCCGAGGACGACGTCACCGCGTACGCCGTGGTCGCGGCGCGCGCCCGCGCCGCGTCGCCGCTCGGCGAGCTGCCGGCGGGAACGTTCGTCGGCCGCGAGCGTGAGCTCGGGCTGCTCGAGGACGCGTTCCGCAGCGCCGAGGCCGGCCGCGGCCAGGTCGTCTTCCTGGTCGGCGAGGCGGGCATCGGCAAGTCGCGCCTGCTGCTCGAGTTCCGCCGTCGCCTCGCCGACCGCTCGCACCTGTGGATCGAGGGTCGCTGCGCGTCCTACGGCGGCACGACGCCGTTTCTGCCGGTGATCGACGGGCTACGGCGCTTCTACGGCATCGACGACCGCGACGACGAGGAGAGCGCCGGGCGCAAGCTCGAGGTCGGCGTCGCCGCGTTCGGCCCCGACGTGGCCTGGACCCTGCCCTATCTGCGTCAGATTTTGTCCTTGCCACCGGTTGCGGGCGACGCCGCCGTCGCCGCGCTCGACTCGGCGAGCCGGCGCAGCGAGACCTTCCGCGCGATGCGCGTCCTGCTCGTCCGCGCGGCGCAGCAGGAGCCGGTGGTGATCGTGGTCGAGGACCTGCACTGGATCGACTCGACCTCCGAGGAGTTCTTCGGCTTCGTCGCGAGCGTCATCCAGGGGATGCGCGTCCTCCTCGTCTGCTCGCACCGGCCGGGCTACGCGCACCCGTTCGGCGACCGCAGCTACTACCAGCGCGTCGTCGTGCAGCCGCTCGGCGACGACGAGATGGCGACCATCGCGGGCACGATGCTCGGTACGGCGGACATGCCGCACGAGCTGCGCGCGCTGATCGCCCGCAAGGCCGAGGGCAATCCGTTCTTCGTCGAGGAGGTGACGCGCTCGCTGATCGAGGACGGCTCGCTGCGCGCCGAGAACGGCAGCGTCGTCCTCACGCGCAGCCTCGCCGACGTCTCGATCCCCGACACGGTGCAGGACGTCCTCACCGCGCGCATCGACCGTCTCGCCGACGAGGCGCGGCGCGCGATCCAGGTCGCGAGCGTCATCGGACGCGAGTTCGCGCTGCGCCTGCTCGAGCGCATCATCGAGGCCGGCGAGCAGGTGCGCACGCAGCTCGAGGAGCTGCGCGCCGTCGAGCTGATCTACGAGAAGGAGGTCCATCCCGAGCTCGCCTACATGTTCAAGCACGCGCTGACGCACGACGTCGCCTACCAGAGCGTCGTCAGCGAGCGGCGCAAGGCGCTGCATTGCACGATCGGCCTCGCGATCGAGGAGCTCTACGCGGACCGCCTCGAGGAGCACTACGAGACGCTCGCGCACCACTTCACCCGCGCCGAGGAGTGGGAGCGCGCGCTCGAGTACCACCGCCGCGCGGTGGCCAAGGCCGCCGAGCGCCACGCGACGCGCGCCGTCGTCGAGCACTGCCGCGAAGCGCTCGCGATCGCGGACTGCCTGGGCGAGCGCGCGCTCACGGCGACGCGCGAGCACCTCGAGGCGTCGCTCGCGCTCGCGTGCTTCTACCTCAGCGAGTTCGAGGCGTCGGGCGCTGCGTACGAGCGCGCGAGCCGCGCGAGCACCGACCCCGCGCGCGCCGAGCTCTACCGCGCGCTCGCCGGACAGAGCCACTTCTGGGCGCACGACTACGACCATGCGCTGACGCTCGCCGACGAGGTGCTGGCGCGGCCTGCGCCCGAGCCGCGTCCCGGCGTCGCGCTCGCGAAGAACCTGCGCGGCTTCATGCGCGCCGTGCTCGACGCCGACATCGCCGACGCCGAGCGCCAGTGCAGCAGCGCGCTCGAGCTCTGCGCCGGGCGCTTCCCGGCGATCGAGGGACACGTCCGCTTCAACCAGACGCTGTTCGCAGAGTGGACCGGCGACTTCTCGCGCGCGATCGCGCTCGCCGAGCAGGTGATGAAGATCGGCCGCGAGCTGCGCCTCGCCCACCTCGTCGTCTGGCCGTACTGGTTCATCGGCAAGGCGCGCTGCTGCCTCGGCGACTACGGCGGCGCGATCGCGCTGCTCGAGGAGGGCTACCAGATCTGCGACCGCATCGGCGATCGCGCCTGGAAGAGCCGGCTGCTGAACACGCTCGGCTGGTGCCTCGGCGAGGTCGGCGACCACGTGCGCGCGCGCGAGTACGACGCGCGCGCCGCCGAGGTCGCACACCAGCTCGGCGACCCCGAGATCGTCGCCAACTCCGAGATCAATCTGGCGCTCGACCACCTCGCGGCGGGACACCTCGACGACGCGTGCGGCGCGCTCGAGCCGATCGAGGCCGCGCTCGCGCGCTCGACCGATGCGTGGATGCGCTGGCGCTACGCGCTGCACGTCTGCAACGCGCGCGCGAGCATCGAGCTCGCGCGCCGCGCGCCGGAGCGCGCGCTCGCGGTCGCGGAGAGCGAGGTCGCGGGCGCCGTGCGGCACCGCGCGCCGAAGATCGAGGCGCGTGCGCTGATCACCGCCGGACGCGCGCTGCTCGAGCTCGAGCGTCCCGACGAGGCGCGCGACCGCCTCGGGCGCGCGATTGCGGTCGCCGATCGCATCTCGACGCCGCGCCTCGCCTGGCGCGCGCACGCGCTTCTCGCGCAGCTCGCGCGACGAAGCGGAGATCGCGAGAACGCCGAGCGCCACGCGGCCGTGCACGCGCGCCTCCTCGAAGCGTCCGCACGCTCGCTCGCGGACGCCGAGCTGCGGCGTCGCCTGCTCGAGAGCGCGGCGCGCGACCTCGGCGACGAAGCGTCGACGTTTCGACGCTTGACGTAACGGACCGAGACGAGGTCGGTTGCCGTGCGCGAGCGCCGCGTGGTAGCGCGCCCTCGTGCAGGACTTCGCGGGCAAGGTCGTCTTCATCACCGGCGCGTCGCGCGGCATCGGGCGCGCGGCGGCGCTCGCGTTCGCGAGCCGCGGCGCGACGATCGCGCTCGGCTATCGCAAGGAGCTCGAGCTCGCGCAGGAGGTCGCGCGCGAGGCGGAGAAGCGCGGCGGACGCGGCGAGCCGGTGCAGCTCGACGTCGGCGACGCCGCGCAGCGCGACGCCGCGTTCGACCGCATCGGCGAGCTCTTCGGGCGTCTCGACGTCTTCGTCCCGAACGCCGCGGCGACGGCGTTCAAGCCGCTCCTCGAGGTCAAGCCGCACCACGTCGCGAAGACGTTCGCGATCACGGTGGAAGGCTTCCTCTTCGGCGTGCAGCGCGCCGCCGCGCTGATGCCGGAGAGCGGCGGCGCGATCGTCGCGGTGTCGGGCTACGACTGCGTGCGCACGGTGCCGCGCCACGGCGTGCTCGGCGCGGCGAAGGCCGCGATGGAGATGCTCGCACGCCAGTACGCCTTCGAGCTCGGGCCGCGCGGCATCCGCGTCAACTGCGTGAACTTCGTCTACGCCGACACCGACTCGACGCGCTTCTACGCGGGCGAAGGACACGAGGCCCTGAAGCGCGAGATGCGCGAGCTGACGCCGCTGCGCGGGCTCGCGACCGCCGAGGACGTCGCGGACGCGATCGTCTACCTCGCCTCCGAGCAGGCGCGCTTCGTCAGCGGGCAGACGCTGATGGTCGACGGCGGCGTGCTGCTCACGTCGCCCGCGCCGACGCATCTGCCGCCGGTGGATTGACGCCGTGGCGCGTTGCTCGACGACGCTCGATCGCGCGAGCGTCGCGTCGAGGATGGTGCTGGCGCTAGTGCTCGCCCTCGGCGTGACGTCGGCGTCGGTGCGCGCCGCCGCCGGCGCGGGTGTACCCGCGTCCGCGGGCGTGGCGGCGGTTGCCGCGGCCGAGCCGGTTGCAGCGCAGCCACCCGCCGCGGACGCGCCAACCGCGAGCCCGCGCGCGCCGCGCGAGTGGCGGGTCGGCGACCTGCTGCTGGTGAGCGAGCTCGCGCCCGGCCTCTGGCGTCACGTCTCGTGGCGGAGGATCGGCGAGCTGCGCGCGCCGTCGAACGGGCTCGTCGTGCGCGACGGCGACGAGATCGTGATCGTCGACACCGCCTGGGGCGAGGAGGCCACGGTCGCGCTGCTCGACTGGGTGCAGGCCGAGCTCGGCCAGCCGGTCGCGCGCGTGATCGCGACCCACTCGCACGAGGACCGCGTCGGCGGGCCGCGCGCGCTCGCCGAGCGCGGCATCCCGCTGCTCGTGCACCCCACGACGGCCGCGATCGTCGCCGAGCGCGGCGTGACGACGACCGAGCCGATCCCCGAGCTCGCGAGCTCCGACGTCGTGCGGGTCGGCGGTCTCGAGATCTTCTACCCCGGCGCGGCGCACACGCGCGACAACGTCGTCGTGTGGATTCCGTCCGCGCGCGTCCTCGTCGGCGGCTGCGCCGTCAAGTCGGCGGACGCGCGCAACCTCGGCTACATCGCCGAGGCCGACCTCGAGAGCTGGCCCGGCGCCATGCGCAAGGTCCGCGAGCGCTACGGCGACGCCGTGATCGTGGTCCCGGGACACGGCGAGCCGGGAAATTTGAGCTTGCTCGAGCACACGATCGAGCTCGTCGCGCGCGGCGAGGCCGCGCCGGAAGCCGCGCTGATGGGCGCGCCGCCCACGGCGGATTCGGAGACGGCAGCCGCGGGCTCGGCGAGCGCGCAGCAGATGGGAGACGATGAATGATCCTCGAGGTGGCGGTGCTCGACGTCCGGCCCGGTCAGACAGCGGAGTTCGAGGCCGCGTTCCGCGAGGCGCAGTCGATCATCGCCTCGATGCCGGGCTACCTCTCGCACCAGCTCCAGCGCTGCGTCGAGCGCGACGACCGCTACCTGCTGCTCGTCGAGTGGCAGACGCTCGAGGCGCACACCGAGGGCTTCCGCGGCTCAGCGGAGTACCAGCGCTGGAAGGCGCTGCTGCACCACTTCTACGATCCGTTCCCGACCGTCGAGCACTACCGGCGCGTGCTCTGACGAAGCTCGCGGCGAGGATGCGCGGGCAGCCTTTGCGCGTCCGCTTGTAGCGCTTGCAAGCGTCAGGGCGCTTCGCGCAGGCGCTCGTCGGGGTCGCGGCGCGAGCGCAGCGACGCCATGCCGGCGATCGCCGCCGTGAGCGCGAGCCCCGCAACGCCGACGCTCACCAGCACGCCGCCGTGCTGCGGCGAGGAAAACCCCGCGACCGCAGCACCGACCAGCATCACCAGCAGCGAGAGGCAGAGAATCGACCAGAACGCGGGCGAGCTGCGCCAGTCGCCCGGCACGCCCGGGAGGCGGCCCATCCGTTTCTTCACCGTTGCCATGCGCCGAGCGTCCGCGAGAAGCGTGCCAGCCGCGTCGGACGCGCGCTGACCCGCCTTCGCCGCGTGGTGGCGACCCGCGCGACCCATGCGACCAGTGCGACGGCTGCGCGGTCGTGCCACAGTGGGCGGCTGCGATGGACGACGCCCGCGCGGCGTCGCGACGTCCAGGGAGGAAGCGGCATGAAGCTCGGTCTCTTCGGCATCAACCTCGGCCCGTGCGCCGAGCCCGAGACCGCGGCGCGCGTCGCGCGCGCCGCCGAGGACGCGGGCTTCGACTCCGTCTGGACCGCCGAGCACGTCGTCCTGCCCGACCCGCAGGCGCCGCCGTCGCCGAGCCCGCCCGAGACGCCGATCCTCGATCCCGCGGTCGCGCTCGCGTACCTCGCCGCGCACACCACGCGCATCAGGCTCGGCACCGGGATCATCATCCTGCCGCAGCGCAACCCGCTCGTGCTCGCGAAGGAGCTCGCGAGCGTCGACGTGGTGTCGGGCGGGCGGCTGATCTTCGGCCTCGGCGTCGGCTACCTGAAGCAGGAGTTCGACGCGCTCGGCGTGCCGTTCGCGCACAAGGGCGCGCGCGCGATCGACTACCTGCAGGCGATGCTCGCGCTGTGGACGCAGGACAAGCCGGCGTACGAGGGTCGCTTCGTGCGCTTCGCGGGCGTGCAGGCGTTTCCGCGTCCGGTGCAGAAGCCGCATCCGCCAATCGTCGTCGGCGGGCACTCGCCGGAGGCGTTTCGCCGCGCGGTGGCGCACGGCTCCGGCTGGTACGGCTTCGCGCTCGACCTCGAGGCGACCAAGCGCTGCATCGACGGGCTCGAGCAGGCGGCGCGCGAGCTCGGACGTCCGGGCGGGCTCGCGGGCTTCGAGATCAGCGTCACGCCGAGCGTGCGCCTCGACCGCGACGTCGCGCGACGCTTCGCCGACCTCGGCGTGTCGCGGCTCATCCCGCTGCAGTCGCGCGGCGGTGTCGACGAGCAGCTGCGGCACGTCGCGCGTCTCGCCGACGAGGTGCTCGCGCGGACGTGAGCGTTCATGCGGCGCGCGAGCGCATGCGCGCGGGCGTCTGCGCGTGCATGCGCGTGCGTGCGGACAGGTGCCCCCGCGGGCTACTCGAGGATCTTGTCGAGGTCGACCGTCGGCGCGTCCTCGTCCGGCTCGCTCGCCCAGCGCGCGATCACCTCGACCGCCTCGCGCGGACCGGGCACGACCGTCAGCAGCGCGCGGTAGCGCTCCTTCACCAGGCTCGCCGCGATCTGACGCTCGATGAGCTCGAGCAGCGGATCCCAGAAGCCGTCGACGTTGACCAGCACGAGCGGCTTGCGGTGCATCCCGAGCTGGCGCTCGACCAGGATCTCCGACAGCTCCTCCAGCGTGCCGAAGCCGCCCGGCAGGACGACGTAGGCGTCGCCGCGGTGAGCGAGCCCGGCCTTGCGCGAGCGCATGTCGCCGACCGTGACGAGATCGTGCAGGCTCGCGTGCGCGACGCGCGCGAAGGTGTCGAGGATCACGCCCTCGACGCGGCCGCCCGCTTCGAGCGCGGCGTCGGCGAGCGCGCCCATGAGGCCGATGCGCGCGCCGCCGTAGACCACGCACCAGCCGTGGCGCGCGAGCTCGCGGCCGAGGACGCGCGCCACCTCGAGGTGGCGCTCGGAGGCGCTGGTCGAGGATCCGGCGTAGACGGTCACGGAGCGAACGCGCGGCATCGCGCTTCCTTCGCGGTCGTGGCGCAGACGCGCAAGCTCGCGCGTCGCGACGAGCGTCGAGCGCGTGGGGCGTCGGCCCGTGGTCGCGTCGGCGCGTTTGCCGGCCGCGGCGCGACCGGCTACCTCGCCTGCCGATGCTCGGCTCCCGCTTCGTCTTCCTCGACCGCGACGGCGTGCTGGTGCGCGACGTCGGCTACGGGCATCGGCTCGACGACTACGAGCTCCTGCCCGGGGTGATCGAGTCGCTGCAGCTGCTGCGCACCGCGGGCTTCCGCTTCGCGATCGTCACCAACCAGAGCGGCATCGCGCGCGGGATCTTCAGCGAGCAGGACTTCCGGCGCTTCCACGATCGGCTGCTCGCCGACCTCGCGGCGGGCGGCATCCGCATCGACGCGACCTACATGTGCCCGCACCTGCCCGACGCGGGCTGCGAGTGCCGCAAGCCGAATCCCGCGCCGCTGTTCCACGCGCGCGACCGCTTCGGCATCGACCTGCAGGGCTCGTGGATGATCGGCGACCACGTGAGCGACGTGGTGCTCGCGGCCAACGCCGGCTGCCGCGGAATCCTCGTCTTGACGGGTCACGGCGTCGAGGAGCAGCGCCGGCTCGGCGACACCCCGGTCGACGCCGTGGTCGAGGACCTGCCCGCGGCGGCGCGCCACATCCTGCGGCGCGACGCCTGAGCGTGGCGGCGCGAGGCGCGCTCTCGCGCCGACGCCCACAGCGCGCGCGGGGCGCGAGCGCATCCGCCCGCGCCCCGCTTCGCTCGTCAGACGATCTGGCCGGTGCGCGCGTCGGTGTACGCGCCGTCCTCCCACACGACCGCACCGTTGACCAGCACCTTGTCGATGCCGTTCGCGTGGCGGACGTACCGGTTCGCGTTGCCCGGGACGTCGCGCACGAAGTCCTCCTGACCGCGGTCGATCGAGTCCGGATCGAAGATCACGAGGTCCGCGGCCTGGCCCGGCGCGATGCGGCCGCGGCCGCGGATGCCGAACGCGTCGGCGAGCTCGCTCGTCAGACGCTGCACGGCGCGCTCGAGCGTGAACGCCTTCAGCTCGCGCACCCAGCGCGCGAGCAGGTAGCTCGTGTCGCCGGCCCCGCAGAACTGCGAGATGTGCGCGCCCGCGTCGCTCGCGCCGATGTGGATCATCGGGTGGCTCAGGATCGCGGTGACGCCGTCCGGATCGACGTGCAGGAAGTTCGCGAGCGAGAACTCGGTCTCGAGGTCCTCCGACACCGCGATGTCGAGCATCGCGTCCGGCAGCTCGACGCCGCGCTCCTGCGCGATCTCCGCGAGGCGACGGCCCTGCAGCGCCTGGTTCTCCGGCCGCGCGACGCGCCCGACGGTGAGCACGTCGTCCAGCATCGGGATGCCGAAGCGCAGCATGTGGAACTGCGTGCGCAGGTCGGCGCGGCGCGCGGGGTCGGCGAAGGCCTGCTTCCTCTGCTCACGCGGCATGCGCATGATCTCGTTCCACGCCGGCATCGCCATCAGCAGGAACGAGGTCTCGGAGAGGCGGATGTTGATGTCGAAGGTGCGCGGCATCGACTGGCCGTAGACGCGCGCGCCCTTGCGGTGCTCCTCCTCGAGCGCGGCCAGCGAGTCCGACCAAAGCGTGCTGGTCGTCGAGTGCACGATCGGCGCGATCGAGCACAGGAGACCCGTCTGGCGCGAGATCTCGCCCATCTCGCGGATGTTCTCGAGCTGCTGCGGCGGGTTGTAGAACACCGGCACGGTCTGGATCAGGCCGCGGCCCGCCTCCTTCATCGCGCGGCCGAGCGCGATGACCTCCTCGCGCGTCGCGAAGCGGCTCGGCACGGGCTTCATGTTCTCGTCCATGTCGACGTACGACGTCGAGAGCCCGGCGGCGCCGCCGCGGATCGCGTCCGCGAGCACGCGGCACATCTCCTTGATCTCCGCCTCGGTCGCGGCGCGCTCCTGCGCCGCAGGACCCATGACGTAGCTGCGCAGCGGCGAGTGCCCGACCAGCGCGGCGACGTTGATGCCGAGGTCCTGGCGGATGAAGTCGAGGTACTCCGGGAAGGTCTCCCAGCTCCAGGGCACGCCCTCGTCGAAGGTCGCGAGCGGGATGTCCTCGATCTGCTTGAACATGCCGGCGAGCGCGCGGCGGTCCTCCGGCTTCACCGGCGCGAGCGACAGCGAGCAGTTGCCCATCAGGATCGTCGTCACGCCGTGCTCGAGGCAGGGCGTCGCGAGACGGTCCCAGCAGATCTGCGGGTCGAAGTGCGTGTGCACGTCGATGAAGCCCGGCGCGACCACCTGCCCGCGCGCGTCGATCTCGCGCGTGCCGGCGGGCAGCGTCCCGGCCGGCACCTCGCCGACGGCGACGATCTTGCCGTCGCGCACCGCGATCGAGCCCTCGCGGGCCGGAGCGCCGGTGCCGTCGACGATGCGTGCGTTGCGGATCAATACGGTGGTCGTTGCCATTCCTCGACTCCCTTCTAGAACAAAAGTTCTAGTACCGACCCGGATCAAAGCGCACATCCGCCTGGGAGGCAAGTCCGTCGCGCGCGGCGGTCGCCAAACGGCCGATGACGCGCGCGAACGGGCGCGAATCGTCGCGCTGCGGCGCGCAGGCGCGGTGCGCGACGCGCGGTTCGGGCGCAAGACATGGACGCGCGTCCGTCGCGCGACGCCGCGGCCCGGAAGACGACGCAGAATCGCGAGGCGCGCCGATGCCTCGGCGCGCCTCGCTCGCTCAGCTCTTCGTCTTGAACGGCTGGTTGCCGTAGCGGTCGACGTGCACCACGTCGCCGACCGGACGGCGCGTCGTCGGCCCGTACTTGCCGCGCGGCCAGCCGAGCGGCACCACCGCGCACGGCGTCACGCTCCACGGCAGGCCGAGCGCGCGCCGCGCGAGGATCGTGCTCCACAGCGGCAGCGTGATCAGCGCCGCACCGAGCCCGGCCGCGCGCGCGGCGAGCAGCAGGTTCTGCACCGACGGGTAGATCGAGCCGTAGTAGCTCGTCGCCGCGAGCGGCGGGAACGGCAGCCGCGGCCCGCGCAGGCACGCGACGACCACCACCGGGATCTCGGCGAAGTGGTCGGCCTGCCACTGCACCGCGTCGAGCAGACGCATCATCTTCGGATCGTTGCGGCTCACCCAGCGCCCGATGCGGCCGTAGATGTTCCACGCCTGGCGGTTCAGCCGGCCGAGCCGCTCCTTCACCGCGCGGTCCTTGACGACGATGAACTCCCAGTTCTGCGCGTTGCTGCCGGTCGGCGCCTTGAGCGCGAGCTCGATCAAGCGCAGCACGAGCGCGTCGTCGACCGGATCCGGCTTGAGGCGGCGCACCGCGCGCTGCGTGCGCATCGCCTCCTCAAGCGGCATCGCGAAGGGGGACGGGGCCGTGGTGACGTTCCAGCTCTCTTGCGCGCTCTCCGACATCGGCTGCTCCTTGACGTTTGCGGGCGATCCAAGCACGGAGAGATGATCCATGCCACTGAAGGAGCGCATCGACGGATCACCCTCACCCGGCCTCAGCAACCTGCGGCGCATGATGCCCTACCTCATGCCGACGCGGAACGAGGCCTACGTGCTGTTCGCGCAGCAGATCCACGCGACGCCGACGCGCGAGCTCGCCGCACGTCTCAACACCAACCGCTCTCCCGACCGGCCCGTGACGCAGTTCCACCTGCTGCTGCGCGGGCTGACGCACGTGTTCGCCGAGTTCCCGCGCCTGAACCGTTTCGTCGTCGGCGGACGGCACTACGACCGCGACGGCATCTGGCTCGCCTTCAGCGCGAAGATGCGCTTCGACGCCGACGCACCGGTGTTCGCGCGCAAGATGCGCTTCTCGACCTCCGAGTCGCTGCTCGAGATGGTCGACC
This sequence comes from Candidatus Binatia bacterium, assembly GCA_036563615.1. Taxonomy (NCBI): domain Bacteria; phylum Candidatus Binatota; class Binatia (SeqCode); species Binatia bacterium. The sequence goes on from DATCMB010000014.1 coordinate 171,622, forward strand.
GCATCTACGAGGTGCTCGAGGACGGGCGCGCGGGGCGCGAGTCGGCGAGCGACCGCGAGGTGAACCAGATCCTGCGCCTGCCGGGCTTCGCGCGGAAGCTACTCGTGCGCTTCGGACGCCGGCTCGACGCGGCCGGCCTCTTGCCGCGGCAGATGATCGAGAACGACCCGCTCTATGCGTCGGCGTTCGTCGCCAACCTGGGCAGCGTCGGGCTCGACGCGGCCTACCACCACCTCTTCGAGCACGGCACGACGCCGATCTTCGTCACCATGGGGCGCGTGCACCGCGCGCCGCACGTCGCCGAGGACGGCAGCGTGGTCGCGCGCGAGGTGTTCGAGCTCAAGTACACCTTCGACGAGCGCACCGAGGACGGCTTCTACGCCGCGCGCGCGCTCGAGCGCCTGAAGGATCTGCTCGAGCACCCCGAGCAGCTCTGAGCGGACCTCACAGCAGCGGCGTCAAGCAACGCGCGAGACCGTCGCCGATGCGGTGCAGGAGCGGCCGCCGGCGCCACTCGTCGAGCACGATCTCGCGCGACAGCTCGAGGTCGCTCTCGAACGCCTCGCGCAGCCGCGCCGCCGTCGTCGTGTCGAGGAAGACCAGGTTGCACTCCGCGTTCCAGTGGAACGAGCGGTAGTCCATGTTGGTCGAGCCGATGACCGACACCCAGTCGTCGGCGACCAGGCTCTTCGCGTGCAGGATCGACGCCTCGTACTCGAAGACGCGCACGCCGCGCCGCAAGAGCCCCGCGAAGAAGCCGTGCCCGGCATGGCGGACGATCGGCACGTCGCTCAGCGCCGGGAGCAGCAGGCGGACGTCGACGCCGCGCGCGGCCGCGTCGCCGAGCAGGTCGAGCAGCGCGGTCTTTGGCGCGAAGTACGAGTTCGTGATCCACACGTAGCGTCGCGCGCCGCCGATGATCGCGGCGAGCACCGCGGCCGACTCCTCGTGGCCGCGACCCGGACGCGAGTCGAGGACCAGCGTCGGCACGCCGTCGTCGAAGTCCGGCGACAGCGGCGGCAGCTCGAACGGCGTGCCGCCGGCGCGGTGCCAGCCCTCGGCGAACACCACCGCCATCTCCCACGCGGTGGGCCCCGTGACCGCGACGTGCGTGTCGCGCCACGGGTCGACGCCGTCGACCTTCGTGAGCCCGTACTCGTCGCCGACGTTCATGCCGCCGGTGAAGGCGACGTCGCGGTCGACGACCAGGATCTTGCGGTGGTCGCGGTGCGCCTGGTTCCAGAGCTTCGAGAACAGCGGATTGTAGAGCCGCACGTCGACGCCGCGCTCGAGCAGCTGGTGCCAGAACTCCCGGCGCGTCGCCGACGAGCCGAAGGCGTCGGCGAGGACGCGCACCGTGACGCCGCGCCGCGCGGCCTCGGCGAGCTGGTGCGCCATCTCGCGCCCGACGCGGTCGTCGTTGAAGATGTAGGACTCGAGCAGCACCTCGCGGCGCGCCGCGGCGATCGCGTCGCGCATCGCGGCGAACGCGTCGGCGCCGCGGAAGAACGGCTCGACCTTGTAGGACGGCAAGAGCGGCGCGCCGTCGATCCGCCGCAGCAAGGTCGCGAAGCCCGGATCGTGCAGCCCTTCCGGGAGCTCGCGTCCGACCCGGGCGACGCGCGGCGCGCGCAGGTCGGGCGGCAGGACGCGTCCGACGACCGGACGCGGGATCGCCCGCCAGCGCCGGCGCAGCGCCCGGCTCGCGTTGGCGCGAGACATCGCCGCGAGCGTCTAGCATGTCGCGCGCGGGCTCGTTGAGCGGCCGCGGCGCTTCGTCGTAGAGAAGCCGCGAGGAGGTGCTCGTGAACACCGTCCGCAGCGAGGACCACGAGGGCGGCGTCCGTCTGCTGACGCTCGACCGTCCGCCGGCGAACGCGATCGACGAGGAGCTGCTCACCGACCTCGGCGCCGCGCTCACGGCGGCGCGCGACGACCCGAGCGTCCGCGCGCTGATCCTGACCGGCGCGGGCCGCTTCTTCAGCGGCGGCTTCGACCTCACCGCGCCGCGCCGCGACGAGGCGCGCGCGCTCGAGATGCAGCGCCTCTACCGCGACACGCACCTCGAGCTGCTGACGTTCCCGAAGCCCACCCTCGCGATGGTGCAGGGTCACGCGATCGCCGGCGGCCTCGTGCTCGCCCTCGCCTGCGACTACCGGCTCGGCCTCGACGGCGACTACAAGATCGGCCTCAACGAGGTGGCGATCGGCGCGTCGTTCCCGCGCGTCGCGCTCGAGATCGTCCGCTTGCGCTTGACGGCGCCGCGCGCGACCGAGCTGCTGCTCGGCGCGGCGATCTACCCGGCGAAGGAGGCGATCCGCCTGGGCGTGGTCGACGAGCTGCTCGCGGCCGACGCGCTCGAGTCGACGGTGCTGCGCCGCGCGGCGCGCATGGGCAAGTTCCCGCGCGAGGCGTACGCGCACACCAAGGCGCAGCTCGTGGCGGAAGCGGCGGCGCGGGTGCGCGCCGAGACGCCGGAGGAAGCGCTCGCCGCGGCCGCGGTGTGGGTCACCGAGGAGAGCCGCGCGGCGCGCGCCGCGCAGCGACAGAAGCTGCAGTCCTCGGATGGCTGACACGACGTCCCAGCTTCTCGCTGCGCCGCGTCGGCGGGTCGGCTAGAGTGCGCCGGATGGACGCCTCCTCCGAGCCCGCACCGGCAGATCTGGCCTTCGGCGCCTTCAGCGAGCGCGGGCCCTGGCAGCTCGACGTCGAGCGCCTGCCCTGGCGCGCCGACACCGAGCGGCTGCGCGCCGCAGCGCGCGCCGAGGTGCCCGTGCTCACGCGCGCGCGGCGCATCCCGCCGCTCGGACGCTTCGCCGAGGCGGCAGCGCTGCTCGGCAAGGCCCTCGTCGGCTGGCGCCTCGGCGAGTACCGCGAGGGCGGCCCGGCGTCGCGCGCCGGGCTGTCGCGCCGGCTGCGCAAGGCGTTCGAGCGCCTCGGACCGGCCTACATCAAGCTCGGCCAGATCGTGTCGTCGGGCCAGGGGATCTTCCCCGACGAGCTCGTCGAGGAGTTCAAGCTCTGCCGCGACCAGGTGCCGCCCGAGAGCTTCGACACCGTGCGCCAGGTGGTCGAGGAGGATCTCGGCCGTCCGCTCGAGGAGGTGTTCGCGAGCTTCGATCGCGAGTGCCTCGCCGCGGCGTCGATCGCGCAGGTGCACGCGGCGGTGCTGAAGACCGGCGAGGAGGTGGTCGTCAAGGTGCAGCGACCGCAGGTCGCGCGCCTCGTGCGCGCCGACATCGAGGCGATGGCGTGGATCGCGCCGTGGCTCGTCGGCCGCATCCCGGTCGCGGCGCTCGCCAACCCGCCGGCGCTCGTCGAGCTGTTCGCGGAGACCATCGTCGAGGAGCTCGACTTCCGCCTCGAGGCCGAGAACATGCTCGACATCGCGCACGTCCTGCGCGACGCCGGGCAGACGATCATCGTCGTGCCGCGTCCGCACCCCGATCTGGTGACGCGCCGGGTGCTGGTGATGGAGCGCCTGCGCGGCTTCAAGTACGAGGACGTCGACGGCATGCGCGCCGCCGGCATCGACACCGAAGGCGTGCTGCGCTCGCTGCTGATCGCGTTCCTCGAGGGCGCGATGATCTACGGCGTCTTCCACGGCGACCTGCACGGCGGCAACCTGTTCGTCATGGAGGACGGCCGCGTCGCGCTGTTCGACTACGGCATGACGGGCCGCATGAACGACAAGCAGCGGCTCGCCTTCCTGCGCATGATGATGACCGGCGCGGTCAACGACGTGAAGGGTCAGATCGCCGCCTTCCGCGACCTCGGCGCGCTGCCCGAGGACGTCGACATCCGCGGGCTCATCAAGGATCTGAAGATCGACAGGCCGGTGCGCGATCCGACCAAGATGAGCGGCGAGGAGCTGATCAACGAGATCAAGGACATCCTGAAGGCGCTCCTCGCGCGCGGCGCGAAGCTGCCGAAGCACCTGATGCTCTACGTCAAGAACATGATCTTCATCGACGGCGCGATCGTGCGGCTCGCGCCCGACATCGATCTGTTCGCCGAGGTGGGCAAGGTCTACGCGTACTTCGCGACGCGGCACGGGGCGCGCATCCTGAGCGAGATCGGCTTCGATCCGGCGTCGAACCCGTTCGACCCGACCAACCTGCGCGCGCAGCTCGGCCTCGAGGACGGCGTCGAGTCGCTGACCCACCGCCAGCTGCGCGAGCGGCGGGCGATCCTGCAGAAGCGCGTCGAGGAAGCGGGCGGGCTGCCGAGCGTCGACTGACGCGCGCGCGAATCGCGTCGAAGGAGCGAGCCATGAACGGCGAAGCGGCACGGAAGGAAGAAGCGACGGAGCGGCGTCCCGGGCGCTACGTCTTCCAGGGACGCGAGGTGACGCTGCCGGTCGAGGTACGCGACGCCTCGTCCGGCGCCGTGACCTATCTCGTGTCGGCGCGTGCGGCGCGCGCGCTGCTGCCCGGCCCGGAGCTCGACGTCGTCGAGGTGCTGCCCGGGCAAGCGCTGTTCTCGATCGCGATCATCGACTACCGCGACAACGACCTCGGCGACTACGACGAGGTCTCGCTCGCGTTCTTCGTGCGCCGCCGCGGCGAGCAGCCCGCGCTCGGCATCCCGTACATCGGCAGCGCGATCGAGCTCTTCCGCAGCTCGCTCGCGACCTGGATCTGGAAGCTGCCGGTGAACCAGAGCTTCACGCGCGACGCCGGCGAGGGGATCTGGGGCTTCCCGAAGACCGTCGAGCAGATCGAGTTCGAGGACGCGGGCGGACGCCGTACCTGCCGCCTGGTGATGGACGGCAAGCACGTGCTGACGCTGAGCGTGCCGCGCGGCGGCTCGCGCACGCTCGGCGAGACGACGCTCAGCACGTACTCCTACATCGACGGCGTGCTGCACCGCACGCGCTTCAAGGCCACGGCGAGCGGCGTCGGCTTCACGCTCGGCGGCGCGGACCTGATCCTCGGCACGCACCCGATCGCGGACGAGCTGCGCAAGCTCGGCTTGCCGCGCACGGCGCTGATGAGCGTGTGGATGGAGCGCCAGCGCGCGCTGTTCGAGGGTCCGGAGCGCGTCTAGAAGATTCCCCTGCCGCTCGCTCGTCGGCCCGACGCCGAGCTCGACGGCGTCCGCGCTTGTTTGCGCTCGACGGCGGGGATAGACGGTCGCGCCATGTCAACGCTCCGCGCGACCACGATCGCGCTCGTTCTCTGTCCGGCGCTGCTCGCCGCCACCGTGCGCGAGGCGCCCTCCTCTCTCATCGACACCGAGCTCGATCGCGCGCTGCAGGACGTGGTCGCGGCGCCCGACGGTCCGCCGGGCGCGATCGCGGTCGTGCAGCGCGGCGGACGCCTCGAGGTCTTCACCGCCGGGCTCGGCGACGTCGCGCAGCGCCGTCGCATGCGGCCGACCGATCACATGCGGGTCGCGAGCGTCGCCAAGGCCTTCAGCGGCGCGGTTGCGCTCTCGCTCGTCGACCGCGGGTTGCTGTCGCTCGACGACACGCTCGGCGAGCTTCTGCCCGGGCTCGGCAACGGCTGGGAGAGCGTCACGCTGCGCGACCTCTTGAACCACACGAGCGGCGTGCCCTCGTTCACCTCGAGCCTCGAGTTCGCCGAGCGCATCGACGCCTTTCCGCGCGTTCCGGTGCCGCCGCGCGCGCTCGTCGAGTACGTCGCCGACGAGGAGCTCGAGTTCGAGCCGGGCTCTCGCTACAGCTACTCGAACACCGACAACATCCTGGTCGGGCTCATGGCGGAGGCCGCGACGGGCCGCGCATACCAGCACCTGCTCGCGGCGCGCGTGCTGAGCCCGCTCGGTCTGCGTCAGACGTCGCTGCCGTCCGGCTACCGGATGCCGCGGCCGTACATCCACGGCTACGACGTCGCTCCCGGCTTGCCGTTCGACGTCAGCGAGATCCTCGCCGCGGGCTACACCTGGGCTTCGGGCGGCGTGGTGTCGACGCCGCTCGAGCTGAACCGCTTCATCCGCGCCTACGCCGGCGGCAAGCTGTTCGGCGGCGAGGCCCGCGCGCAGCAGCTCGAGTTCATTCCCGGCGCGTCGTCGGAGCCGCCCGGCCCCGGACGCAACTCCGCCGGCCTCGGCATCTTCCGCTACGAGACGGACTGCGGCACGCTCTACGGCCACACCGGCAACATCTTCGGCTACACGCAGTTCGCCGCGGCGACGCTCGACGGACGCCGCTCGGTGGTCGTGTCGGTGAACGAGCAGATTTCACCGGGTATCCGCGACGACGTGTTCGAGCTGCTGCACCGCGCCTACGAGGTCGCGGCCTGCGCCGCGCTCGCCGACTGATGGCGCACGCGCAAAGCGACGACCGCCCGCTCGAGCAGCTCGACCGCGACCTCTGGATCGCGACCCGCCCGCTGAAGCTCGTCGTCGGCGACATCGGCACGCGCATGACGGTGATCCGCCTGGCGAACGGCGATCTCGTCCTGCACTCGCCGGTCGCGCTCGACCCTGCGACCCGCGCCGCGCTCGACGCCCTCGGACGCGTGCGCTGGGTGGTCGGCCCGTGCAAGGTGCACCATTTCTATCTCGCCGAGTACGTCACGGCGTACCCGGATGCGGAGCTGGTCGGCGCACCCGGGCTCGCCGAAAAGCGTCGCGACCTGCGCTTCGCGCACGTGCTCGACGCCGAGACCGCGCAGCGGCTCTGGGGCGACGAGGTGCTCGCCTGTCCGGTCGCGGGCGCGCCGCTCATGAACGAGGTCGCGCTGCTGCACCCGACGTCGCGCACGTTGATCTTGACGGACCTGGTGTTCAACCTCGGCTCGTCCAAGCGCGCGGGGCTCTTTCTCCGGCTGGTCGGCGCGACGCGCGGCTTCGGGCCGACCCGCATCGTGCGCTTGGCGATCCGCGACCGCGCCGCGGCCCGACGCTCGCTCGACCAGATCCTGCGCTGGGACTTCGACCGCGTCGTGATGGCGCACGGCGACGTGCTCGCGACCGGCGGCCACGCCGCGCTAGCGCACGCCTTCGCCTGGCTCGGCCCCGGCGGCGGTGCTTGACGGAGCCTGAGGCGTGCAGCTTCGCGTCCTCGACTACGTCGTGCTGATCGTCGCCGACCTCGAGCGCGCGCTCGCCTTCTACCAGGGCACGCTCGGGCTCGAGCTGCAGCACCGCGCCGAGCGCTACGCGCAGCTCCGCGCCGGCACGACGCGGCTCTCGCTCTACGCGCGCGAGGCGATGGCGGAGACGCTCGGGACGCCGCTCGAGCCGCCGTCGCGCACGGCGCCGGCGTTCGAGCTCGGCTTCAAGGTCGAGGACTGCGACGCCGCGTTCGCCGAGCTCGCCGCGGCGGGCGTCGAGGCGGTGACGCCGCCCACGACGCGGCCCTGGGGTCAGCGTACCGCCTACGTGCGAGATCCCGACGGCAACCTGATCGAGCTCGCGCAGGACCTGCGCCGCTGAGGTCTCGCGGCGCCCGCTCCGCCGGCGACGCAGCCGACGGCGGCTCGAGGCAGGCGAGGTTCTGCGCGCAGTCGTCGAAGTCGTCGTTCACGACGGATCGGCGCGTTGCCGAACGCCGAGATCGCGCCGAGCGGCAGCGCGATCGCGAGCAGCGCGCCGACCAGAATGCGTCTCCGCAGCCTCGGGCACGAACCTCGGGAGACGACCCCAGGGGCGGCGCCCCCCAAGATTTCGCCTCGAGGGGGCGCGGCCGGCTCCGGCGGCCCGTCCGCTACTCGATGTAGCCGAGCGCGCGCAGCCGAGCCTCGTGCGACTGCGTGGGCTTGCGCTCGACGGCGAAGGCCGGCAGCACGCGCCAGATGTTCTCCCAGCCTTGGAACACCGGCGCGAACGCCTGCAGCAGCGCCCGGGCCTTCCCGGTGCCGTACAGATTGTGCTTCTCGCGAGGATCCTGCTCGAGGTCGTAGACCTCGATGCGCCGCCCAGCCTCGAAGCGGATCATTTTGCCCGCGTTCGTGCGCATCGACCACTGCGGTCCGAAGTACGCCGTCGCCATGCTGAACGCCGGCAGCTCGTCCGGCAGCGCATCCTCGCCGGCGCCGGTGATCCACGGCGTCAGGTCGACGTGGCCGTACGGTAGCGGCATCTCGTCGCGGCTCATGCCGAAGCGCTCCGGCGCCTCGATGCCCGCGAGCCCGAGGATCGTCGGTGCAACGTCCATCAGACGCACCTGGTTCGCGATGCGGCGCCCGGGCGGGACGCGCGGCGGGAAGCGCACGACGAGCGGCACGTGCAGCACCTCGTCGTACAGCGTCTTCGAGTGGCCCTTGAGACCGTGCTCGAAGAACTCGTCGCCGTGGTCGCTCGTGACCACGACGATGGTGTCGTCGAGCACGCGCAGCTGCCGCAAGCGGTCGAGGATCTTGCCGAGGTTCTCGTCGGTCCAGCGGATCTCGCCGTCGTAGAGCGCGATCAGGTGCTGCAGGTCGCGCGGGTCCATGTCGGGACGGATGCTCTGGTTGCGCTCGAAGTCGCTGAAGTCCGCATGACCCGCGTAGTCCGGATCGAACATGCGGTCGTAGGGCGGCGGCGGCTCGTAGTCGTAGTGCACGTCCCACATGTGCAAGAAGATGAAAAACGGCGCGCGACGGCCCTTGCGATCCCACGCGTCGAGGTAGTCGTCGACGAGCTCGACGAGCGCGGGCGACGTGATGCCCGTCCGCGCGAGGGCACGGTTTGGCGTCGCCGTCGACTCGTCGAACAGCGTGAAGCCCTGCCCGAATCCGTAGTGCGCCATGACGGTCGGACCGGAGACGAACGCGGCCGTCGCGTAGCCCTCGTCGCGCAGCACCTCCGCGAGCGTGACCGCCTCGGGGGCGAGTGCCATGGTGTGCTTGGTGACGCCGTGCACCTCCGGCGGCAGCGCGGTCAGCATCGTCATGTGCGAAGGCACCGTCCACGGCGCGGGCGCGATCGCCTTCTCGAACACCACGCCCTCGCTCGCGAGACGGTCGATGTTCGGGCTCGTCGGGCGCTCGTAGCCGTAGGCGCCGAGGTGATCGGCGCGCAGCGAGTCGATCGAGACCAGGAGGACGTTCGGCCGCGCACTCGCCTGGGACGCCCGCTCCGCGCGAAGCGCGAGGACCACGGCCGCGACGACGACGAGCGTCAGGGTCGCGAGAAAGACGTGCCGCACGGATCTCGAGTCTACGGAAGCCCGCCCCGGCGCGCGAGCCGGATTCGCCTCCGGCGTCTCACGGAGGCGTCTACGGCGTCAGGCCGCAGACGCGCGGCGGCGCCGCGCACGCCACCACCACGGCAGCGCGAGCAGCACGCCGAACGTCCCGACGAGGATCGTCGCGTCGAGCCATCCCGGACGCTCGCCCGCGCTCGCGCCGAGGTAGGTGAACGCGAACACCTTCGGCACCACGCCGACGCCGCTCGCGAGCAGGAAGAGCGGCAGCGGGAACGCGATCAGCCCGCACGCGTAGCTCACGATGTCGAACGACCCGTGGGCGAGCGCGCGCACGCCGAGCACGGCGAGAAACGTCGCGAGCAGCCCGCGGCGCGCGAGCTGCTCGTCGAACAGCGCGAGCTTCTGCGGCGACGCGAAGCGCTCGACGACCGGCCGTCCGAGCTTGCGCGCGACGACGAAGCACGCGGTCGCGCCGACCATGACGCCCGCCCACGCGAGCACGAAGCCCGCCCACGGTCCATAGAGAAAGCCCGCCGCCATCATCAGCGGCTCGGACGGCAGCGGCGCGATCACGCACTGCACGACGAGCAGCGCGAAGAGCGCGAGCGGGCCGATCGGGCCCGCGGCGCGCACGCGCTCGGCGATCGCGTGCGCATCGAGCGCGCGCCAGTCGACCTGCGTCGCGAGGACGGCCCCCACCACGAGCACCGCGACGCCCGCGACGATCAGCCCGACGGCGCGACGCGAGAGACGCGCCTTCGGCTGGCGCAGCGCCGGCGCCTCGCGTGCGTCGCTCTGCGGCAAGCCTTCGGGCATCGCCATGGCCCCGTCCTAGCCCATCCGCCGGGCGCGCAAAACGCCCTCCCCTGGTAGCGTCAGCCGGAGAGCAGGTAGCCGCGCGCCAGCGCCTCGAACTCCTCGACCTGGCGTTGCACCCAGGCGGCGTCGCGGCCGAGCTCGGCGGCGAGGATGCGCGCCGTCGCCGGCGCGGCCTCGATCGCGGCGCGCGCGTCGAGCAGCAGGCTGCGCGTCCGGCGCGCGAGCACGTCCTCGACGGTGCGCGCCATCTCGTGGCGCGCCGCCCACGCGACCTGCCCCGCGACGTACGGCAGCCGCGGGTGCAGCGCCACCCGGCGCGCCGGGTCGTCGTCGAGGAAGGCCTGCACGACCTCCGCGTCGGCGCCGTACATCTTCATGTGCAGCGCGTGCGGCACGCGCGGATCGTTGCGGGCGAGCCAACCGTGCAGCCGCAGGTTCTCGGTGACGCACGGCCGCTCCGGCAGGCCGCCGACCTCGACCGCGTCGTCGACGGTGTCCTGCGCCATCTTGCGGTAGGTCGTCCACTTGCCGCCGACGATCGTCACGAGCCCCGAGTCCGACACCACGACCGAGTGCTCGCGCGAGATCGACTTGGTGCGTCCGCGCGCCGCGGCGCCGCCCACCGGCTGCACCAGCGGACGCTGCCCGGCGAACACGCTGAGCACGTCGTCGCGGGTCGGCTGGCGATCGAGGTAGCGGGCCGCGTTGCGCAGGATGAAGTCGACCTCCTCGGGCAGCGCGCGCGGCTCGATGTCGGCGTGGTCCATCGCCGTGTCGGTGGTGCCGACCAGGACGCGCTGGTGCCACGGGATGACGAACAGCACGCGGCCATCGTCGGTGTGCGGCACCATGATCGCGGTGTCGCTCGGCTGGAACGCGCGGTCGAGCACCAGGTGGACGCCCTGGCTCGGCTGGATCATCGGCTCGCTGTCCGCCTGGTCCATGCGGCGGATGTCGTCGGCGAAGATGCCGGTCGCGTTGATCACCACGCGCGCGCGCAGCTCGTGGCTCGTGCCGGTCTCGACGTCGGTCGCGACGACGCCCGACACCGTGCCCTCGTCCTTGATCAGGCGGTCGACGCGCATGTAGTTGACGAGCAGCGCGCCGTGGTCGGCCGCGGTCTGCGCGAGCGCGATCGCCATCCGCGCGTCGTCGAACTGCGCGTCGTGGTACATGACGCCGCCGAGCAGGTTCTCGGTCTCGACGTTCGGGATGCGCTCGATCGTCGACTCGCGGTCGAGGAGCCGCGAGCGCGAGATGTTGAGCTTGCCGGCGAGGCGGTCGTAGAGCTTGAGGCCGATGCCGTAGAACGGCCCCTCCCACCAGCGGTAGCGCGGCACGACGAAGGCGAGGTCGTGCACCAGGTGCGAGGCGTTGCGGCACATCAGCCCGCGCTCGCGCAGCGCTTCGAGCACGAGCGCGACGTTGCCCTGCTGCAGGTAGCGCACGCCGCCGTGCACGAGCTTCGTCGAGCGGCTCGAGGTGCCCTTCGCGAAGTCGTACTGCTCGACCAGCACGGTGCGGTAGCCGCGCGTCTGCGCGTCGACCGCGACGCCGAGCCCGGTCGCGCCGCCGCCGATCACGAGCACGTCCCACGGACCGTCCGTGAGCGCTGCGATCATCCGCTCGCGGTTCATGCGCGCCTCGTCCCGAGGGCAGACTTAGCGGACGACGAGGATCCGCGCACCGTCAAGAGCCGGTGCGCGCCGCGACCGTCGGCTCGGTCGTGATCAGCACGCTGACGATGCGCCGTCCGTGCACGCGCTCGGCGGTGAAGCGCAGGTTGTCGTACACGACGCTCTCGCCGGCGGTCGGGATCGCGCCGAGCAGGCCGAACATCAGCCCGCCGACCGTGTTCCAGCGCTCGCGCGGCAGCTCGACGCCGAGCACGTCGCTCAGATCCGAGATCGCCATCGTCGCGTCGACGCGGTAGCGGCCGTCGCCGAGCATCTCGATGTCGCCCTCGTCGACGTCGTGCTCGTCGGCGATCTCGCCCACGAGCTCCTCGAGCAGGTCCTCGAGCGTGACCAGCCCCACCACCGAGCCGAACTCGTCGACCACGAGCCCCATGTGGAACTGCTGCTCGCGCATCTCCTTCAGAAGGTCGACCAGGCGCTTCGACTCGGGGACGAAGTGCACCGGGCGCATGATGTCGCGCAGGGTCACGTCGGTGCGCCCTTGCTGGCGGACGGTCAGCAGGTCCTTCGCGTGGATGATGCCCTCGGTGTTGTCGAGGTCGCCGCGGTAGGCCGGCAGACGCGAGAAGCCGTGGCGGACGAAGATCTCCTGCGCGTCGGCGAGCGAGCACGAGAGGTCGATGCCGACGACGTCGGGACGCGGCACCATCACCTGGCGCGCGACGCTCGTGCGGAAGTGGAAGACGGAGTGGATCATGTCCTTCTCCGTCTCGTCGATGGCGCCCTCCTCGTGCCCGACCTGGGCCATGGTGCGGATCTCGTTCGGCGTGACGAACGGTCCCTTCTCGAGGCCCTTCCCCGGCAAGAGGATGTTGGCGAGCCCGATCAGCGCGCGCGTCGGCAGGGCGAGAATCCAGGCCAGCACCCAGACGAAGGGCGCGAGCATCAAGGCGACGCGGTCGCTGTGCAGGACCGCAAAGGTCTTGCCCATCGCCTCGACAACCACGAAGTAGCCGAGCGTGAACAGCACCGAGGCGACGGTGATGCCGACCGCCCCGAAGGAGTTCTCGGCGATGATCGCGACCAGGATCGCCGAGCCGTTCTGCACCAGCATCACCGCCAGGTAGACGGCGTTCAGGTAGCGCGGCGGATCGGACGCGATCTTCTCCAGCAGGGCCGCATTCGGGCGCCCCTCCTGGCGGAGAGAGATCGCGCGCACGCGCGATACCCGCGTCAGCGCCGCCTCCGCGAGGGCCAGCGCCGTCCCGATCACCACCAGGACGGCGACCGCGACGACGAGCACGGTCAACTGGGACCCCGCCTGCGCGACGCCAGCATGGGGGCGCCGCCGACGGCGGTCCCGCGTGTTGGGTCAGGGTCCAAAGCTCGCAGCCGCCCCTAGCACGCCGGCGTCGCCGTTTCGACCGGTCGTGCGGGGCGAGCCGCCGACCGCCTCACGTGCAGCCGCGGATCAGGAACAGAACGATGAGAATCGGAATCGGGATGCCGATCAGCCAGAGCAGCACCCAGCCGATTGCACCGCGCTCGTCGGTGCGCTCCTTTGGTCGAACGTCCTGCATGGCGAGCCTCCTTCGCGGGGGAAGCCGCAGGGTTCGTGCCACGGCGAAGCGCGCCCGAAGGCGCTGACGCATCCGGAGGGACGACGTTCGCGGCCGGCAACGCAGGGCGCGGCGCGACGTAGCCCTTACAAAGCCGATTCACGCGGACGGCCCCGCTCAGGAGCCCGCCCCTCCGTCGAAGCGCACGTCGATGCCCCAGGTCTTCGCGAGCCAGTCGAGGAGCTGCGACTCGCTCGGCTGGATCGTGTCGCCCATCGCGATCTCGAGCGCGGTCGCGTAGACCAGCTCCCGCGCCTCGGCGCGTCCGGCTCCGGCGAGGAAGCGGCGCAGCGCCTCCTCGTCCTCGAAGCGCTGGTCCGCCTCCTCGGCCAGGCGCCGGTAGGTCGCCGGCCCGAGCGCGGCCGCGACGTTCGAGATGCGCTCGAGCTCCTCGTCGGTCATCTCCCGGTTCGATTCACCGATGAACTCGACGAGGCCCACCAGGGCGAGCTGCTCGTCGTGGTCGAGGTCCTTGATCTCCATGCTTCCGCCTCCGCGCGATGTCGTGCGCAGCGTATCAGGTCGGGCCCGCGGCACGAACCGGCGCGCCGACCGGCCGGCTCACAGCGAGTACGACGCGAGCTCGGTCGTGACCCGCACGCTGCGGGGCTCCGGACCGCTCTCGCTCTCCTCGACGATGGACTTCACCATGCCGACGCCCTTCGCGTACCAAACTTGCTCGGTGAGCGTGAGCGTGCGCTCGCCGACGCGCGCCTGACCGCTGACGCGCACCTTCACGCAGCCGGGAAAGCGTCCGGCCGGCACGTCGACGGTGTCGTTCGTCAGCTCGACCACCGACTCGATCGGCACCCGGTCGGGGCCGTCGAGGAAGGAGAAGGCCGCCTCGCCGCGCCACGAGCTGCCCTTCTGCGGGTCGAGGACGATCAGGTCGTCGCGCCCGAGCTCGAGGGTCGGCGACGCCTCGCCGGCCGACTGCGTCGCGTAGCGGTAGACGCCGCGCTCGTCGACCGCCATGAAGCGGAAGTGGGTCTCGTCGCCGAGCTCGATCTGCTGTCGGACGACGCGCTGCCCCTCGAGGGTCTCGGGGCCGACCGTGGTGACCTGGAGCGCGATCGGCTCCTCGCCGTCGTTCGGCTCGGTCGTGATGAGGTAGATCCACTTCCTCCCGGCCTCGAGCGGGAACAAGGGGTGCTCGACGGTGCGCTGGCACGCCGACGCCCCGACGAGCAGGACGAGAACGGCGACGAGCGAGCGATGTGTGAGTGCTGCCATCGCCCGCACGATTCCATGGCGCAGCCGCGAGCGCCAATCGCGCCCGGGCACGCGCGAGCGATCCCTCCCGTGCCGCAGGCCTCGCAGGCCCTCAGCCGCACTCGTGGCGGATCACGACGTTGACGTTCGTGTTGGACGTCCCCTCGGTGGTCTGTACCGCGACCGCGCAGCCGGCCTCGTGCCGGCACTCGTTGGTGTCGGGGGCGATGACCTCGATCTCCGTGTCGCTGGTCGTCTGGACGTTGGTCGCGTCGACGGCCGTGCCGCCGATCAGCACCGCCTCGACCAGCGACGGGTACAACCCCGTCCCCTGGATCGTGAAGCGCGACCGGGCACGACGCACGACGGGCTCACCGCGGTGACGGTCGGCGGCTGCAGCGCGAAGATGCGCCCGAAGGGCATCGGCACGAACGAGTTCGATTGACTTCGACGTTCTGGAACGTCGTGTCGTGACCGCTGCGATGGTAGCCCGCATCGATTCCCGACGAGGTGGTGAACTCGAACTCGGTCTGATCGGGGCGGCATGCCCCCAGCGACGCGTGGCAGCCAGCAGATGCGAGCCGTAGTTGAGCTGCCCGTCGGGCCGCTCGGCCCTGCGCACGGCAGCGAGGGCGACCTGCTTCACCTCCGCGCCCGGGTGAGCGCTCCCCTCGTGTGACATCAACTCGTGCAGACGATCGATGTCGGCGACCTCGGCGTCGGTGACGGCGACGGCGAACCCCGCCTCGTACGCCTCTCGGAGCTTCGCGACGATCCAGGGAGCATCGAGATCCGCGGGGCCGACGACGATGGGTCGCGGTGCCGAGTCTTCGCTCAGATCTCGGAGCGCGTAGGCCCTCGCGAGGACGCGTACGGCTTCACCCGAGGCAGTGGGGCCGGTGTAGATCGTTTCCGTCGCCACGGCATCGGCGTTCGCCGAAACATCGGCGACGCCGGCACCGCCGCCTTCACCTCGAACGGATCTCGCGAAGCTTCGCGCGCGTCCTGCATCTAAGCTTGCGATACTCTGCTCGGCGTCGACTGCGCTCTCGCTGGCACGGCAACGAGCAGCACCAGCACGGAACCGACAGCCGACGAGCCAACGCGGACGAACGTCCAACGTGTCACGGCTCCCCCGCCAATCCCAAGGTCGAAACCTGGCGACCCTAAAGTGGACGGGAGTGCGAATCAACTAAGCTTCGCAAAGCCACGGTACTTGCTTCGGCACAGGCGACGCCTCGCGCCGCGAAGCTTCGAGCGGATGGAAAAGGCCAGCGCGCGCGATCGGCGCACGCCGACTTCGCAGCCCAGCGCCGGACCGGCCAAGCGCCGCAACGACAAAGCATGTACGATGCGCCGCCGTGCACCGTTACGCGATTCGGCTCGCGCGGCCGGACGACGTCGCCCTGCTCGCGCGCATCGAGCGCGCGGCGGCGGCGCTCTTCAAGCCGTACGGGTTCGCGCGTCAGTTCGCGCGCGAGACGCTCCCGCGCGAGGACCTCGCGAGCGCCGTCGCGCGGGACTTCCTCTGGGTCGCGGTCGACGGGCGCGATCGGCCCGTCGGCTTCGCGCTGCTCGAGGAGCTCGACGGCAACGCGCACCTGCACGAGATCGACGTCCACCC
Organism: Candidatus Binatia bacterium; assembly: GCA_036563615.1. Lineage (NCBI taxonomy): Bacteria > Candidatus Binatota > Binatia (SeqCode) > Binatia bacterium. The sequence goes on from DATCMB010000014.1 coordinate 187,633, forward strand.
GAAGCACGGCCGCCGCGGCCTCGGCCGCGCGCTCCTCGCGACGGTGATCAAGGCGGCGCGCGAGCGCGGCTATCCGGCGATCACGCTCACGACCTTTCGCCACGTGCCGTGGAACGCCCCGTTCTACGCGAGCATGGGCTTTCGCGTGCTCGGCGAGCGCGAGCTCCCCGACGCGCTGCGCGCGCTGCTGCGCGCCGAGGTCGAGCGCGGGCTGCCCGCGAAGGAGCGCGTCGCGATGCGCCTGCGGCTGACGCCGCTGCGCTCCTGAGCCGCACGCGACAGAGTCACGCGGGCGCGCGCTTCAGAACGCGGCCGCCTGCAGCGCCATCCAGCCGCCGAGCGCGATCGTCACGACGCCGAGCGCCGTCTCGATCTTGCCCGTGGACGCCTGCAAGAGCCGCGGCCACCAGACCAGCGGCAGCGACAGCGCGAGCGAGAACAGCACCATGCCGACGATCGAGCCGATCGCGAAGGTCGCGACGTAGAGCAGCGCGCGTACCGGCGAGCCGAGCATCGGCAGCGCCAGCAGGACGAGCGCGCCCGAGCCCGCGAGACCGTGCAGCGTGCCGACCGCGAGCGCGCGCGGCAGCGGCGTCGCCGGGTGCTCGTGGTGGTGCGGCGAGTGCTCGTGCGGCGCGCTCTCGCCCGCGTGCGCGTGCACGTGGACGTGCGGCGCCGCGTCGCCGTGCTGGTGGACGTGGACGTGGATGCGTCGCTCGCGCACGCGTCGCAGGACGTCGACGCCGAGCGCGACGAGCACCACCCCGGCGAGCGCCTCGAAGCCGCGCGCGGCGGGCTCCGGCAGCGACACGCCGAGCAGCACGAGCGCCGCGCCCGCGACCATCAGGCTCGCCGCGTGCCCGCCGCCCCAGGCCGCCGCTAGCTTCACCCGGTCGCCGAGCGATGCGGAGCGCGTCGTCAGCGCCGCGACGGCGGCGACGTGATCGGCCTCGAGCGCGTGGCGTACGCCGACCAGGGCGCCCATGAGGAGCAGTGCGAGCATCGCTCCGCCGACCATACCACGGGGCGCTCGCGCCGCGACCCGCGCGCACGAAGGCGCGCGAGCGCCGCAGCGCAGACGACTGACCGCGCGCCGACGCTCACGCGTCGCGCTGCGACAGCTCCGCGTACGCGCGCTGGATCTCGACCGCCTTCCGGTGCGCGAGCTCCTGGAGCTCGCGCCCGAGCCCCGCGACACGATCCGGGTGGTAGAGCTTCATCTGCTCGCGGTAGGCGCGCGCGATCTCCTCCGCCGACGCGTCGCGCGCGACGCCGAGCACCGCGTAGGGATCCCAGGCCGGCTCGGCTCCCGACGCCGCGTCACGCGCGTCGTCACCTTCCGCGCCACCCTGCCCCGCTCGCCCTTCGCCTGCGCGCTGCCCCGCGCCCGCCGCGCCGAAGCCCGCCGGGCCGCGCGCGCGCTGCCGCGCCGTCATGCGCGGGCGCTGCGCGCCACCGCCGCGACGCAGCCACCACACGGCGAAGAACGCGAGCAGCAGATCGTCGAGCAGCCCGAGCAGACCGATGCGGTCGGGCAGCAGGTCGATCGGCGAGCGCACGTAGAGCAGCAGGAGCAGGCACACCAGCAGGACGACGACGAAGCGGTTCATCGCGCACGTCCGCGCGCGACGCGGCTCACTGCGGCGCCGGCGTCGAGCGCGGCGCGGGCTCGAGGCTCTTCAGGTAGCGGAAGAACTCGCTGTCCGGCGACAGCACGAGCGCCGTGCCGTCGGGCAGCGCGCGCTTGTAGGCGTCGAGCGTGCGCACCAGCGCGAACAGCTCGGGGTCGCGGCCGTACGCCTCGGCGTAGATGCGCACCGCCTCGGCGTCGCCCTGCCCGCGCAGCACCTCGGCCTGGCGCTGCGCCTCGGCGAGAAGAACGCGCACCTGCTTGTCGGACTCCGACGTGATCTTGCGCGCCTCCTCGTCGCCCTCGGCGCGGAACTTCTTGGCGAGACGCTCGCGCTCGGTGCGCATCCGGTTGAAGACGTTCTGCTCGTTCTTCTCCGGCAGGTCGGCGCGCTTGACGCGCACGTCGACCACCTCGATGCCGTAGTCGCGCGCCTTCTGGTCGCTCTTGATCGTCACGTCGCGCATCATCTGCTCGCGCTTCGCGCTGACGACGTCGCGCAGCGTCTGGCGTCCGAAGTTTTCGCGCAGGTTCGAGTACACGATGTCGTCGAGCCGCGACTGCGCGCCCGCCTCGTCGCGCACCGCCTGGTAGAACCTGAGCGGGTCGATGATCCGCCAGCGCGTGTAGTTGTCGACCACGAGCTGCTGCTTGTCGCGCGTCAGCAGCTCCTTCGACGGCGCCTCGTACTCGAGCAGACGACGATCGAAGTACAGCACCGTCTGGATGAACGGGATCTTGAAGTACAGCCCGGGCTCGCGCACGGTGCGCACCGGCTCGCCGAGCTGCAGGACGACGGCGTGCATCCACGTCGGCACGGTGAACAGCGCGAGGTTCCACACCGCGACGATGACCACCACCGTGCCGATGACGAGCGCCCAGCGACGGTCCATCAGCCTCGCCTCCCGCGCGCGCTCATCGCGAAGCCGGCTCCGCCGCCTGCGGCTCGCGCCGGCGCAGCATCTGGTCGAGCGGCAGGTAGGGCACGACGCTCTCGCCCGCCTTGTCGTCGATCAGCACCTTGTCCATGCGCGGCAGGATCTCCTCCATGGTCTCGAGGTAGAGCCGCCGCCGCGTGACGTCGGGCGCCTTCGCGTACTCCTCGTGCAGCGCGATGAAGCGCTGCGCGGCGCCGTTCGCTTCCTGGATCTTGGCGAGGCGGTAGCCTTCCGCGTCGTTCAGCATCTGCGCCGCCTTGCCGCGCGCCTTCGGCACGACGTCGTTCGAGTAGCCGCGCGCCTCGTTGATCATCCGCTCGCGGTCCTGCTGCGCGGAGATGACGTCCTTGAACGCGTCCGACACCTGGTCGGGCGGGTCGACGTCCTGTAGCTTGACGGTCTCGATCAAGAGCCCCGAGTCGTAGGAGTCGAGGATCTCCTGGAGCAGCGCCTGCGCCTCCTGCTGGATGCGCTCGCGGTCGTCGGTGAGCGCGTCGTCGATCGCGTTGCTGCCGATCACCTGACGCATCGCCGCCTCCGCCGCGGCGCGCACCGTCCCGGCCGGGTCGCGCACGTTGAACAGGAAGTCGGTGGCGGCGTCGGGATCGCTCTTCACGCGGTACTGGACGATGAACATGAGCTTGACGATGTTCTCGTCGCCCGTGAGCATGAGCGCTTCCTGGTCGACGTCGCGGAAGCGCGCCGGCGGTCCGACGTCGAGCGTGCGGAAGCCGAACTCCTCCTTGCGGATGCGCGTCACCTCGGGCTTGAGCACGGTCTCGATCGGCCACGGCAGGTGGTAGCCCGGGCCCGGCCCGACCTCGCGCACGACCTTGCCGAAGCGCAGCACGACGCCGCGCTGGTCCGGGGCGACGATGAACAAGCCGCTCGCGAGCCAGAGCGCGAGCCCGATCGCGACGAACGGCCACGGGCTCACCGGACGTCCGGGCGCGCGTGCGCCGTTGCCTCCGCCCCCGCCGCCGCGCATCTTGGCGCGCATCGCCTCGACCAGATCGCGCACCTCGGCGAACACGTCGTCGTCGCGCCGCTCGCGGCGCGGTCCGCTGCGCCAATCGTCCGGCATCCGTCTCGTCTAGGCAGGCCCGCCAGCGAGGTCAATCGGGACGGCCGTTCGCGGCGCGACTTGCTTCGCGTCGAGCCAGCGTCCATTCACGAGCGCGATGGCGCTCGCGACCGAAGACGCGCTCGACGAGGCGCTGCTGCCCGCCTACCTGCGCTCGATCGGGCTCGCGTCCGGCGCCGAGGACGTCGTGGTCGAGCCGGCCGGCGACGGCAACATCAACTGGGTGCGGCGCGCACGCATCGCAGGACGGACGAGCATCGTCGTCAAGCAAGCGCGTCCGGCGCTCGAGCGCTTCCCGCAGTACCGGGCGAGCACCGAGCGCATCGTCTTCGAGCACCGTTGGCTCGAGCGCGCGGCGCCGCACGACGCGCGCGGCGTGTGTCCGCGCGTGCTCTTCTTCGACGAGGCACGCCGCGTCCTCGTCCTCGAGGACCTCGGCGACGCGGAGCGCCTCGACCACGCGCTGCTGCGTGGCGCCGACGTCCGGGACGCGCTGCGCGACCTCGCCGCGCTGCTCGCGCGCGTCCACGCCGCGACGCACGATCCTTCGCTCGCCGCGCACTTCCGCAACGACGAGATGCAGCGCCTGCACGGCGATCACGTCTTCGCGTTGCCGTTTGCGCCCAATGACTTCCCGCTCGAGCCCGAGCTGCGCGCGCGCGCCGAGCGTCTGTGGCGGGACGACGAGCTGCGCGCGATCGCCGCGCGCGCGTACCGGCGCTACCTCGAGCCGCGCGGAGCGCTCGTGCACGGCGACGTGCAGGCCGGCAACGTTCTCTTGCCGCCCGGCGGCGTCAAGCTGCTCGACGCCGAGATCGCGCACTTCGGTGATCCGGCGTTCGACGTCGGCACGCTGCTCGCGCACCTCGTGCTCGCGGGTGTCGCGCGCGGCGCGCTGCACGACGCGGCGGAGCTCGCCGCCGACACCTGGGACGCGTACGTCAGCGCTGCCGGCGAGGCGCCGCCCGTGTTCGCCGACGTCGCACGCTACGCCGCGCTCGAGGTGCTACGGCGCACGATCGGTGCGGCGCGGGTCGCGGCCGTGCGCGACACGCGGCACGCGCTCGCGGCGGTCGAGCTCGGAGATCGGCTCGCGCGCCGACCGCCGGCGTCGCCCGCGGCGCTCGCCGCCTTGCTGACCAAAGGATCCACGCCGTGAGCCGCACGCGCCTCGTCCTCGACACCGACATCGGCACCGACGCCGACGACGCGCTCTGCCTGGCGCTCGCGCTCGCGTCGCCCGAGATCGAGCTCGTCGCCGTCACCACCGTCACCGCCGACACCGCGCGGCGCGGCGCGATCGCGCGCCGCTTGCTCGACCTCGCGGGACGGCGCGACGTCCCGGTGTACGCCGGCTGCGAGCGCCCGCTCGGGGACGGCCAGTTCCTCTGGCTCGGCGACGAGGGCGATTTCGCGCTCGCGCCCGGCGAGCGGCTCGCGTCGGGCGAGCACGCGGTCGACGCGCTCGTGCGCCTGCTGCGTGCAGAGGACGATCTCGAGGTGGTCGCGGTCGGACCGATGACCAACCTCGCGCGCGTGCTCGAGCGCGACGCGGCGCTCGCGCGCCGCATCAAGCGTCTCACGATCATGGGCGGGCACGTCCGCCGCGTCGCGTACGGCGAGCACGAGTTCGCGCCCGGCGTCGACTACAACCTGTGCTCGGACGCCGCCGCGTCGCTCGCCGTGCTGCGCGCCGGCATCCCGACGACGCTCGTCACCGCCGACGTCACGCTGCAGACCCGGCTCGCGCCGGACGACCTCGAGCGCATCGCCGCCGCCGGCACGCCGTTCCACGACGCGATCGCCGCGGCGGTGCGCGCCTGGACGCCGCACATGCGGCGCATCTTCGGCGCCATGGGTGCGGCGATCGCGCCCGACAACGTCGCCTTTTTGCACGACCCGCTGGCGCTGGCCGCGGTCTACGGCGGCTCCGCGTGTGGCTTCGAGGAGCTCGCGATCCTGCCGACGATCGAGAGCGGCGTCTTGCGCACGCTCGAGGCGCCGCGCGGCACGCCGGGCTCGTTCGTCATGCGCTGCGCGACCGCGGTCGACGCGGAGCGCTTTCGCGCCGACTTCGTCGCGCGCGTCACGTCGTACCGCGGCGCACGCGGCTGAGGCGACACGGCGCGGCGTCCGCGTCGCGCTCGTCCTGCGCGTGACCGCTCCTCAGCGCGGCGCGCGCACCGGCTCGGCCCACTGCTCGAGCGCGTGCTCGCGTTCCGCGCGCAGCGACCAGCCGGTCTTGAGCCCGAGCACGAACCAGCCGAACACGACGATGCCGATCGCGAAGATCGTGTCGCCGACGACGCGCAGCCAGCGCAGGGTGTCCATGAGCTCGGTCTGCAGGAACTGCGCGGAGCGCGCCCACCACATGCCGTGCTCGACGCTCGCCCAGGTCTGCAGCATGCCGACCGGCAGCATCGACAGCAGCACCATCAGCGCGAGCCCGACGTTCACCGACCAGAAGGCGAAGCTGATCGGCCCGTTGCGCCACTCGCGATCGCGCGTCAAGCCACGCAGGCAGAACAGCAGAAGCCCCATCCCGAGCATGCCGTAGACGCCGAACAGCGCGGTGTGCCCGTGCACCGGCGTCGTGTTGAGACCCTGCATGAAGTAGAGCGCGATCGGCGGGTTGATCAGGAAGCCGAACAGCCCCGCGCCGACCAGGTTCCAGAACGCGACCGCGACGAAGAAGTAGATCGGCCACTTGTAGGCCGACACCCACGGTCGCGCGCGTGCGATCGTCAAGTTCTGGTAGCCCTCGAAGCCGATCAGCACGAGCGGCACGACCTCGAACGCGCTGAACGTCGCGCCGATCGCGAGCACCGCGGTCGGCGTGCCCGAGAAGTAGAGGTGGTGGAACGTCCCGAGGATGCCGCCGAAGAGGAAGACGCAGGTCGAGAACAGCACCGCCGCCGTCGCAACGCCGCCACGCAAGAGCCCCATGCGGACGAAGAGGAACGCGATCAGCACGGTCGCGAACACCTCGAAGAAGCCCTCGACCCAGAGGTGCACGACCCACCAGCGCCAGTACTCGGCGATCGCGAGATTCGTGCGCGGCCCCCAGAACATCCCGGCGCCGTAGAACAGCGCGATCGCCGCCGACGCGACCGCGAACAGCGCGAGCAGGTGGCGGTGCTCGCCGAGGTTGCGGAAGGCCGGCCACAGCGCGCGCAGCATCAAGCCGAGCCAGAGGAAGAGCCCGACCAGCAGGAACGCCTGCCAGAAGCGGCCGAGGTCGACGTACTCGTAGCCCTGGTGGCCGAACCAGAAGTTCGTCGTGAAGCCCATCCGCTGGCGCGTCGCGTACCAGGTGCCGAACAGCGTCCCGACGACGATCACCAGCAAGCAGACGAACAGGAAGTCGACGCCCGCCTTCTGCCCGCGCGGCTCGTGCCCCGACACCGCCGGAGCCATGTAGAGCCCGGTCGCGAGCCACGCGGTCGCGATCCAGAACAGCCCGAGCTGCAGGTGCCAGGTGCGCGTCACCGCGTACGGCAGCCAGTTGGCGAGCGGGAAGCCGTAGAAGCCGCCGCCCTCGACGCCGTAGTGCGCGGTGACCGCGCCGAGGATCACCTGCACGACGATCAGCGCCGCCACGACCCAGAAGTACTTGAGCGTCGCGCGCATCGACGGCGTGGCCTGGATCGCGAGCAGGGGATCCTTCTCGGGCAGCTCGTCGGGCATCTCCTCGCGCCCGCGCAGGCTCGCGTAGTACCAGACGAGCGCGCCGACGCCGGCGAGCAGCAGCACGAAGCTCAGCACCGACCACACCACGATCTCGCCCGTCGGACGGTTGCCGACGAGGCGCTCCGGCGGCCAGTTGTTGGTGTACGACACCGGACGCGGCGTCGTGCTCGAGGCGTCGACCTGCTCGATCGCGCCGCCCGGACGCTCCGCCGCGCACGCCCACGCCGTCCAGAAGAAAAATGCGCCGAGCTGCCGACGACGCTCGGGGTCGCGCACGGTGAGCGCCGGCATCGCGTACGCATCGCGCAGCTCCGGCGGCTGCAAGCCGCCGTCGGCGATCGCACGCAGCTCCGGCGGGAAGCTCTCCGCGTCGCCGAAGATCGCCGCGTAGTAGTCGGTCATCGCGGCGATCGAGCGCGCGCGGTCCGTGGGGATCGTCAGCGTGCCGCTCGCGGCGTCGTAGCGGTTCGTGCGCATCAGGTCCTCGAGGCGACGCTGCAGCACGACGCGCTCGCTCTCGCCGAGCTCGGCGAACGGACGTCCGTGCTCGGCGGCGGACCACTGGTTCAGCAGCCACAGCGACTCGCGGTGCAGCCAGTCGGCGGACCAGTCCGGCGCGACGTACGCGCCGTGTCCCCAGATGCTGCCGAGCTCCTGACCGCCGGTCGTCCGCCAGACGTTCATGCCGTCGTGGATGTCGTCGCCGGTCAGCACGACCCGACCGTCGTCGGTCACGACGCGCTCCGGAACGGGCGGCGCCTGCTGGTAGATCCGGACGCCGTAGTAGCCGAGAACGACGAACGACAGGGCGACGATCAGCCCCAGGCCGAGCCAGAGCTTGAAGTAGCGCATCGCGTCCCTCCTCGAGGCCGACGTCCGGGGGCCGTGGCTGGCGCTCATCCTGGCGCGAAACGGCCGGGAGAAGAAGACGGTTCGTCGGATCGCTGGCGACGGCGGCGCATCCCGCGTAGGTTCGCCCGCGTGGACACGCTGGCGCTGCGCGTCGTGCACGAGCTCCCGGAGCGGGCCCTGGACGCACCGCCCGACGGAATCGCGATGGTGCGCAACGGCGTCACGCACGCCTTCCTGCTGACGCCGCCGGTGATCGATCCGGATCGTCGCTATCCGCTGATCACCGTGCTGCACGGCGCCGGGCGTCAAGACGAGCTTCTCTGCCGCGCCTACCGCGACGAGGCCGCTCGGCGCGACGCGCTGTTCCTGATCCCGCGCTCGACCTACCCGACGTGGGACCTGCTCGTCGGTCAAGGGCGCCCCGACCTCGACTTCCTCGAGCGGCTCTACGTCGAGATCTACCGCCGCGTGCCGATCGATCCTGCCCGTCAAGCACTGATCGGCTACTCGGACGGCGCGAGCTACGCGCTCGCGGTCGGGCTCTCGAACCCGCGTCTCTTCTCGGCGGTGATGGGCTGGGCCGCGGGCTTCGTCGCGATCGACGGCAACGCGATCGGTCCCGACGATCCGAAGCCGCGCATCCTGCTCGAGCACGGCACGCACGACACGGTGTTTCCGTTCGAGCTCGTGTGCACGCCGAACGTCGAGCTGCTGCGCAGCCTCGGCTACGACGTCGAGCTGCGCATCGACGAGGGCGGCATCCACTGGCCGTCGCGCGGCTTCCAGACCGCGGCGCTCGACTGGTTCTTCGGCACGGACGGCGCGGCGGGGGCCGCGGAGCCGTCGTCCGCGTAGCGTTCGCCTCGCGACGTCACGTCCGCGCCGCTCGCGCGCTGCGCGACCTCGCGACGTGCGCGAGCGTCGCTACCGCGCGGCGCGCGAGCGGCGCAGAGCTTGGGCATCGCGCTCGAGAAGCCCCGCCGCCTCCGCGAGCTCGCGGTAGATCCGCACGAGCTCCGGCAGCTGGTAGTGCGCGTTGAGCCCGCTCGGGTTCGGCAGCACCCAGACGCGCGCGCCCTCGAGGCGCTCGGGCTGCTCGCCGAGCTTCGCGTCCTTGCGGGCGAAGGCGTGCCGGTAGGCCTCGATGCCGAGGAACGCGACGATCGCCGGACGGTGACGGCGTACCTTGGCCGCGAGCACGCGGGCGCCGCGGCGCAGCTCGTCGCGCGTCAGCTCCGCGGCGGACGCGGTCGCGCGCGCGACGAGATTGGTCACGCCGACGCCGCGCGCGAGGAGCTCGTCCTCCTCGAACGGCGTCAGCAGGCGGTCCGTGAAGCCCGCGCCGTGCAGCACCGGCCAGAAGCGGTTGCCCGGGCGCGCGAAGTGGTGGCGCACGGCTCCGGAGTACAGGCTCGGGTTGATGCCGCAGAAGAGCACGGCGAGACGATCGGCGACGACGTCCGGGACGGTGCGGCCGGCGGCGGCCGCGATCTGCTCGCGCGTCGGACGCCAGGGGACGCCGCGTCGCGGCGGACGCGCAGGCGCGCCGCCCGACCGTCCGCGCTTTCGCGTAGACGGCGTCTCCGAACCCCGCGACGGCCGCGCCACGCGGCGAGCATAGCGAGCAGCGCTCGCGCGGCGCCAGCGCCGTCACGTGAGTCGAGGGCTCGCACGCCGCGAGCGTCGTCACGTGACGATGAGTGTCAGCGCGGCGCAAGCGTCGCGGCGTGCCTCGAGCTGCTCTCGTGCGCGGTCGCGACGACGAGCGAGCTCGCGCGCCGCCGCTTGACGCCGGAGCCGTTTGCGCTCAGAGCCTCCGACGTGCCGAAGCGCCTCCTCTCCCGGATCCTGATCGGCGTCGCCGCGCTGCTCGCGCTCGCGGTGCTGGCGCTCGGCGCCGTGCTGGTGCAGGCGCACCGCGCGATCGACCGCGAGCGCGCGCCGCTGCCGACCGCCGACGACCTGGCGCGCTTCCGCGCCGAGCCCGCGAGCGCCCTGCCCGTCCGCCTGTGGTGGGTCGAGACCGCGTCGCAGCGCATGCCGCGCACCGCGGTGCTCGAGCCCAACGAGGACCCGACACCCGCGCGACCGTACGTGATGAGCCACCCCGCGTTCGTCCTCGAGTGGGCCGACGGACGCGTGCTGCTGATCGACGCCGGCATGCGGCGCGAGCCGGCCCTCGAGTTCGGACGCCAGATCGAGTGGCTCGGCGGCGCGCGTCCTCTCGTCGCACGCGGCGCGATCGGCGCGGTGCTCGGCCCGTCCGCCGCGCGCGTGCGCGGCATCGTCTTCACCCACCTGCACACCGACCACGTCGACGGCGTGCTGTCGCTGTGCGCGGCCGCGCCGGAGACGAGGCTCACGGCGTTCATGACCGAGGCGCAGTCCGCGCGCCCGAACCACACGACGCGCCCCGGGCTCGCGCTGCTCGACGAGGCGACGTGCGTCGAGCGCGCGACGCTCTCCGGCGAGCGGTTCCTGGCCGTGCCCGGCTTTCCGGGCGTCGCGGTGATCGACGCGGGCGGCCACACGCCGGGCAGCCAGATCGTGCTCGCGCGCGTCGCGACCGAGGGCGGCGAGCGCCTCTACGCGTTCGCCGGCGACACCGTCAATCACCTCGACGGCATCCTGCACGACGTGCCGAAGCCGTGGCTCTACCGCAAGCTCCTCGTCCCGGAGTCCGACGCGCGGCAGAAGGAGCTGCGCGCCTTCCTCGCGACGCTCGCGCGCGAGCACGGCGCGCGCCTGCTGGTGTCGCACGACCAGGTGAACCTGCGCGCCGAGCTCGGCCCCGCGACGACGCGCACGCCGCGAAGCGCGCCGCGCTCCGACGCTACGTCAAGCACATCCTGACGAGCCACGCGACGGGCGCGCGCGCCGGGTCGCCTCGGAGACCGCCCCGGAGCCGCTTCACGTGCGCGCGGCGTCCCACACCATCGAGCCCGACGGCGCGTCGCCGAGCAGCACCTCCGCCGGGGTGCGCTTGTCGATGTGGCCGATCAGCATGCGGTAGACGCCGTAGCCGACGAGCTCGCGCAGCCGCGGCGAGAAGCCGCGCGCGATCTCGCGCGGGATGCCGAGCTGCTGGTTCTCCTGCTGGCGGATCCAGCCCGCGCAGTAGTTCATCGCGATGCCGACGCGGCGCTCGTTGGTGCGGTTCGCGCCGCCGCCGTGCCACAGGCTGCCGTGCCAGATCAGCACGCTGCCCTTCTTCATCTCGGCGGGGATGCTGTCGTAGTGCTTGCCGTAGGTCGGCGAGCGGTCGAACAGGTGCGAGCCCGGGATGACGCGCGTCGCGCCGTTCTCCTCGGTGAAGTCGGTGAGCGCCCACATGCTGTTGCACACCGTCGCGACGTGCGGCTTCGGCAGCGGCATGAGCTGATCGTCGGCGTGGATCGGCTGCGCCTTCTCGCCCGGACCGATCGCGATCGACGACAGCGACGACACGAGACAGCCCGGGTCGAGCACGCCCTCGACGATCGGCAGCACGTTCTCGTGCACCGGCACGCGCTCCCACAGCTTGCCGTGCACGAGCAGGTTGTAGATGCGCCAGGTCTTCGAGCCCTCGAAGTCGTTGTTCGCGGGCTCGATGCCGAGCTCCTTCTCGAGCCGCACGAGGTCGGCGGCGAGCGCGTCGACGAGGTCCGGCTCGATCGCGTTCTCGACGATGGTGTAGCCGTCCTTCGCGATGCGCTGCAGGTGGGCGTCGATCTCCGCTTGGGTCAGCATGGCGAGGTCGTACCACAGCCGCGCGCCGGCCACGACGATTCGCGCGTCCGCGGAGCTGCCCGGCACGCGCCGGCGAGGACGTCGCGCGCGTCAGCCGAACAGTCCGCCGCGCGCCGCCTCGCACACCGCGAGCACCGCCGGGTGCTTGAGCCGGCGCTCGTGCGACACCGCGTAGAAGCGCTCGCGCACCTCCTCGGTGCGGCCGACGAGGCTCACGCCGTACTGACGTCGCACCTGCGCCTCGATCACCGACGGCGTCGGGAAGATGCCGGCGCCGGCTTGTCCGAACGCCTTGAGCAGCGCGTCATCCTCGAACTCGCTCACCACCCGCGGCCGGATGCGCTGCGTCGCGAACCACTGGTCGAGCGAGCGGCGTCGCACGCTGCCCTCCGCCGGCAGCAGCATCGGCGCGCCGTCGAGCGACGCCGGGAAGCGTCGGCGGTAGCGCGCCGCGAGCGCCGGCGCGGCGACGAACGTGACGCCGCACTCGCCGAGCAGGTGGTGGAAGACGCGCACGCTCGACGTCGACCCGACCGGCGCGTCGGCGAGCACCAGGTCGAGCTTCTGCAGCGCGAGGTCGGTGAGCAGCGGCTCGGGCTTGTCCTCGCGGCAGACGATGTGCACGCCCTGCGGCAGGCGTCGCGCCGGCTCGAGCAAGCGGTAGACGACGAGCTTCGGCAGCACGTCCGCGACCCCGACCGAGAGCTTCAGCGGCCGGTCGCCCGAGCGGTTGCGCACCGCGTCGAGCAGCTCGCGGCCGAGCGCGAAGATCTCGTCCGCATAGCGGTAGACCTCGCGCCCGACGTCGGTGAGCACGAGGTTGCGTCCGGTGCGCACGAAGAGCTTCTCGCCGAGATCCTCCTCGAGCTGCCGGATCTGCGTGCTGATCGTCGGCTGCGCGAGCCCCAGCTCCGAGCTGGCGCGCGTCACGCTGCCCTCGCGCGCCACCATCCAGAAGTACATCAGGTGGTGGTAGTTGAGCCACTCCGACGCGTTTCGTCTCATAGGTTTTCCCGATCGATCACGCGAGGATAATCTATTTGCTCACATCGCGGAACCTGCCTAGGCTCGTCGGCGGACGGCGTTCGCCCGTCCGGAGAGAGGTAACGGACATGCATCGAGCCGCTCGAAGGACGACGATCGACGAACTGCGCGAGCGCGCCGCCCGTCGTGCCCGCCTCGCGCTCGGACGCTTCGGCAACGGCGTCGCGCACGTGGTGCTGCGCGATCGCGGCGCCGACGGGACCCGCCAGCGCTGTCGGACGCTGGTCGGCGTGGTTCGCTCCGGCGCCGTCTCGTTCGAGGAACCCGCTCCGGCCTGACCGAGCGATGCGCCTCGCCGCGCGCGGCCCTCCCCCGCGGCGAGGTGAAGCGAGCGGGCCGGCGGAGCGGCCGGCTGCCGCGTCCCGCTCGCTGACCCAGGGCACGGGGCTGCGTCTGCAGCTCGCCAGGGGCTGCGTGCGTCCGCAGCCCGCTCGCCGCCGGAGTGTGCCGCGCCCGCGCGCCGCGAAGTGTGCGCGACGCGCGCTACAGCAGCTGACGCTTCTTCGCCTCGCGCTCGAGATCGTCGCGGAACTTCGGGTCGGCGATCGAGATGATCAGCTCGGCGCGCTCGCGCGTCGAGCGTCCCTTCAGGTTCACCACACCGTGCTCCGTGACGAGATGGTGCACGTCCATGCGCGGGTCGCTGACCACGCCCTCGAGCTGCGGCACGACGCGCGATACCGTGCCGTCGTGCGCGGTCGAGTGGAAGGCGAGGAACGACTTGCCGCCGCGTGAGCGGTAGGCGCCGCGCACGAAGTCGTGCTGCCCGCCGATGCCGCTGAACTCGTGGTGATCGAGGAACTCGGCGTTCACCTGCCCGTACAGGTCGACCTCGAGGATGCTGTTGATCGAGACCACGTTGTCGTTCGCGGCGATGTTCGCCGGATCGTTGGTCACGTTGCAGGGCTGACCTTCGAGCCCCGGGTTGTCGTGCATGAAGGCGTAGAACTCCTCGTCGCCGATCGCGAGCGTGAAGAGATGCTTGCGACGGAACGTCCGCTTGCGCGTCCCGGTCACGACACCCTTCTGGATGAGCCGCATCATGCCCGGCGTGAAGAGCTCCGTGTGGATGCCCAGCTCCTTGCGATCGCTCAGGCACTCGGTGACGGCGTCGGGCACGCCGCCGACGCCGAGCTGGAGCGTCGCGCCGTCCTCGATCATCGCGGCGATCTGCTCGCCGATCTTGCGGTCGACGTCGCTCAGCGGGCGTGACGGGAACGACGTCAGCGGTGCGGTGTGCTCGACGATCGCGTCGACCTCGGAGACGTGCAGCATGGTGTCGCCGAGCGTGCGCGGCATGCGCTCGTTGACCTCGACGATCAGCCGCTTGGCGCTGCGCGCCGCCGCCGGCGAGTACGCGATGCACGTGCCGAGGCTCATGTAGCCGAAGCGGTCCATCGGCGAGACGGAGACCAGGAACGCGTCGAGCGGGATGCTCTCCTCGAAGAGCCGCGGGAGCTGGTGCAGGTTCGCCGGCACGTAGTCGACGCTCGCGAAGCTTCCCGAAGCTTCGATCAGCTTGCGGTCGTACGCGACGAGGTAGGTCGGGCGCGGGCGGATCACGCCGAGCAGCTCGGGCACGAGCAAGCTCTCGGCGAGCGGCTCGAGCGCGTAGGTGTAGTAGACCGCGAGGTCCTCGACGTCGCCGGCACGGGCGCGTGCGCCGAGCGCCCGCAGCAGCGCGGGCGGCTGCGCGACCGCGATGCCGAGCCCGATCGCGCCGCGCGGCGGGATGCTCGCGACGGCATCCTCGGGCGTGGTCAGCTTGCGTCGATACTCCGCGAAGTAATCCATCGTCGGTGGCCTCGTCGTCCCTCGTCGTGTTCGTCCATGACGCGGCTTCGGGCGCCGTGCAACAGGCCTCGGCGAGGATCCCGAGCGGCGCGCACGCCGCGCGGAGCGCAAACTGGCGTCCTCGGCCTCCGCATTGCATCATGCCGCGGACGCGCGGGCGCGGTCGCTCGCGCCATCAGGAGGCACGAGAAGCATGGCTGAGCGCATCGGCATCGTTCCGTTCTGGAAGGGCTACAACCGCAAGGAGGTGCTGCGAGCGGCACGGCTTGCCGACGAGCTCGGCTACCACTCGATCTGGATCCCGGAGGCGTGGTCCTACGAGCAGTTTCAGCTCCTGACCGAGATCGCGCTCGCCACGCGCCAGCTCAAGCTCGCGACCGGCATCGCCAACGTGTTCAGCCGCTCGGCGGGTCTCCTCGCGATGAGCGCCGCGACCCTCGACGAGATCTCCGAGGGCCGTGCGATCCTCGGGCTCGGCACGAGCGGCAAGAACGTCGTCGAGAACTTCCACGGCGTGAAGTACGAGAAGCCGCTCACGCGCCTCAAGGAGACGATCCGCATCGCGCAGGCGCTGTGGCGCGGCGAGCGCTTGACGCCCGAGATGAGCACGCTCTTCGAGGCGCGGCACTTCAAGCTCGAGATGACGCCGCTGCGTCCGCGCATCCCGGTCTACGTCGCGTCGCTGCAGGAGAAGGCGATCCGCGAGGTCGGCGCGATCGCCGACGGCTGGGTGCCGACCTTCTGGCCGTACCGGCACCTGAAGGACGGCATCGCGCTGCTCGAGGAAGGCGCGCGGCGCGCGGGACGCGATGCGAAGGAGCTCGACGTCGCGCCGTTCGTCGCCGTCGTGCCGCTCGAGGATCGCGCGATGGCGCGCTCGATGATCAAGCCGACCGTGTCGTTCTACATCGGCGGCATGGGCGTCTACTACCACGCGCTCTTCTGCCGCTACGGCTTCGAGGAGAACGCGAACCTCGTGCGCAACCTCTACAACGAGGGCAAGCGCAAGGAGGCGGCCGCCGCCGTCAGCGACGAGCTGATCGACGCGATCGCGATCTGCGGCTCGCCGGAGTACTGCCGCGACAAGCTCGCCGAGTGGCGCGAGAACGGGATGGGCATGGCGCTGGTCAACCTGCCGACCGGCGCGCCCTTCGAGATCACGGAGCAGATGCTGCGCGCGCTCGCGCCGCGCTGACGCAACGCATGCCGCCCAACGACCTCGCCACGGATACCGCCGTCACGCGTCTGCGCGTCGCGCCTGGCTGGTACACCGCCAACCTGCCCGACGCGTGGAACTTCCGCACGCCGTCCGGTGGCGTGCTGATGACGGTCGCGATGCGCGCCATGCAGGAGGAGCTCGGCGATCCCGAGCTGCGGCCGATCTCGGCGAACACGCACTTCTGCTCGCCGGTGCCCGCCGGTCCGCTCGAGGTGCGGGTCGAGGTGCTGCGCCACGGCGGGGCGGCGGCGCAGGTGCGCGCGCAGCTGTCGTCGACC
The DNA here is from genome assembly GCA_036563615.1 of Candidatus Binatia bacterium. Lineage (NCBI taxonomy): Bacteria > Candidatus Binatota > Binatia (SeqCode) > Binatia bacterium. The sequence goes on from DATCMB010000014.1 coordinate 203,891, forward strand.
ACGATGCCGGGTCCGGGTCTCGAGGTGAGCGCGACCTTCGGCCGCGACCGCGCGGGCGTCGACGTCATCGACACCGAGCCGCCCGCCGTGCCGCCGCCGGACCAGGCGGTGTCGATGGACGAGGACCCCGACGGCATCGAGCGCCAGCTCCGGCCCACCTTCTTCCGCAACCTCGAGACGCGGCTCGCGCTCGGCCACCCGTGGTGGATGGGCGGCGACTGGCAGCCCGGTCCGGCGCGGATCGCGCGCTGGTTCCGCTACCGGATCCCGCAGCGCCTGCCCGACGGGCGGCTCGATCCGTTCGCGCTGCCGCCGATCGCCGACACCATGCCGCCCGCGCTCAAGCAGAAGCTCGGGCCCAACCATCCGCCGTTCTTCGCGCCGAGCCTGGATCTCACCGTGCACTTCCTCGAGGACACGACCTCCGAGTGGGTCTTGAACTACGTGCACGTCCGTCGCGCGCGCGCCGGCTACGCGACCGCGAGCGCCGAGATCTGGGACGACCAGGGCCGCTTGCTGGCGTTCGCGACGCAGACCATGATGCTGCGTCGCATCCCCGAAGCACGTCCGTGACCGCTCCTGCCGCCGTGGGGCGGACGGCCGGGAGAGCCATCCACGACGTGAGCAACGCCAACGACAGCCCACGGCGCGCGCGCTCGCTGGTGCAGCACATCGAGCGCATCGAGCGCTGGCTGCGCACGAACCCGGTGAAGGTCGGCGTCCTGGTCGCGCTCCTCATGCTCGTGACCATGCTCGTGCAGGAGGAGATCGACGAGCACCTGTGGCTCGTCTTCACCTACGCGTTCCCGGTCGCGCTCGCGGGCTACGGGCTCGGCTTCCGCGGCGGAGCGGTCGCGGCGCTGGTCGCGACGGCGCTGCTCTACGACCACGCGATCCACACGCTGGGCACGAAGGACACGGTGTTCGTCCTCACGACGCGGCTTGCCGGCAGCCTCGCCGTCGCGGGTCTGTGCGCGCTCGCGTCGGCGACCGCGCGTGCGCGCGAGCGCTACATCGCTCGCCACGCTCGTCTCGCGAAGATCCAGGAAGAGTTCCTCGCCGCGTTCGCGCACGACATCCGCTCGCCGCTGAACGCGATCCTCGGCTACGCGAGCATCCTTCAGGAGGAGGCGGAAGAAGGGTCCGGCCTGTCGCGCGGCGAGCTGTTCGAGGCGCTGCAGCGGATCGAAGCGAACGCGCTGCACGTCGAGGAGATGATCGCCGGGATGCTGCGCGCCGACGGCGGCGACGGCGCGGTCAGGAACGAGGTCACCACGTTCACCGCGGACGCGCTGATCGACGAGCTCCGCCGCGAGCTCGACCCGGTCGTGCTCGAGCACGGCGCGCCGGTGACGTGGACGGTCGCGCCCGGCACGCCCGAGCTCGTGACCGATCGCAAGAAGCTGCACTCGGTGCTGCGCAACCTCGTGGGCAACGCGCTCAAGTACGCGCGCGGCGCGCCGATCGCGGTGAGCGTCCGCTGGGACGCCCCGACCGCGCGGCACCAGATCGAGGTGCGCGACGAGGGACCGGGCATCTCGCCCGAGGCGCTGCCGCGGCTCTTCGACCGCTTCTACCGCGCCGCCGGCCGCGACGCCGAGGACGGCTTCGGCCTCGGCCTCTTCATCGTCAAGCGCATGATCGAGATGATCGGCGGCGACGTGTCGGTGCACAGCGAGCTCGGCGAGGGCAGCCGCTTCCTGCTGACGTTCCCGCAGCTGCGCGGCGAGGAGGCCGTCGCCGAGGAGGCGAAGGCGTCGTGAGCGGCGCCAACGAAGCCGCCGAACAGCTCAACCGTAGCTGTCGCTGCATCACCGTCGACCCCGACGCGCTTGCGGCGTGCCTCGAGTCCGGTCCGGACACCGTCGGGCTCTATCGCTCGATCCGTGAGAACCAGCCGCACCTCTTCGCGAGCTTGCCGGTGTTCGTGTCGCGCGAGCACGTCGAGCGCATGCGCGAGGTGATCGCCGCCGTCGAGCGCACGCTCGCGACGCCCGCCGTGCGCGAGGTCGTGCTCGGCTGGGCGCCCGAGATCGCGCGCGTCCCGGCGAAGCCGCGCGGCGTCTTCCTCGGCTACGACTTTCACCTCGGCCCGAGCGGACCGCAGCTCATCGAGATCAACACCAACGCCGGCGGCGCGCTGCTCAACGCGGCGCTGGGGGCCGCGCAGAAGGCGTGCTGCGACGAGGTCGAGCCGTTGCTGTCGAGCGTGCTCGAGAGCGTCACGCCCGGGCTCACCCAGCTCGACGACGAGGTGCTGCGCACCTTCCGCGAGGAGTGGCGTCTCGCGCGCGGCGAGCAGCCGCTCACGAGCGTCGCGATCGTCGACGAGGAGCCGACCGCGCAGTACCTGCACCCGGAGTTCCTGCTCTTCCGTCAGCTCTTCGCGCGCGGCGGCCTGCACGCGGTCGTGATCGATCCGGGCGAGCTGCGCCACGCGGACGGCGCCCTGTGGCACGGCGCGACCCGCATCGACCTGGTCTACAACCGGCTCACCGACTTCGCGCTGTCGGCGCCGCGCAACGCGGCCCTGCGCGACGCCTACCTCGCGGACGATGCGGTGATCACGCCGCACCCGCGCGCGCACGCGATCTACGCCGACAAGCGCAACCTGACGCTGCTCTCCGATCCCGAGCGTCTGCGCGCGCTCGGCGTCGACGACGCGACCGTGCGCACGCTCGAAGCCGCCGTGCCGCGCACGGTGCTGGTCGATCCCGCGCGTGCCGAAGAGTGGTGGCGCGAGCGTCGCGGCCGGTTCTTCAAGCCGGTCGACGGCTACGGCGGCAAGGCGGCGTATCGCGGCGACAAGCTGACGCGCACGGCGTGGCAAACGGTCCTCGAGCGGCCGTACGTCGCGCAGCGCATCGTGCCGCCGAGCGAGCGCACGATCGAGCTCGACGGCGTCGAGCGTCCACTGAAGCTCGATCTGCGCAACTACGTCTACGACGGCCGCGTGCAGCTCGTCGCCGCGCGCCTCTACCAGGGCCAGACGACGAACTTCCGCACCGCGGGTGGCGGCTTCGCCCCGGTGTTCACCGGACCGCGCGTCTGATCGGCGCGCGAGGGCTTCTCCCCACCGCGGCTCGCGACTAGGCTTGGGGCTGGGCCGGCCCCGCCCGAGCGGAGGTGTCGATGAAGCTGCCGAGCCCCACCACGCGCGTCGCGCGCACGATCGCGCTGTTGCTGCTGGGACCCGTCGCGCTCGCAGGCTACCTGCTCGGCGCGCAGGCCGCCGATCCGAAAGCGCAGACGCCGCCCGGCGCCGACAAGACGGCGCGCACCAAGATGCTGGAAGCGGGTGCCGCGCTGCTGCAGGGCAACGAGCCGCTCGACGGGCTCGACGTGTACCTGGTGGGCTTCCACCCGATGAAGGACGATCCGGCGCACCAGATGGAGGCGCACCACTACTGCCACCAGGTGAACCAGGACTTCGCGCAGTGCGTGCTGTTCGACGGCAACGGCGCCGACGCGCGCATGAACGGCATCGAGTACATCATCTCCGAGAAGCTGTTCGAGACGCTGCCCGTCGAAGAGCGCCGCTACTGGCATCCGCACGACTACGAGATCCTCTCGGGCCAGCTCGTCGCACCCGGCATCCCCGACGCCGCCGAGCGCGCGCTGATGAAGGACAAGATGAACAGCTACGGAAAGACGTGGCACGTCTGGTCGACGGGCGCGCCGGGTGATGCGGGCGACCCGCTGCCGCTCGGTCCGGCACAGCTCGCGTGGTCGTTCAACCGCGACGGCGAGGCGCAGCCCGGTCTCGTCGCGGGGCGCGACGAGCGGCTCGGCGTCAGCACCGACCAGAAGCGCAAGCAGCGCGAGGAGCTGACGCCGCTCGCGCGCCCGCAGTGCGGCGTCGACGCGCTGCACGGCCGCTTCCAGGGCGAGACGGTGCCGGTCGCGGGCGTGGTGCAGCGCACGCAGGGCTGTCCGGCGCCGGAGGCCGCGCCTGCGTCGGCGGCGCCCGCGAAACCGTCACCCGCCGCAGCCGCGAAGCCGTCGGCGCGACCGTCGGCCGCCGCGGAGGCCAAGCTGCCGGCGAAGCCCGCCGCGACGCGCTCCGCGAGCACGCGCTGAGCCGGCGTCACCGGCGCGAGCGGCGCGAGTGAGCCCCGCGCGGCGCCACGGCGGGCGGAGAATTGGACTTCCGCGGCCGTTGCGCCGACAAACGGCTTGATGGGCGATCGTGGGACGGCGAGCGGCGTGGCGCACGCCACGCCGCGGGAGCCGCGTCCGTACGACCGCAGCGCGGCCGAGCGGACGGTGCGGCCGGGACAGCGCGCGCAGGCGCTACCGCTCGTCGCGCTCGGCGCGCTCGGCGTGGTGTACGGCGACATCGGCACGTCGCCGCTCTACGCGCTGCGCCAGTGCTTCATCGGACCGCGCGCGGTGCCGCAGACGCCCGAGAACGTCCTCGGCGTCCTGTCGCTGGTCTTCTGGGCGCTGGTCCTCGTGGTCGCCGTCAAGTATCTCACCGTGCTGCTGCGCGCGGACAACCAGGGCGAGGGCGGCATCTTGGCGTTGCTCGCGCTCGCGACGTCGCACCACGCTCCGACCGACGACGCGAGCCCGCGCCGCGGCGCGCACGTTCTCGCGGCGCTCGGCATCTTCGGCGCGGCGCTGCTCTATGGCGACGGCGTCATCACGCCGGCGATCTCGGTGCTGTCGGCGATGGAAGGCCTCGAGGTCGCGACCACGGCGTTCCGGCCGGTCGTCGTGCCGCTCACGGTCCTCGTGCTCGCGGCGCTCTTCCTCGTGCAGAAGCACGGCACCGGGCGCGTCGCGGCCGTGTTCGGGCCGACGATGCTCGTCTGGTTCGTCGTCATCGGCGTGCTCGGCGCGCGCGCGATCCTGCTCGAGCAGCCCGGTCACCCGTCGGTGCTGCACGCCCTCGATCCGCGCTACGGGCTCGCGGTCCTCACCTCGCACGTCGCGGACGCGGTCTTCGTGCTCGGCTCGATCGTGCTCGTCGTCACCGGCTGCGAGGCGCTGTACGCGGACCTCGGCCACTTCGGCGCGCGCCCGATCCGCACCGCGTGGTACGCGGTGGTCTTCCCGGCGCTCGTGCTCAATTACTTCGGGCAGGGCGTGCTGCTGCTCGAGGGCGGCGTCGCGAGCCGGCATCCGTTCTTCGACCTCGCGCCAGAGTGGGGGCTCTACCCGCTCGTCGGGCTCGCGACGCTCGCGACCATCATCGCCTCGCAGGCGCTGATCACGGGCGCCTTCTCGCTCACGCAGCAGGCCGTCGTGCTGGGCTACGCGCCGCGCTTTCCGATCATCCACACCTCGGACGTCGAGCGCGGCCAGATCTACATGCCGCACGTGAACTACGGCCTGATGGCGCTGTGCATCCTGCTGGTGCTGAGCTTCCGCAGCTCGGACGCGCTCGCCGACGCGTACGGCATCGCCGTGACCGGCACGATGACGATCACCAGCGTCCTCTTCTACCAGGTGGCGCGTCGTCACTGGGGCTGGCCGCTGCCCGCCGCGGCCGCGGTGACCGGCGCCTTCCTCGTCGTCGACCTCGCCTTCCTGATCGCGAACCTCGACAAGATCGCGTCGGGCGGCTGGGTGCCGATCGCGATCGCGCTCGCGGCCTACACCGTCATGACCACCTGGAAGCGCGGCCGCAGCGAGCTCGCGTCCGTGCTGATTCGTCAGGGCACGCCGGTCGAGCGCTTCGTGCAGGAGCTGCGCGAGCAGCCGCCGCGCCGCGTGCCCGGCACCGTCGTGTACTGGACGAGCAACACCGGCAGCATTCCCGCCATCCTCGAGCGCAACCTCGCCGTCAATCACGTGCTGCACGAGCGGGTCGTGCTGCTGTCGACCGGCAGCGCGCAGCAGCCGCGCGTGCGCGACGAGAATCGCACCATCGTGCTCGACCTCGGCGAGGGCGTCTACCGCGTGCTCGCGTTCTTCGGCTTCATGGAAAGGCCGCACATCGCGACGATCGCCGCGTGCTGCGCGACCCACGGGCTCTTGCTCGACGTCGCGAGCACGGACTTCTTCGTCTCCGCCGACCGCCTGCTCGCGACCGGTCCGTCGCGCATGGCGCGCTGGCGCAAGCAGCTCTTCGCGCTGCTCGCGCGCTTGACGCCGCCGATGACGAGCGCGCTCGGAATCCCGCCCGAGCGCGTCATCCTGCTCGGGCGCGAGGTCGAGCTGTAGCGCTGACCGACGCGACGTCGCGACGGACGCCGGCGGCGGGTTCCGACGACCGCCGCCGCTACGGACGGACGCCGCGCCCGAGCGCCGCGATCCTCTCGAAGTAGCGCCCGAAGGCGACGATCCCACCCGATGCTTGACGCCAGTCGAAGTTCTCGTTCGGCGCGTGGTAGCCGTGCTCGGGCAGCGACAGCCCGAGGAAGTAGACCGGCGCGCGCAGGATCTGCTCCATCGCGAGCACGGCGCCGATCGAGCCGCCCTCGCGCACGAACACCGGCTCGCGTCCGAACGCGGCCTTCATCGCCGCGCGCACCGCGTCGGCGTACGGACCGGTCGTGCGTCCCTTGTACGCCGGCAGCGCGTGCTCCGGCTCGACGCGCACGTCGGGGTTCACGCGACGGACGTGCTCGCGCACGAGCCGCACGATCTTCTCGGGCCGCATGTTGGGCACGAGGCGGCAGGAGATGATGGCCGTCGCCGCCGGCGGCACGATGGTCTTGACGCCCGGTCCCTGGTAGCCGCCCGCGATGCCGTGCACCTCGAGCGTCGGCATGAGCCAGAGGCGCTTCATCGCGTCGAGCGCGTCGCTCGTGCGAATCGAGCGGAACAGGTGGTCCTTCTTGAACGCGGCGACGCTGAAGCCGCAGCGCCGGAGGTCCTCGAGCTCCGCCCGCGTCGGCTTTTCGACGTCGTCGTAGAATCCTTTGATCTTGACGCGGCCAGTCTTCGCGTCGAGCATCGACGCCACGACCTCCGCGATCTCGGCGACCGGGTTGCGCGCGGCGCCGCCGGTCGTGCCCGAGTGCTGATCGGTCTCGCCGGTGCGCAGCGACAGCCGGAAGCCCTGCAGGCCGCGCAGACCGGCGGGGCACGCGGGGCGCGTGCGCGACACCCACACCGTGTCGCTGACGATCACCGAGTCGGTGGCGAGCACCGCGCGGTGCTTGCGCAGCGTCGCCGCGAAGTGCGGCGAGCCGATCTCCTCCTCGAGCTCCCAGAGGAATGCGACGTTCACCCGCACGTCGTGCTCGCGCGCCCAGCGCGCGCCGTAGAGCGCTGCGAGCGCCGGTCCCTTGTCGTCGGTGGTGCCGCGCGCGACGTAGCGCTCGCCGTCAATCTTCAGCCGGAACGGATCGGTGCGCCACTCGGGCTCGTCGGCGGGCTGGACGTCGATGTGGTTGTAGATCGTGACCGTCGGCAGGCGCGGGTCCTTGCCGAGGCGACCGTGCACGAGCGGGTGGCCGCCGGTCTCGATCAGCCGCGCCTCGCCGCCCGCCCAGCGCACGAGCGCGGCCGCGCGCTCGGCGGCGCGGCGCACGTCCTTCTTGCGCGCGGGGTCGACCGAGACGCTCGGGATCTCGACCAGCTCGCGCAGGTGCTTCTCGTAGCTCGCGCGCGACGCGGCGGCGTACGCGACGAGGTCGTCTGCGGGCGCGGGTTTCGAAGCCATCGCAGCGTTGTCGCGAGCGCCGCTGCGCCGCGCAAGGCCGCGCCGCGCGGTGCGCGTCAGGCGCGCTCGCGCGCGGCGTCGTCGAGGCAGTCGACCGGCAGCTCGAGGTACTCCCGGTAGACGAAGTCGCGGTGCTCGAGCAGCGAGGGGTCGAGCGCGGGACGCACGACCTCGTCGTCGATCGCGTAGACCGCGCGGATCGCGGCCGGCATCGGGCAGAGCTCTTCCGGCAGCGGCGCCACCAGCACGGCGAAGGTCGCCCAGTAGATGTCGAGCGCCGTGAGATGGTCGCCGATCAGGAAGCGGCTCCCCGCCGCGCGCTGGCGCGCGAGCTGGCTTGCGAGCAGGCGCAGCACCTCCGCGGCGCGCGCCGGAGCGGCGGCCGCCGCCTCCGGCGAGTAGCCGTACTTCGCCGCCATGCGCCGCATGCCCTCGGGTGCAGCGTCGCCCGCGCCCGCGAGGATCGGGTGCAGCAGCATCAGCCGCCGGCTCCAGCCGAAGCCCTGCTCGCCGATCAGCTCGTGGCACAGCCCGAACATCTGCGCGCGCAGCTCGGGGTCGCGCGGGATCAGCGGCGGCTCGGGCGCGAGGCGCTCGGCGAGGAACAGGATCTCGAGCGACGTCGTCCGCGGCCGCTCGTCGTTCCACACCGCGACCGGCGCGCTCGTCTGGCCGGTCCACTCGCGCAGCTCCTCGTTCGCGCCGCCGAGCTCCTGGCGCACGTAGGTCACCGGCAGGCGCTTGACGTAGAAGATGCCCTTCGCGGCCTCGCTCCACGGGCCGGGCACGCCGGCGGTCAGCACCAGGCGCAAGCCCTCGCGCTTGCGCGCCCCCGCGACGTCGATGAAGGTCGCCACGCGCGGCACCATGTCGCGTCGGCGATCTCGCGGCAAGCAGGTCTGCTGCGGTCGCCTCGCGCGCCGCCGATGTGATAGCGAGGTCGGCCGCGGAGGACGGCAGGATGGCGATCGGCGATCAACGGGACCTCGACCTCGCGCGCACACGGCTCACCGAGTACTTCGCGGGCAAGCTGCCCGACGCCCGCGACGTCGCGGTGGAGAACCTGCTCTCGCCCGGCATGGGCTTCTCGAACGAGACGCTGCTCTGCGACCTCGCGTACGCGCAAGGCGGCGAGCGTCGCACGGAGCCGCTCGTGATCCGCGTGCGGCCGCAGGCGCAGGTCTTTCCCGAGTACGACCTGCGCCTGCAGTACGACGTCATGCAGCGGCTCGCGCCGACCGACGTTCCGGTGCCGAACCTGCGCTGGTTCGAGGAGGCGCCCGACGTGCTCGGCGCGAGCTTCTACGTCATGGACCGCATCGAGGGCATCGTGCCGCCGGACCATCCGCCGTACCACGTCTCGGGCCCGTGCGTGGACATGACGCCCGAGGGCCGCGCCGCGCTGTGGTGGGACGGGCTCGACAAGCTCGCGCGCGTCCACAAGCTCGACTGGAAGGCGCTCGGCTTCGGCTTTCTCGACCACCCCGAGCGCGGCGCGACGCCGCTCGCCCAGCAGCTCGCGTACTACCAAAAATTCTTCGAGTGGGCGGCGGAGGGGCGTCCGCAGCCGACGGTCGAGCCGGCGCTCGAGTGGCTCGTCGCCAACCAGCCGAAGGACGAGCCGGTCGCGCTGTGCTGGGGCGACGCGCGCATCGGCAACATGATCTTCGACCAGAACCGCTGCGTCGCGGTGCTCGACTGGGAGATGGTATCGCTCGGCAACCCCGAGCAGGACCTCGGCTGGTGGCTGTTCCTCGACTGGCACCACTCGGACGGCATCGGCGTGCCGCGCCTCGCAGGCTTCCCGACGCGCGAGGAGACGATCGCGCGCTACGAGGAGCTGATGGGGCGCAAGGTGCGCGACCTGCACTACTACGAGGTCTTCGCGGCCTGCCGCTTCGCGATCATCATGATCCGCATCGCCGCGCTGGTGCGCGCGGCGAACCTGCCGACGCCCGACGACTTCGAGCGCAACAACACCTGCACGCAGGGGCTCGCGAAGCTGCTCGACCTGCCGCCGCCGAGCTGACGGCCGCGGATTGAACCCGACCGCGGGCGGACAGGCGCGCGGACGCATCGCGCGCCGGGCTGACGGCCGCCGAGCGCGCCACCCCCCTCCGGGAGGAGCGCCGGCGGCCCGCCCGAGCCTCCGATTTCTACGCGGCGTCGAACAGCTTGAGCGCCATCGTGCCGTGCGTCGCCGCGGCGCCGGCGCGCAGCGCGGATGCGATGAAGGTCGCCTCGGTGATCTCCTCTCGCGTCGCGCCCGCCTTCTTCGCGGCGCGCGCGTGCGCCTCGATGCAGTACGGACACTGCGTCGTGAGCGCGACCGCGATCGCGATCAGCTCGCGGTACTTGCGCGGGATCGCGCCGTCCTCGCGCCCGACGATGCGCTCGAGGCCGAGCCACGCTTCGTACTCGGCGGGCGCGAGCTGCTTCATCTCGCGCAGCCGCTTGATGTCTTCGGGATCGTGGTAGTGCGCCGACATGGGACCCTCCTCGCGCGACCAGAGCAGGACGCCGCAGCCGTGGCAACCCGAAGCGTCCCTTGCGCGCGCCAAACGGCTTCCCTAAGTCGTATTGGATACCATGCAATTGCCGGCGCCCCGCAAGAGCGCGCGCACGGGCGACGGGCGCGACACGCGGACGATCCTCGAGGCGCTGCGCCGCATCGTCCGCGAGCTGCGCCTCACCGCGCGCGTCGCCGAGCGCAAGCACGGCGTGAGCGCGGCGCAGCTCTTCGTGCTGCACGTCCTCGCGCACGAGGGAGAGATGTCGGTGAACGAGCTCGCGGAGCGGACGTTCACGGACCAGAGCTCGGTGTCGGTGGTGGTGACGCGGCTCGCGGAGGCCGGGCTCGTCGTGCGCCGGCGCGCGCAGGACGACCGCCGGCGCGCCGAGATCGCGCTCACGCCGCGCGGCCGCGCGCTCGTGCGCCGCGTGCCCGCCGAGCCGGCGCAGGCGCGCGTCGTCGCGGCGCTCGAGCGCATGCCGGCGCGCGAGCGCGAGGCGCTCGGCCGCGGCCTCGAGGCGCTGGTACGCGAGATGGGCATCGCGGACGGCGCCGCGGAGATGTTCTTCGAGGACGGCGCCCGCCGCGCGCGGGCCCGGGCGCGGAAGCGGTCGACGTGAGCGAGCTGCAGCCCGCGCCAGCCGGCACCACGTCGGGCGCGCTGCCGGTCTCGCCCTCGCTCGAGCTCGCAGCACCGCGCGCGACGACGCTCGTCACGCCGCGCATCCTGTACGTCAGCGCGTGCGCGCTCGCGGTCGGCTGCGCGGCGGGCTTCGTCGCGCAGCTCCTGACCGCGCTGATCGCGCTCTTCACCAACGCCGCGTTCTTCGGACGCCTGAGCGTCGCGCCGGCGTCGCCGGCGGACAATCACCTCGGCCTGGCGGTGGTGCTCGTGCCGGTCGTCGGCGGGCTCGTCGTCGGGCTGCTCGCGCGCTACGGCTCGCACGCGATCCGCGGCCACGGCATCCCCGAGGCGATGGAGCAGGTGCTCTTCAACCGCAGCCGCATCGCGCCGCGGGTGACGTTCTTGAAGCCTCTGTCGGCCGCGATCGCGATCGGCACGGGCGGACCGTTCGGCGCCGAGGGGCCGATCATCGCGACCGGCGGCGCGCTCGGCTCGCTCGTCGGCCAGGTGCTGCACATCACCGCGCACGAGCGCAAGACGCTGCTCGCCGCGGGCGCCGCTGGCGGCATGGCGGCGACCTTCGGCAGCCCGGTGTCGGCGGTGCTGCTCGCGGTCGAGCTGCTGCTCTTCGAGTACCGGCCGCGCTCGCTGATTCCGGTCGCGCTCGCGAGCGTCGCCGCGACCGGCGTGCGCCTCGCGCTGGTCGGCGCCGAGCCGGCGTTCGCGATGCCGGAGCTCGCGCGGCCGACCGACCTCGCCCTCGCCGTCTACGCCGGGCTCGGGCTCGTGATCGGCTTCGCGGCGGTCGCGGTGACGCGGCTCGTGTACGCGATCGAGGACGGCTTCGCCCGCCTGCCGATCCACTGGATGTGGTGGCCGGCGCTCGGCGCGGTCGCGGTCGGCGTCGCGGGCTACCTCGTGCCGCGCACGCTCGGCGTCGGCTACGACAACATCGACGACATCCTGTCGGGACGCATCCTCGGCGCGCCGCTGCTCGTGCTGTGCGTCGCGAAGCTCGCGTCGTGGGCGATCGCGCTCGGCAGCGGCACCTCGGGCGGCACGCTGGCGCCGCTCTTCACCGTCGGCGGCGCGCTCGGCGCCCTGCTCGGCGCGTCCGCGCAAGCAATGCTTCCCGACGCGGCGATCGACCCGCGGATCGGCGCGCTGGTCGGGATGGCGGCGATCTTCGCGGGCGCTTCGCGCGCGGTGCTCGCGTCGGTGGTGTTCGCGTTCGAGACCACGCAGCAGCCGATGGGGCTCCTGCCGCTCCTCGCCGGCTGCAGCTCGGCCTACCTCGTCTCGTGCCTGCTGCTGCGCAACTCGATCATGACCGAGAAGATCGTGCGGCGCGGCGCGCGCGTGCTCGGCGAGTACGCCGCCGACTTCCTCGATCAGGTGCTGGTGCGCGACGTCGCGAGCAACCCGGTGGTGACGCTCGATGCCGACGCCACGGTCGCCGACGTCAAGCACTGGCTACGCTCGCACACGCCGCCGACCACCCACCAGGGCTTCCCGGTCACGGCCGCCGACGGACGCCTGATCGGCGTGCTGACGCGCCGCGACCTGTTCGACGGCGACGACGCGCGCGCCGACGCCACGCGCCGCATCCGCGAGCTCGTCAAGCGCCCGCCCGCGGTCGTCCACCCCGACAACTCGCTGCGCGAGGCCGCCGACCACATGCTGCGCGAGAACGTCGGCCGCCTGCCGGTGGTCGAGCGCGAGCGCCCGCACGCCGTGGTCGGCATCGTGACCCGAAGCGACCTCCTCGCCGCGCACCGGCGGCGCCTCGACGAGGAATCGACGGTCGAGCGCCCGCTCCGCAGCTAGCGATCGAGCAGATCGAGCTTCTCGCGCTCGGCGAACTCGCGACGCAGCTCCTCGTACGCGCTCCGCGTGAACGGATGGAACGTGGTGTCGCCGCGGCGCCGCCAGTAGATGCGCGCGTCGTCGCCGAGCCGGTTCAGATCGAAGTGCACCTTCTTCAGGTTGCGCACCAAGATCTTCTCGGTCTGCGTGTACTCGAACTCGTCGACGATGCGGACGAAGTCCGGGAACCACTTGCGGTCCATGCCGCCGCCCGTGACCTGCGCCTCGCAGAAGTCGAAGAAGCTCTGCGGATCGAAGGTCGCGCCCTCGCGCAGCTTGAGCGCCACCATCACCAGCTCGTCCGACACCGAGCACGGCACGCCGTAGGCCGCCGCGAGCACGATGTCGTCGTGCTCCTGGATCAGGCGCGCGACCTGCAGCGCCGAGAAGTTCTCGCCGTCCTTGCGGATCCAGTCGTCCGTGCGGCCGTCGAAGAACAGGTAGCGCTTGCCGTCGCGGATCAGGATGTGGCCGAGGTCGCCCGAGTGGTAGACGCCGTCGCGGTACTTCGAGCTGTTGGCCTGCGGGTTGTCGTAGTAGCCCTGGAAGAGGCCGGTGTCGGGCGCGCAGCGGCAGATCTCGCCCACGGCTTCCGCGTAGTTCGTGATCTTGCCGTCCGCGTCGAGGATCGCCGGCGGGCACTCCTCGCCCTTCTCGTTGAGGATCTTGACGGCCGGATCGGTGATCTCGCCGACCGAGCCGCGCGGGTCGCCCTTGCGGCGGAAGGTGCTGATCGCGGCCTCGGTCGAGCCGTAGAGCTCGAACATGTCCTCGAGCCCGAGCCACTTGGTGAACTTTTCGATGTCCGGTGCCGCGGCGCCGTTGCCGACCGCGTACTTGAGCTTGTTCTTCGGGTTGTTCGTGACCTCGCGCAGGATGCGCTCCTCGTCGCCGCCGTACTCGCGCGAGATCGCGCCGAGCACGTAGTGCACGGGCTCGCCGACGTAGTTCCAGTAGGTCACGCCGTGCCGGAAGACGTCCGGCAGGAAGCTCGACGCGCTGAAGCGCTCGCGCAGCGCGAGCTGGCCGCCGACGTGGAACGCGGGCTGGAAGCCCAGGAACATCGCGTTCGAGTGGAACAGCGGCATGCAGGCGTAGCCGATGTCGTTCTCGGTGAGCCCGAGGTTCGACGACACGGCCATGCCGATCAGCAGGAGCTTCATGTGGTTGTTGAGGATGCCCTTCGGCAGCCCGGTCGTGCCCGAGGTGTAGATCACCATCAGCGGCTCGTTCGGGTCGACCTTGACGTCCGGACGCTCGAGCTCCTTCTCGACCGGCCCGATCTCGTTGGTCACGCACTCCATCAGATCGGGGCCCGCGACCTCCTGATCCTGGTAGCTGCGCAGGAAGAGCACGTTCTCGCGCGGCACGGTCTCGAGGTCGGAGATGATGCGCATCACCTCGTCCTGCAGGCGCTGGTCGACGATCAGGATGCGCGAGCGCGACTGGTTGATGACGCCCGCGAGCGTCTCGCCGCGCAGACCCGTGTTGACGCCGAAGAGCTTCAGCCCGGCGTACGCGCAGCCGCCGTACAGGCTCAGCAGCTCGAGGTGGTTCTCGAGCAGCATCGCGACGTTGCCCGGCCTGCCCTCCTCGATGTAGCCGAGGCGCCGCAAGAGGAAGTGCGCCATGCGCACGGACTCGTCGCGGTAGCGCCGGTAGGTCCAGGTCTTCGCGCCGTGGTGGAGAAAGGGGCGCGGGCCGAGCTCGGGGTGCAGACCCCGGGCCTCGATCTGCGAGCCCATGTCGAAGGGAACGTCCGAGAAGCTGAAAGCCATAGCCGCGGACCATAGCCGAAGTCGTCGGCGGGGATAAAGGGGGCGGCCCCTTCTGCGAGAGGTCGAGTTGCAAACCGGCATGCGGCGCGTCAGTGCAGGGGCATGGAAGAGCAGGTCCTCAAGGTCGAGAAGGCGGACGGCATCGCCACCCTGACGCTGAACCGTCCGCAGGCGATGAACGCGCTGTCGCGCGCGCTGCGCCGCGCGCTGATCCAGACGTTCGGCGAGCTCGCGACGGATCCGGAGACGCGCGTCGTCATCCTGACCGGCGCCGGGCGCGCCTTCTGCGCAGGTCTCGACCTGAAAGAGCTCGGCGGCGAGGCCGGCGACACCGCGGCCAACGAGACCGAGGCCGCGATCTCGGGCGGCGAGCTGGTCAAGACGATGGCCCGCCTCGAGCAGCCGATCATCGGCGCGATCAACGGCTTCGCCATCACCGGCGGCTTCGAGCTCGCGCTCGCCTGCGACGTGCTGATCGCGTCGACCGAGGCGCGCTTCGCCGACACGCACGCGCGCGTCGGCATCATGCCCGGGTGGGGCTTGAGCCAGAAGCTGTCGCGCACGATCGGCATCTACCGCGCGAAGGAGCTGTCGCTGACCGGCAACTACCTCTCCGCGCAGCAGGCCGAGGCGTGGGGGCTCGTGAACCGCGTCGTCGCGCCCGAGGAGCTGCTGCCGACCTGCCAGGCGCTCGCGCGCGACATGCTGTCGTGCGACCCCGAGCTGCTGCGCGCCTACAAGCGGGTGATCGACGAGGGCTACGCCGTGACCTTCGCGGACGGCATGCGCATCGAGGCCGAGGCGTCGCGCGCGCACGCGAGCCGCGTGACGCCCGAGGCGATCGCCGCGCGGCGCGCCAAGGTGCAGGAGCGCGGCCGCGCCCAGTCGAGCGGTGGCGGCGGTGCGCGCTCCTGACGAGCTGCTCGTCCCGCAGGAGCCGTTCGCGCTCGCCGAAGACGTTCGTCGCGCGGTCTACGAGGTGATCCGCACGCGGCGCGACGTGCGTCACTTCGCCCCCGAGCGCGACGTCGACCCGGAGGTGCTCGAGCGCATCCTCGATGCCGCGCACCACGCGCCGAGCGTCGGCTTCTCGCAGCCCTGGGGCTTCGTGCTGGTGCGCGACCGCGAGCAGCGCGCGCGGATCCGCGAGAGCTTTCTCCGCTGCCGCGCGCGCGAGGCCGAGCGCTTCCGCGGCGAGCGGCGCGAGAAGTACCTGTCGCTGCAGCTCGAGGGCATCGTCACCGCGCCGCTCAACGTCTGCGTCGCGGTCGACCTCCGTCCGGGCGACGAGGCCGTGCTCGGCACGATCTCGCAGCCCGAGGCGCTGCGCTTCAGCGCCTGCTGCGCGGTGCAGAACCTCTGGCTCGCGGCCCGGGCGGAAGGCATCGGCGTCGGCTGGGTGAGCATCGTCGAGCCCGCGGTGCTGCGCGAGGAGCTCGCGCTGCCCGACGGCGTGGAGCCGGTCGCCTACCTCTGCGTCGGGCACCCGATCGCGTTCCGCTCGCAGCCGATGCTCGAGGAGGTCGGCTGGCGTCCGCGGCGTCCGCTCGCGGAGGTCGTGCACGAGAACGGGCGCTGGCGCGATCGCTGAGCGCGCGCGCGCGAGCGGGCGCGGCCGATCGAGCTGGCCAGATCGGGCTCGTCGGTTTCGGCTGGTCAGGCGCGGCTGTCCGGTGTCGCCGGACGATCGGTCGGCGCGCTCGGAGCGGTGGTCGAGATGAACCAGGCCGGTCCAGCTCGACCACCAGGCGCGTCGCTTCGACCACCACCCTCCCCTGCACGGTCGCGATTGCGTCGCGATTGCGCGCGTCGTTCGCGGACGAAGCGATCCGGTTGCTTTTTTGCTTGTCGCGCGCTCGCATTCGTGCTTTCTCTCGACGTGAAGTCGCTGCGAAGGAGGGACGAGATGAACCACCGCTTCCTCACCACCGTGCTCGCTGCGAGCGCGCTGCTCGCACTCACCGTGGCGGTTCCGGCGGAAGCCGCCGTGACGCGCGTCTGGATCGCCGGCAAGACGCTCAAGGTGCGCGACATCACCAAGGGCAACCCCAACGAGGTCGACTTCACCAACGCCATCGTCCTCAAGGTGAAGCGCGACGAGCGCGCGGCGTACATCGCCGACGACTGGGGCGAGGTCGTCGCCGGCCCCGGCTGCGTCCCGATCACCGACGGCGAGGACATCTCCGCCGGACGTCCCGAGGACCTCTACCTGCCGCAGTACACGAGCTACCAGGTCAAGTGCACCTTCACCGACCTCCGGAAGGTCGACATCAACACCGGCCCCGGTGACGACTTCGCCTACGTGCTGCTGTCGCACGTGCCGGTGAAGATCGTCGGCGGCGCCGGCGACGACGACCTCGAGTACTTCTCGTGCGAGCCGCCGCCCTACTTCTCCACCTCGAACATCAACGGCGGCCTCGGCGACGACTACCTGGTCGGCGGCCAGGGCGACGACACGATCGTCGGCCAGCGCGGCGACGACTACATCGAGGGCACCTGCGGCTCGGACAAGATCAACGCCGGCTCGGGCTGGGACGCGATCTACGCCGACGACACCAACTGGTGCGACACCGACTGCCCGCCGACCACCGACCGCATCAACTGCGGCGACGGCGAGGACAGCGTCGACACGGACGGCGTCGACAAGATCGCGAAGAACTGCAACCCCTGACGCGCCGCGGTCGCCACGCGGCTCACCGCGCCGCGACCCGACGAGCGCTGCGAAGGAGGGACCGAGAGGAACCGCGTCCGTCTCACCGCGCTCGCCGCGAGCGCGCTGCTGGTGCCCTCCGCGGTCGGTCCGGCGCACGCGTCCGCGACGCGCGTCTGGGTCGCCGGCTAGACGCTCAAGGTGCGCGACGTCACCAAGGGGAACCCCAACGAGGTCGCTTCGGCAACATCATCACCCTCAAGGTGAAGCGCGACGAGGGCGCCGCCTACATCGCCGAGGAGGCTGGCGACATCGTTCCCGGGCCCGGCTGCGTCGCGATCTCCGAGCCCGAGGACGTCTCGGCGGGTCGGCCCGAGGACCTCTACCTCCCGCAGTGGACCAGCTACCAGGTCAAGTGCACGTTCACCGACCTGTCGAAGGTCGACATCAACGCCGGTCCCGGCCACGACGTCGTCTACGTCATCCTGTCGCACGTGCTGGTCAGGCTGGTCGGTGCCGCGGGCGACGACGAGCTCGAGTACTTCTCCCGCGAGCCCCCGCCCTACTTCGCCAACGCGAGCACCAACGGCAGCCTCGGCGACGACTACATCGTCGGCGGCCAGGGCGACGACACCCTCGTCGGCCGGCGCGGCTACGACTCGATCGAGGGCACCTGCGGCGCGGACCGCATCATGGCCGGCTCGGACGGCGACGCGATCTACGCCGACGACACCAACTGGTGCGACACCGACTGCCCGCCGACCACCGACCGCATCAACGGCGGCGCCGCGAAGGGCCGCGGCGCTAGGGGACGATCGTCAGCCGCAGACCGCCGCGACTTCACAAACCCACCGTCGTCGAGGTGAAGCGCGACGAGGGCGTCGGCTCACGCCGCCCACGACGTGGGTGATGTCGCGAGGGTCGCCGCCGCGTTCGCATCCGACCGGCGAGGACTTTCTCCGCCGGTCGCCCCGAGACCTCGACCTCGCAGCACATCGACTTTTCAAGTCGAGTCAATCAGGCATCCACCGACCTGAACCGCTACCCTGGCATGGACACCAGAGAGCACGGTCTATGACGCGAGCGCCCGCACCAACCTCCGTGGAGCCTGTTCGAGCCGGTTTTGCTCAGACCGGACGCTGACCCCCCACCTCTCGCTACTGCGATCCATCTCAAAGGGCATCGCAAGTCCCCCGTCCGCAGCATCGGTGGCGGGCACGTGCACGCGAAAATTCAGTCATTTCACGGGACGCTGGTCTCGAGGTGTGCGCGCTGGCTAGATCAGGCCGGGCGACGGATTCCGCGGGTACACGTGGGCGTATTGCCTCACCGCCCACTGCCTCAAGGGCTTCCTGCTTTCGCGCATCCTCCGAATTCGCGATACCGCCCCCACGCCTGGCGCGGCGACAAGGACGCCGGCGAGTACAAGGACATCCCTGGCTTCTGCAAAAGCGCCACGCTCGAGGGAGATCCGCAAGCACGGCTACGTGCTCACGCCCGGCCGCTATGTCGGCGCGAAATGCAGGAGGACGACGGGGAGCCATTCGAGGAGAAGATGAAGCGCCTCGTCGTACAGCTACGAGAGCAGCAGGCTGAGGCCGCGAGGCTGGATGCCATGATTGCCGCCAATCTGAAGGAGCTGGGATATGGCGGGTGAGTGGCGCGTGTGCACTCGGCGAAGAAATTGAGCTGAAGCGCGGCTACGATCTTCCCCAACAAGCCCGTCGGCACGGCACGGTGCCTATCGTCTCGTCCTCTGGTGTAACCAATTATCACGACGAGGCAATGGTCAAGGGGCCGGGAGTCGTCACTGACCGATATGGAACGCTCGGCCAAGTCTTCTACATTCCCCAGGATTTCTGGCCATTAAAACACCACGCTCTACGTACGTGACTTCAGAGGCAATGACCCGCGTTTCATTAGCTACTTCCTCCGCGCCTTAGATTTCTCTGCATATTCCGATAAGGCGGCGGTTCCAGGACTGAATCACAATCACCTTCATCAAGCCCGCGTTTTCGTTCGAACCGACCTTAACGAACAACGCGCCATCGCCCACATCCTTGGCACGCTGGACGACAAGATCGAACTGAACCGGCGAATAAGCGAGACGCTGGAGGCGATGGCACGGGCGCTGTTCAAGTCCTGGTTCGTGGACTTCGACCCCGTCCGCGCGAAGGCCGAAGGCCACGATCCCGGTCTCCCCAAACACATCGCCGACCTCTTCCGTGACTCCTTCGAGGACTCGGAACTTGGAGAGATTCCGAAGGGATGGGGGGTTGGAACGTTCGGAGATGTCGTCGAGCGTCTTCGTGAGAACGAGAATCCGGCAGATTCCCCCAACCTCATCTTCCGTCATTTCAGCATCCCCGCTTTCGACCACGGTCAATCGTCGGCAACGGAACCCGGAGCAGCCATCAAGAGTCAGAAGACCCGTGTTCCACCGGGCACCATCCTGCTCTCGAAGCTCAATCCGGAAATAGAGCGCGTCTGGCTCCTGGAGGTTGGACCGAGCGAACGAGCCGTTTGCTCTACCGAGTTCGTTGTGTTCGCGCCTCGCTCGCCCTTCGGCCGCACGTATGCGTACTGTCTGATGAGATCGCGCGGCTTTCGCCGAGAGCTGGAAGGTCTAGTTACTGGAACATCCAAGAGTCACCAGCGAATGCAGCCCGAGGCAATCCTGCGACTCGCCACACTCAATCCACCTCGTACGGTTATTGGCGCCTTTGAACGCCTCACAAAGCCGCTCATTGACCGCACACATGAGTGCCGGCAGGAGGCTCGAATGCTCGGCGCTCTACGCGATGCGTTACTACCCAAGCTCGTGTCCGGCACGCTTCGAGTTCGAGACGCAGAAGAATTCTTGGAAAGGGTCGAAACATGACGACAGCGAAGGGATTCTCCGCCCGCATCTTCATCCCCTCCGGAGAACCTGAAGGACTGCGGATCGTCGAGAAGTCCAACTGGACCGGACAGGGACTGGTGTTCCCCCGCGCGCAGTACGCGGGGGCGCGCAAGCGACCAGAACTCGGCCGCACTGGCGTCTACATTCTCTGGGGACCCGGTGAGTCCGGGCAGTTGCCTCGCGTCTATGTGGGTGAAGGCGACGTCGTGCAGTCGCGCCTGGATCAGCATGCCCGACAGAAGGACTTCTGGACCCACGCCGCGGTGTTCACAAGCAAGGATCAGAATCTGAACAAGGCACACGTCCAGTACCTCGAAGCGCGGTTGGTCGAGCTTGCGGCAGAAGCGAAGCGCGCGGAGCTTGACAATGGGAACGTGCCGCAGCGACCGGCCTTGTCCGAGGCGGATGCCGCTGATGCAGAAGGATTCCTTGAAGACCTACTGCTGTGTCTGCCCATCGTGGGCATCAACCTGTTCGAGAAGGCCAGAGCAGGCGCCACGTATTCTCGGGAGCTGTTCCTCAAGGCGAAGGGGATCGAGGCACGCGGCGTCGATGGCAGCGAGGGCTTCGTGGTGCGCGCCGGATCCCGCGCGGTCAAGACTGAGGTTCCTTCCTGTCATGCCTACATGGTGGCACTCCGAAGGTCGCTGCTCGAGCAAGGCGTATTCGCACTCGAGGGCGACGCCTACAGGCTGACGCAGGACTACACGTTCAATTCACCGTCGACCGCCGCAGGGGTGCTGCTCGGACGATCGGCCAATGGCCGCGTCGAATGGAAGGATGCCGGCGGCCGCACGCTCAAGGAGATCCAGGAAGCAGAAACGGCCGACCTCGCTTGACCACGCTCATTGCCCTGAGTAAAATTGCTCAGGGCATTGAGTAATTTGTAATGGCGTATCAGCGCCCCCAGGCTTCCGTCCTCGCCCGCCGGCTGGCGGAGCGGCGGCGTTTCATCCAGGTGGTGGCGGGGCCGCGCCAGGTGGGAAAGACCACGCTGGCACAGCAGGTGGTCGAGCAGGCCGGCATGCCGGCGCATTTTGTCAGCGCCGACGAGCCGACGCTGCGCGGGGCCGAGTGGATCGCCCAGCAGTGGGATGCGGGGCGGCTGCTCGGGGACGGCGCCGTGCTCGTGCTCGACGAGGTGCAGAAGATCCCCGGCTGGTCCGAGACGGTGAAGCGCCTGTGGGACGAGGACACCCGCAGGCGGCGGGCGCTGAAGGTCGTGCTGCTCGGCTCGGCGCCGCTGCTGATCCAGCGCGGCCTGTCCGAGAGCCTCGCAGGGCGATTCGAAATTCTCTACCTGCCACACTGGTCGGCGCAGGAGATGCAGCAGGCCTTCGGCTGGCCAGTCGAGAAGAGCATGTTCTACGGCGGTTACCCCGGCGCGGCGCCGCTCGTGGACGAGCCCGCGCGATGGGTGCGCTATGTGCGCGACGCGCTGATCGAGACCACCATCGCCCGCGACGTGCTGCTGCTCACCCGCGTGGACAAGCCGGCGCTGCTGCGGCGGCTGTTCGAGCTGGGGTGCCGCTACTCGGGACAGGTCCTTTCGTACACCAAGATGCTCGGCCAGCTCCAGGAAGCGGGGAACACCACCACGCTGGCGCATTACCTCGACCTGCTGGCTGGCGCAGGCATGCTCGTCGGCCTCCCCAAGTTCGCGGGGCAAGCGGTGCGCAGCCGCGCGTCGAGCCCGAAGCTGCAGGTGCTCAATACCGCGCTGTTCTCGGCGCTGGGCGACTACACCTTCGATGAGGCACGTGCCGACCGCGAGTACTGGGGCAGGCTGACGGAATCCGCGGTAGGTGCGCATCTCGCCAACGCCGCAATGGCCGGTGAATGCAACCTCTTCTATTGGCGCGACCGCAATCGCGAAGTGGATTTCGTCGTGCGCGCCGGCCGCCGGCTGACCGCCATCGAGGTCAAGAGCGGTCGCTCCACCGACACCCTGCCCGGGATGGATGCCTTCGCCGCGGCCTTCAAACCTCAGCGCAAGCTGCTGGTTGGCGGCGACGGCATTCCGATCGAGGAGTTCCTGATGCACCCGGTGAGCCACTGGATCGGCCCATGAGGCAGCAGCTGGAGACCTATCAGGCGCAGATTCCCGCTCTGTTCACGACGAACGCGGTGCTCGTCGTCTCGGACGGCGTGGAAGCGCGCATCGGCACGCTCGGTGCCGGCAAGGAGTGGTTCAAGCCCTGGCGCACTCTCCGGCGAAGTCGATGCGCCGGCGACGGTTTCGCAGCTCGAGGTGTTGCTCAATGGCGTTTTCGAGCGGCGCCGTTTTCTCGACCTTCTGCGTTATTTCATTGTCTTCGAGGACGAGGGCGGCGGCAAGCTCGTCAAGAAGATGGCCGGCTATCACCAGTTCCACGCCGTCAATGCTGCGGTGGAAGAAACGCTGCGCGCAGCGGCTCTCGCCGAGTGGCACGTCGCGGACGCATCGGGACGGTACGGGAGAGGGCGCAAGCCGGGCGGTGAACCTGGCGATCGACGCGTGGGCGTCGTCTGGCACGCGCAGGGCTCGGGCAAGAGCCTCACGATGGCCTTCTACGCGGGACGCGTGATCCTGCACCCGGCGATGAAGAACCCGACCATCGTCGTGATCACCGACCGCAACGACCTCGACGATCAGCTCTTCGGCACCTTCGCCCGCTGCCACGACCTGGTGCGCCAGCTGCCGGTGCAAGCCAAGGACCGCGCCGACCTACGTGAGAAACTGAAAGTCGCCTCCGGCGGCGTGGTCTTCACCACCATTCAGAAGTTCCTGCCGGAAACGCGGCGACCGCCACCCCGTGCTCTCGGAACGGCGCAATATCGTCGTCATCGCCGACGAGGCGCATCGAAGTCAGTACGACTTCATCGACGGCTTCGCTCGTCATATGCGCGATGCGCTACCGAACGCATCGTTCGTCGGCTTCACCGGCACGCCGATCGAGAAGACTGACGCCAACACGCGCGCGGTCTTCAGCGACTACATCAGCATCTACGACATCCAGCGCGCGGTGGACGACGGCGCTACGGTGCCGATCTACTACGAAAGCCGCCTCGCGAAGCTCGAACTTTCGGAGACGGAACGCCCGAAGATCGATGCGCAGTTCGAGGAAGTCACCGAGGGCGAGGAAGTCGAGCGCAAGGAGCAGCTGAAGAGAAGGTGGGCACAGCTCGAGGCCCTGGTCGGCAGCGAGAAGCGACTAAAGCTCATCGCCCGTGACCTCGTGGAGCTACGAGAGGCGTTGCGAGGCGATGGAGGGCAAGGCCATGGTGGTGGTGATGAGCCGCCGCATCGCCGTCTCGCTCTACCGCGAGCTGATCGCGCTGCGCCCGGAATGGCATGGCGAATCCGATGAAGAAGGCGCGCTCAAGGTCGTCATGACCGGTTCAGGGTCCGACCCCAAGGAGTGGCAGCCACACATCCGCAACAAGACGACGAAACGCTGAAAACCATCGCGCGCGAGCTCGCCGCTACGGTCAAGAAGAACGTCACCATCGACTGGACGATCCGCGAGAGCGTGCGGGCGCAATTGCGGGTCTACGTGAGGCGACTCCTGCGCAAGTACGGGTATCCTCCGGACAAGCAGGAGAAAGCGACACAAACGGTTCTTCAGCAAGCAGAAGTGCTTTCAAGCGCCTGGGCCGAGGCAGCGTGAAGATGTCGTAGCCCAATGCCGTAAGCAAGGTAGCTGCCCTGAGATCAGGCGGTTGACTGCGAGGACGCGCTCATGGAGCGCGCGGCCTCGACTCCGAGAGAAAGTACGGCGCGGACCGCATCATCGGCTGCTCGACCCGCCACTCGACCTACGCCGACGGCACCAACTGGTGCGACACCGACTGCCCAGCCGATCACCGACCGCATCGGCTGCCGTGACGGGCCAGGGCAGCGCGACGACGGCGTCAGCGCGATCGCGTCGACTGCTCCCTGAGTTCCGACTTCACCCCGCAGCCCAACGCACCCCACTCTGCTAAACCCCGCCGCGTGACGAGGCCCCCCGAGCGCCCCTCGCCCGCGCCACCGACCGCGCCGCCGCACGACGACCGCCACCCGCACGACCGCCTCGAGCGCACGCTGTCGCTCACTGACGCGACGCTGCTCGTGGTGTCTTCGGTGATCGGCGTCGGCATCTTCCTCACCCCGGGCGTCGTCGCGTCGAGCTTGCCGGATCCGAGCCTCTTCCTCCTCGCCTGGGCGCTCGGCGGGCTGCTGTCGCTCGCCGGCGCGCTCGCCAACGCGGAGCTCGGCGCGATGTACCCGCACGCGGGCGGCGACTACGTCTACCTGCGCGAGGCGTACCACCCGGCGGCGGGCTTTCTCGTCGGCTGGCTCTCGTTCTTCGTCATCTACGCGGGCACGGTGGCGACGCTGGCGATCGGCTTCGCGGAAGGGCTGGGGCCGTTCGTCGACCTGGGCAGGGGCGGCAAGGTCGCGGTCGCGGTGGCGCTGACCGTTGTCACGTCGTGGGTGAACTACGTCGGCGTGCGTCCGGGGGCGCTGGTCAACAACCTGAGCGCCGCGCTCAAGGTCGCGACGCTCGCGGGGCTCGGCGTCGTGGGCTGGCTGTTCACGCCGCACGTGGCACCGGGCGCGGGCACGGAGAGCTTCGCACCCGGCGACGCGACGCTCGCGGGCTTCGGGCTCGCGATGTCGCCGGTGCTGTTCAGCTATCTCGGCTGGAACGCGTCGGTGTTCGTCGCGAGCGAGATCCGCGAGCCGCAGCGCAACCTGCCGCGCTCGCTGTTCCTGGGTCTCGGCGTCTGCACCGCGCTCTACCTGCTGCTCAACGCGCTCTACCTGCACGCGCTGCCGATGGAGGTCTTCGCGGGCGAGCCGCGCGCGGGCGAGGCGGCGGCGATCGCGCTCTTCGGCCCGCTCGGCGGCACGGTGGTCGCGGGGCTGATCCTGCTTTCGATCCTGGGCTGCTTGAACGCGACCATCCTGGTCGGGCCGCGCATCGCGTACGCGATGGCGCTCGACGGCCTCTTCTTCGCGGGCTCCGAGCGGGTGCACGAGCGCTTCCGCACGCCGCACGTGGCGATCGTCGCGCAGGCGGTGACCGCGATCGCGCTGATCCTCGTCCTGCAGGGCTTCCCGAACGTCCTCAACTACACGACCTTCGCGATCGTGCTGGCGACGATCGCCGACACGAGCGCGCTCTACGCGCTGCGCTGGAGCCGTCCGACGGCGCAGCGTCCGTACCGCGCGTGGGGCTACCCGGTGGTGCCTGCGCTCTACCTGGTCGCGAACGTCGCGATCGCGGTCGCGATGCTGCTCGGACGTCCGCTCGAGTGCGCGGTGGCGCTGCTGGTCGCGGCTAGCGGTCTGCCGTTTCTCGCCGTCTTCGCGCGGCGCGGGGCGTTGGGTCGGCGGCGAGCGCGCTGAGCCGCTCGCGGCGCTCGAGCGGGATGCGACGCGGCCTCCCGCTGCCGTCGACCATCGCGTGCTCGGTGATGCCCTCGGCGATCTTCACGCCGTCGCGCGTGATCTCGTACGCCATGCCGAGCGACGCGCCGCCGACCCAGTCGAGCCACGTCGTCACCTCGAGCACGTCGTCGAAGCACGCGGGGCGCACGTAGCGCAGGTCGACGCGCGTCGTCGAGAAGTGCAGACCGTCGGCGATGTACTCGCGGTACGGTCGGTCGTGCTCGTCCATCCAGGCGATGCGCGCGAGCTCGAGGTAGCGCACGTAGTTCGCGTGGTGGACGATGCCCATCGCGTCCGTCTCGTAGAACGGGACGCGGTGCCGGAAGGTCGAGCGCGTCACGGGACGGACGGGACGCTGCCGCGCAGCATGAAGAAGATCACGACGCCGGTGACCGAGACATAGAGCCAGATCGGCAGCAGGATGCGCGTCACCCGCGCGTGGCGCGCGAACTGCCCGCGCCAGGCGAACCAGAACGCGGCGAGCGCCATCGGCACCACCGCCATCGACAGCAGCACGTGCGTGATCAGCACGACGAAGTACACGACGCGCAGCAGGCCCTCGCCCTGGTAGCGCGTGTCGCCGTGCACGTAGTGGTACGCGAGGTAGCCGACGAGGAAGAGCGCCGAGGCGGCGAACGCCGCGACCATGAGGCGCTTGTGCACGTGGATCGCGCGGCGTCGGATCGCGATCCAGCCCGCCGCGAGCAGCACCGTCGCGAGCGCGTTCAAGCTCGCGTTGACCGCGGGCATGAAGCGGAGGTCGACCTCGCCCGGCGGGGCCGCGGTGCGCACCAGCAGGATCCAGGCGATGAAGGCCAGCGCCGCGACCGACACCACGGCGTTGAAGACGTAGAACGTACGGTCGCCCGACCGCTCGTCGCGCGGCTCGAGCGCCGGGTTGCGGGCCTGCACCATGCGGGGCCCATACCAGATCCGCCGCGCGACGTCAGAGAGCGGGCGCGATCGGTGCGCCGCAGCGAGTGGGCCACGAAGCTCGCAGGGAAGCGTCCGCCGCGACGGTGCGCCGCACGACCCGACGTTGCCGCATCGGACGAGCGGCCACGTTCGCCCGCATGCCTCGACGTGCGCCCGAAGCGCGTCCGGCGCTCGAACGACGCGCGACGCTCTTCGACGTCCGTTCGTTCCGCGATTTTGGCTTGCCTGCACCTCGTCCACGCTGCTACCGCCGACGCCATGGCGCTCCTCACCTTCCTCTTCGCGGCCGTCCTCCTCCTGGCGCCAACCGCGGCGCTCGCCGGGCCACTCAAAGTTGCGCTTGACGATCGCGTCGACCCGGCGCCGATCGGCGGCGAGCTGGTCTACGAGATCGAGATCAAGGTGACGGGCACCCAGGCCGCGCCGGGCGTCGTCGCGACGCTCGAGCTGCCGCCCGGCACGACGTTCCTCTCGGCGCGCCGTCAGCCGGACTGGGAGCCGATCGACGGAAGCGTGGCGGGCAACACGGTGTCGTTCGACCTCGGCGACGTGCCGCCGTGCGACAAGAAGGGGCTGCCCGCGTGCCGCGACATCTGGGCGCGGGTGCGCGTCGAGCCGGAGGTCGAGCCGGGCACGATCATGCAGGCGAGCGTCAGCGTCACCTCGACCGACCCGGCGACCTTCAAGCCGGACTCGCACGCGACCTACACCTCGGCGGGCTCGTTCGCGATCCGCAAGGGACGCGTCAACTTCGCGGCGATCCCGGGGCGCGACCGCATCCAGCTCGAGGGCGACGTCGGGCGCAACGGCTGGGAGTCGCCGCTGCTGCCGCCGCCACCGACCATCGACCTCACGAACGGCGTGCGGGTGCGCGTCGGCGAGGTCGGCGGGCCGCCGGTGCTCGACGTCACCGTCCCCGGCACGGCGTTTCGTTGCCGCGGGCTCTCGAGCGTGCGCTGCACGCTCGCCGATCCGCGCTCGTGGCGACCGCTCGGGCTCGACCGTCTGACGATCCTGCTGCGCGCCAACCAACTGCAGCGCAACAACGCGAGCCTGCTCGTGCGCACGCACCAGCTCGCGCTGCCGCCGGACTACGGGCCGGAGCTCGAGATCACGGTCGACGCGAGCGGCGAGACCTATACCGACACCGTGCTGCTCGAGCGCAAGGGCAAGCGGCTCACGTACGCGAAGCCGCAGAACAAGCCGTAGCCGCGCGCGCAGCCTCATCGGCCGGGCTCACGCGGCGACAGCAACGCGCCGGGAACCGCGCCCGCGCACCGGCGCAACTCCCTGCACCGTCGCGCGCCGCGACACCGCCCGCCCGAGACGCATCGTGCCTTGCCGCCCGCCGCACGCCACCGTATCGAAGCGACGTGCCTGCACTCGGACGCTCACGGCTCGCCTGGCGCGACCACCGCGCCGATCCCGCGCTCTGGGCGCGCGAGCTCGGCGTGTCGCGCGAAGCGGTGGAGATCTACCTGGCGAGCGACGTGATCGACCTGCACGTCGACTCGTTCATCTGGACGCGCGTCTTCGGCTACGACCTGCGCCGCCGGCATGGACACGGGCTCTTCGGCGCGCGCTTCTACTCGCAGGTCGACTTCCCGCGCGCGCGCGAAGCGGGGCTGACCGGCGCGATCTGGGTGATCACCACCAACCCGTCGCGCCGCGCCGAGCGCCGCGCCGACGTCTTCCTGAAGAATCTCCGCCACCTGCAGAGCCTCTTCGACAGCGTGCCGGAGGATTTCGCGGTGGTGCGCAACGTCGCCGAGTACCGGCGCGCGCGCGCAGCCGGCAAGCACGGCGCCTTCATCGGCATCCAGGGCGGCAACGCGCTCGACGGCAGCCCCGACGCGCTCGACCTGATCCCCGACGATCTCGTCGTGCGCATCACGCTCGTGCACCTGTCGTCCTCGTCGCTCGGCGCGACCAGCGCGCCGGTCGACAAGCGGCGCGACCAGGGGCTGACCGAGGCCGGACGCGACTACGTCCGGCGGATGAACGAGAAGCGCATCCTCGTCGACCTCGCGCACATCAACCGCGCCGGCTTCTTCGACGCGGTCGCGGTGCACGACCGCTCGCTGCCGATCGTCGTCACCCACACGGGCGTCGCCGGCGTGTTTCGCCACTGGCGCAACCTCGAGGACGACCAGCTGCGCGCGATCGCCGACAGCGGCGGCACGATCGGCGTCATGTACCACTCGCCGTTCCTCGGCGACCCGTGGGCGGGCGGCCGCGCCGAGACGATCGTGCGCCACCTCGCGCACATCGTGGATACGGTGGGCGAGGACTTCGCGTCGCTCGGCAGCGACTGGGACGGCGCGATCAACCCGCCGCGCGACATGCCGACGGTGCTCGAGCTGCCGCGGCTCGTCGACCTCATGTTGCGCCGGGGCTGGAGCGCGGAGCGGATCGGCAAGATCCTGGGCGGCAACTTCCTGCGCGTCCTGGAGGCGGTGCGGGGCTGAGCGCGGGCGCCCGAGATCGAGCCGCCCGCCGCGCGGAGCGTCCCCGGCCCTCGACGATCGTCGCAGGAAACGGGATGCCTCGCCCTACCCCGTCCGCTAGACTCGACGACTCGATTTCCGCGCCCCGGCGCGGCCTTTGACGAGGGACCCCGACTTGGCCGACACGAACACCCAGAGCGTCCTCGAGGACCTGCTCCGTCGCCGCATCCTGGTCCTGGATGGCGCGATGGGCACGATGGTGCAGCGCTACGGTCTCACCGAGGCCGACTTCCGCGGCACGCTGCTCAAGGATCACCCGAAGGACCAGCGCGGCAACAACGACGTCCTCGTCCTGACCCGTCCGGACGTCATCGGCGAGATCCACCGCGCCTACCTCGAGGCCGGCGCCGACATCATCGAGACCTGCACCTTCACCTCGACCTCGGTCGCGCAGGCGGACTACGGGCTCGAGCACTTGGTCTACGAGATGAACGTCCAGGGCGCGCGGGTCGCGAAGGAAGCGGCGGCCGAGTACACGCGCAAGGACCCGTCGAAGCCGCGCTTCGTCGCGGGCGCGATCGGCCCGACCAACCGCACGCTGTCGATCTCGCCGGACGTCAACAACCCGGCGTACCGCGCGATCGAGTTCGACGAGCTGAAGGACGCCTACGCGGAGCAGGTGCGCGGCCTGATCGACGGCGGCGTCGACCTGCTGCTGCCCGAGACGAGCTTCGACACGCTCAACATGAAGGCCGCGATCTTCGCGATCGAGGAGGTCTTCGAGGAGCGCGGCATCCGCCTGCCGGTCGTGCTGTCGTGCACCATCACCGACCGCAGCGGACGCACGCTGTCGGGGCAGACGATCGAAGCCTTCTGGTACTCCGTCGAGCACGCGAAGCCGCTCGCGGTCGGGCTCAACTGCGCGCTCGGCGCGAGCGACATGCGTCCCTTCCTCGAGACGCTCGCCGCGACCGCGCCGACCTTCATCAGCTGCTACCCGAACGCGGGCCTGCCGAACGCGTTCGGCGGCTACGACGAGACGCCCGAGGACACCGCGCGCATCGTGCGCGAGTTCGCGGAAGCCGGCTGGCTCAACATCGTCGGCGGCTGCTGCGGCACCACGCCCGATCACATCCGCGCGATCGCCGAGGCGGTGCGCGGCGTCGCGCCGCACGTGCCGGTCGAGCCCGACGGCTTCTCGCACTTCAGCGGCCTCGAGCCGTTCACCATCCGGCCCGAGACCGGCTTCGTCATGATCGGCGAGCGCACGAACGTCACCGGCTCGAAGAAGTTCGCGCGGCTCATCAAGTCCGGCGACCACGAGGGCGCGCTCGCGGTCGCCGCCGAGCAGGTGCGCGGCGGCGCCAACCTGATCGACGTCAACATGGACGAGGGCATGCTCGACTCCGCGAAGGAGATGAGCACGTTCCTGAAGCTGGTCGCGACCGAGCCCGAGATCGCGCGCGTCCCGATCATGGTCGACAGCTCGAAGTTCGAGGTGATCGAGGCCGGGCTCAAGTGCATCCAGGGCAAGGGCATCGTCAACTCGATCAGCCTCAAGGAGGGCGAGGACGTCTTCCGCGAGCAGGCGCGACGCATCCGCCGCTACGGCGCGGGCGTGGTCGTGATGGCGTTCGACGAGGAGGGTCAAGCAACGACCACCGAGCGTCGGGTCGCGATCTGCCAGCGCGCCTACCGCATCCTCACCGAGGAGGTCGGCTTCCCGCCGCAGGACATCGTCTTCGATCCGAACATCCTCGCGATCGCGACCGGCATCGAGGAGCACAACGACTACGCGGTGTCGTTCATCGAGGCGACGCGCGAGATCAAGCGCACCTGCCCGGGCGTGCACGTGAGCGGCGGCGTCTCGAACCTGTCGTTCTCGTTCCGCGGCAACGACGTCGTTCGCGAAGCGATGCACGCGGCCTTCCTCTACCACGCCGTCAAGGCGGGGATGGACATGGGGATCGTCAACGCGGGCCAGCTCGCGGTGTACGAGGAGATCCCCAAGGACCTGCTCGAGCTGATCGAGGACGTGATCTTCAACCGGCGTCCGGACGCGACCGAGCGCCTCGTCGCCTTCGCCGAGACCGTCAAGGGCAAGAGCCAGGCGCGCGGCGAGGACCTCGCGTGGCGCGACGGCACGGTCGAGGAGCGCCTGTCGCACGCGCTGGTCAAGGGCATCGTCGACTTCATCGAGGAGGACGTCGAGGAGGCGCGGCGCAAGTACGACAAGCCGCTCGACGTCATCGAAGGTCCGCTGATGGACGGCATGAAGATCGTCGGCGACCTGTTCGGCTCGGGCAAGATGTTCCTGCCGCAGGTGGTGAAGAGCGCCCGCGTGATGAAGAAGGCGGTCGCCTACCTGCTGCCCTTCATGGAGGAGGAGAAGAAGCGCCGCGCCGAGGCCGGCGAGCTCGTGCGTCCGCAGGGCAAGATCCTGCTCGCCACCGTCAAGGGCGACGTGCACGACATCGGCAAGAACATCGTCGGCGTGGTGCTCGCCTGCAACAACTACGAGGTCATCGACCTCGGCGTGATGGTGCCGTGCGAGAAGATCCTCGCGACCGCGCGCGAGCAGGGCGTGAGCATCATCGGGCTCTCGGGTCTGATCACGCCGTCACTCGACGAGATGGTGCACGTCGCGAAGGAGATGGAGCGCCAGGGCTTCGACCTGCCGCTGCTGATCGGCGGCGCGACCACGTCGCGTCAGCACACCGCGGTCAAGATCGCGCCCGAGTACTCGCACTCGACGGTGCACGTGCTCGACGCGTCGCGCGCGGTCGGCGTCGTCGCGGGGCTGCTCGACCCGGCGCAGCGCGAGGCGTTCGACGCGAAGAACCGCGCCGAGCAGCAGGACCTGCGCGCGCTCTACGCCGAGCGCCAGAGCCGGCCGCTGCTGCCCTACCAGCAGGCGCTCGAGCGTCGGCTGCGCATCGAGTGGCGCGCGGAGGACATCGCGCGGCCGTCGTTCACCGGACGCCGCGTGCTCGACGACGTGCCGCTTTCGGAGCTCGTCCCGTACATCGACTGGACGTTCCTCTTCCACGCCTGGGAGCTGCGCGGGAAGTACCCCGAGATCCTCGAGCACCCGACCTACGGCGAGGCGGCGCGCGAGCTCTTCGCGCAAGCACAAAAGCTGCTGCAGCGGATCGTCGACGAGCGCCTGCTCAAGGCGCGCGGCGTCTACGCGTTCTGGCCGGCGAACAGCGACGGCGAGGACATCATCTTGTGGACCGACGAGACGCGCAAGCACGAGCTCGCGCGCTTCGCGATGCTGCGCCAGCAGGAGACCAAGTACGAGGGTCAGAGCGTCTACCGCTCGCTCGCCGACTACGTGGCGCCGATCGACTCGGGGCTCGAGGACTACGTCGGCGGCTTCGCGGTGACCGCCGGGCTCGGCGCCGACGAGGTGGTCGGCGCCTTCGAGGCCGCGCACGACGACTACAGCGCGATCATGGTGAAGGCGCTCGCCGACCGCCTCGCCGAGGCCTTCGCCGAGTACCTGCACGCCCAGGCGCGGCGCGACTGGGGCTACGGCGCGAACGAGAGCCTCACCAACGAGGAGCTGATCGCCGAGAAGTACCGCGGCATCCGCCCGGCGTTCGGCTACCCCGCCTGCCCCGACCACTCGGAGAAGACCAAGCTCTTCGAGCTGCTCCGTGCGCCCGAGGTCGGCATCACGCTCACCGAGAGCTTCGCCATGCAGCCCGCGGCGTCGGTGAGCGGCATCTACCTCGCGCACCCCGAGGCGCGCTACTTCGCGGTCGGTCGCATCAACGTCGACCAGGTCGAGGCCTACGCGCGGCGCAAGGGTGTGAGCGTGAAGCAGGTCGAGCGCTGGCTCACGGCGAACCTGGCGTACGATCCGGACTAGCGCCGGCGCGCGCTCGCGGCGCGGAGCTGCCGCTGCGGACGCGCCGCGTCGTTCGACGCCCGCAGGAGTCTCGCATCGCGTCGCGATCCGTCGTAAGCGGATCGCCATGACGCCAGAAGAGACCGTGCGCAGCTTCTGCAAGGCCGTCGAGCGTCGCGACGTGAAGGAGCTCGCCGGCTATTTCACCGACGACGCCGTCTATCACAACATTCCGCTCGCGCCCGTGAGCGGTCGCGAGGCGATCGAGGCGACGCTCGCGCAGTTCATCACGCCGTCCTCGAAGGTCGAGTTCGAGATGCGCGCGCTCGCGACCACCGGCAGCGTCGTCCTCACCGAGCGCGTCGACCGCTTCGTGATGAACGGCAAGTCGATCGAGCTGCCGGTGATGGGCGCGTTCGAGGTCACGCCGGAGGGCAAGATCAGCGCCTGGCGCGACTACTTCGACATGCAGCAGTTCACGAGCCAGCTCGGCTGAGCCGCGCGGCGCGCGCGGACGCGCGAGCCGCCCTCGCCGCCGCGGCCGACGTGCGCAATCCGCCGAGCGGAACGAGCTCGCCCGACCGCGCCCGCGCGCGCCGGCTCAGCGCAGGTCCGTCACCCGCAGCTCGGCCGGCGGCTCCGCCAGCACCACGAACGCGCGCCAGCCGTCGGTGAAGTACGGATCGCCGGTCAGGTTCTCGCGCGGCGCGTTCGGCGGCGCGGCGCCGACACCCTCGACGTAGCCCACCAGGCTCGCCGACTCCTGCTGCACGAGGTCGCCGATCACGTAGTCGCGCGCGTCGTCGACCTCGGGGTCGATCTTGTGCGTCGT
This sequence comes from Candidatus Binatia bacterium, assembly GCA_036563615.1. Classification (NCBI taxonomy): domain Bacteria; phylum Candidatus Binatota; class Binatia (SeqCode); species Binatia bacterium. The sequence continues at coordinate 237,332 of DATCMB010000014.1, forward strand.
CAGATTCCAGGTCTGCGTCGTGAAGCGCACGCCGATGTCGCGGCTCGCCTGCCCGACCCACACCGGCTTGCCCTGGAAGCGCAGCCAGGTGACCCAGAGCCGGAAGTGGTGCCGGTCGTCGACTGTGCGCCGCACCTTCTGGAAGGCGATGTCCTGGCGGCGTCCGAAGAGATAGAGATCGCTCACCGGCGACACGCGGTAGGTCGAGCCGAAGAGGAACGACTGCACGGTGCGCACGATCGAGCCGGCGTGGATGCGCTCGGTCTCGTACCAGCCGGCGCGGCTGAACGCGTCGAGGATGTCTTCGAGGTCGCCGATCACCACGAGATTGACCGGATCGCCGTACTTGGTGCCGTCGGCGTCGGTCGTGCAGCACGGCATCGCCTCGAGCGCCGTGCGCAGACCCGTCTCGTCGACGTGCACGATCTGCTCGTCGGGGTGCAGGCGCGCGATCCCCTCCGGATCGAGGTCGCGCTCGATGTCGGGCATCGGCACGAGGAAGCGGAAGCTGAGCTTGCCGTCCTCGCCGTAGAGCACGACGTTCACCTTGCGCGTGCCCTCGTCGATGCCGGCGAAGACGAAGCCGCTCTCCGTCTCGCCCGGGCCGATCACCTCGGAGCCGAAGCCCTGCGAGAGGAAGTACTCGTCCATCTGGGCGTTCGCGCGGCGCGCGCCGAGCGACTGCAGCGCGCCCGGCACGACCAGCGGCAAGAGGAGCAGGTTCTTGAGGCCGCCCGGCAGGTAGCCCGTCGTCCGGTAGTGGCTCACGTACGACGCCTCGAGCGGTGAGTAGTAGTGCGGGTCGATGCTCGGCTTCGACAGGAGATAGGGACCGTCGCTGCCGTTGTGCACCTCGATCCAGATCGGCTGGATGCCGCGCCGGTAGAGCGACACGCCGAAGACGCGGCTCGCCTCGTCCGCGTCGAGGACGGCGACGGTCACCGTGACGTCGTTGCGCGTCTGCGCCTGCGCGCGGTGGCGGAAGGTCGCGGGATCGGGCGGCGTCGGCCGGTACGCGGAGCAGCCGGCGCCGTGCAGCGCGAGCGACAGCACGAGCCACGCGGCGAGCGTCCGGCGGGGGCCGAGGACTGGGCGCATCATGCAGAGCCAAAGCACGAACGGGCGCGCGGTGAAAACGCGGAGCGCGGTGCGGCAGCGGCGTGGCGCGGCGACGCCCCGACGCAACGCGGTCGACGCTACGCGGGAGCGGCGTGCCGCGGCTGCGGCGTCAAGCAACGACACGCCGCGCCGCCACCCGCACGACCTCGCGGGCGAGCGACGCAGCGCGCGTCAATCACATCTCACAGCGACGATCGCAGCGACGAGCGCATCCCGCTCGCCGCGCGCCCGACGATCAGCAGCGCATCACCACGGAACGTCGAACCCGTAGCGCCGCGCGCGCTGCCCGAGCTCGACCACGTCGGCCCGCGCCGCGCGCGACGCCTCGCCGTGGATGCACTCGTGGCCGAACGGGCCCTGCGGCACGTCGAAGCGCGGCGCGCGCAGGTCCTTGCCCTTCTGGAAGTCGAGCACGTGCGCAAGGTTGTACGCCGTCGCGTCGCGCTCGGCGAGCGGATCGAGTCCCCAGCGCCACTCGACCATGCGCAGGATCGAGGTGTGGTCGTAGACCTCGTGGCCGATGAAGCCGCGGCGCGCGAGCGGCGACACCACGAGCAGCGGCACGCGGAAGCCGAGACGACCATCGTTGCCGATCTCGCGGTCGAGCGCAGTCTGCGGCATGAGCGGCGGCGGCACGTGGTCGTAGAAGCCGCCCCACTCGTCGTAGTTGATCACCAGCACGGTGTTCGGCCAGTTCGGGCTCGACACGATGGCTTCGTAGATCTCGTTGAGGAAGATCTGCCCGTTGCGGATGTCGGCGAACGGGTGGTCGTCGTTCGAGGTGCCGAGCTCCTCGTTGACGAAGCGCGGATCGACGAACGCCAGGTTGGGCAACCGCCCCGCCGCCGCGTCGGCGAGGAACTCCGAGTACGGCTTGCTGATGTCGATGAAGCGCGCGCCGAACAGCGCGGTCACCGGCAGGTCGTTGTAGTAGTAGCGGCCGCTCAGCCCCTTCTCGGCGATCCGGTCCCAGATCGCGGGCAGGTCGCTCGGATCGAGCGTGTTGCGCAGACGGTCGGTCGCTCCCGCGTGCTGGTAGATCCGGTTCGGGAACGTCGGGCCCATCAGCGAGCAGAAGTATCGGTCGCACGTCGTCCACGACGGCACCGCCTGGCCGAAGAACGAGAGATCCTCCTGGCGGTAGTAGCCGATCGGGAAGAGGTCGTCGGTCGACGCCCGGAGCCAGCCGTCGCAGGCGCCGTCGGCGAACTGGATCCGACCGCCGTTGTAGCTGTGGTCGGGATCGCCGTACTGGCAGCCCTGCCACTCGGGCGCGAGCGGATAGGGCGCGTGCGCCACGCCGCGCCGGTCGACGTACTCGAGCCCGGACTGGAGGCCGTCGCCGCCGGGGAGCCAGCCCAGGAAGTGGTCGTACGAGCGGTTCTCCATCATCACGACGACGATGTGCTCGATGCCCGACGTCTCGGGGTCGGGAAGCGGCAGATGCTCGACGTCGGTGGAGTCGCTGTCGGAGCTGTCGCTGCAGCTGCCGACCATCAACGCGCCGGTCGCAGCGGCGAGCCCCGCGAGGAACTCGCGGCGGGACAGCTCCGACTTGGCCTCGAGATCGTCCTTCTTACTGCTCATGGATCCCTCCTGCCTGGATTGGCCGGCCGGATCTTCGACGTTCCCGGCCCCCGGTGCAAGCGCGCGAGCGCAGTCCTCGCCGCGGACGCGGCGGCCAAGGCAAAGCTTCACCGTCCGTTCACGCCGCCGCCGCACGGATGCCGAGGATCGGGCCCTCCGGGCCGAGTTGCGTACGCTCGTCGCGTCCGCTTTGCCAGGACGAGCGCGCGATGGAGGGAGAGCCAGCAAGCCTGATCCTGGGTTCCGAGGCGTCCGCTCCACGCAGCGCGCCTCTCGCGCAGTCCCGCCGCGTCATCTGGTCGCTCGCCTGGCCGGTGATCGTCACCATGCTCTCCGAGTCGCTGGTCGGGCTGGTCGACATGCTGTTCGTGTCGCGGCTCGGCGCGACCTCGGTCGCCGCGGTCGGCGTCGGGGCGCAGATCCTCGGCGCGGTGACGGTCACCATGACCGCGGTCGGCACCGGGACGCTCGCGCTGGTCGCGCGCAGCATCGGCGCCGGGCAGCGGGGGGAGGCCGAGCGCATCCTCGGGCAATCGATCTTGGTCGCCGCGGCGCTCGCGGTCGCAGCGATCGTGCCGGTGATCGCGTTCGCCGCGCCGCTCGTGCGCGCCTTCGGCGTCGAGGACCACGTCGTCGAGCTCGGCGCCGCGTTCGTGCACCTCGTCATGCTGTCGGTGCCGGCGTACTCGGTGTTCTTCGTCGTCGCCTCCGCGCTGCGCGGCACCGGCGACACCCGCACGCCGCTCGCGATCGGTGTCGTGGTCAACGTGCTCAACGTCGCGCTCAACTACGTGCTGATCTTCGGCAAGCTCGGCTTGCCGGCGCTCGGCGTGCGCGGCTCGGGTCTCGCGTCGGCGATCTCGTTCACGGTCGGCATGGCGCTGTCGCTCGTGCTGCTCGCCGTCGGACGGCTGCGCCTGCGTCTCGACTGGGCCGACCTCGCGCTGCACGTCGCCACGATCCGCCGCGTGCTGCACATCGGCTATCCCGCGGCGGCCGAGCAGCTGCTGATGCAGATCGGCTTCTTCCTCTACCTGCTGTTCGCGGCGCGCTACGGCACGGACGCGATCGCCGCGTACTTCATCGGCGTGCGCATCCTCGCGCTGTCGTTCCTGCCGGGCTTCGGCTTCGCCGCCGCGGCGGCGGCGCTCGTCGGCCAGAACCTTGGCGCCGGCGAGCCGCGACGCGCGGAGACCGCGGGGTGGCATGCGACCTGGATGTCGGTCGCGCTGATGTCGGCGATCGGCGTCGTGATCTTCCTGTTCGCGGAGCCGATCGCGCGGCTGTTCGTCGACCAGCCCGAGGTCGTCGCCGGCACGGTGTCGTTCATCTACATGCTCGGCGTCTCGCAGCCGCTCATGGCGATGGACTTCACGCTCGGCGGCGCGCTGCGCGGCGCGGGCGATACACGTTTTCCCTTGCTCACGGTGCTGATCGCGTTCTACGGGTGTCGCCTCGGCTTCGCCTGGATGGTGGTCAACGTGCTGCACCTGAGCTTGACGTGGCTGTGGGCCGCGCTGATCGGCGACTACGTCGCGCGCGCGACGCTCAAGGCGTGGCGCTTCCGCCGCGGCGACTGGCAAGCGATCGCCGTTTGAGGTGCCCCGGTGAGCGCGCGCGAATGGCTGCTGTCGCTGCTCTTCGTCGCGTTCTTCGTCTTGAAGGTGGCCGAGGGCTGGGGCGAGCTCGAGGAGTTCCCCCTCACCCACGTGCCGATGTTCCGCGCCGCGCACCCCGAGTGGGATCTGCCGCGCCGCTTGACGCTCTACGGGCTGCGCCGCGGCGCCTGGTTCGAGATGCGGCCGTTCCAGTTCGGGCTCAATCCTGACCAGCTCAAGCGTCGCCTGCTCCACTCGCTCGACATGGCCGCCGCCTGCGGCGAGCTCGTGCGCAGCTTCAACGCGTCCCGTCCGCCGGAGCGCCGCGTCGACGCCGCCGTGGTGGTCTTGACGACCGTGGCGCGGCCGCAAGCGCCCGAGCACGGCTCGGTCGTCCGCACCAAGTGCGCCCTCGCGAAGGGGCGGCGTTGAGCGAGGCGCCGATCAGCGCTCGCGCGACGTCCGTCCCGCGACGCCTCGTGCAGGCGTGGCGGCGCGTCTGGTTCCCGCTCGCGCCGCTCTCGGACCTCGCGATCGCGCGCGTCCTCCTGGCCCTCATCGTCCTATGGCTCAACGGCCGCTCGCGCTTCGCCTCGGTCGCGAACGCGCCCGCCTTCACGTGGGATCCCGTCGCGCTCGTCCGGCTGCTCGGGCTCGACCAGCCGAGCGCGGAGCAGATGCACGCCCTGCACGTCGCGACCCGGGCGCTGCTCGTCGCCGGCGGCCTCGGAATCTTCACCAACCTGGCGCTGCTCGGCGCCTTCCTGCTGCAGCTCCTGCAGGAGGCGCTGCTCAACTGCTTCGGCAAGGTGGCGCACTCGACGATTCCGCTGCTGCACGCGATGCTGTTTCTCGCGCTGTCGCCGTGCGGGCGCGTCTGGTCGGTCGACGCGCTGGTGCGCCGCCGGTGGCGCGGCGCCGAGCCCCGCCACGACGTCGCCGCACGCAGCTCGCGCTTCGCACGCTGGCCGTTCGAGCTGCTGTTCGTCGAGCTCGCGTTCTACTACTTCGACGCCGGCCTCTCGAAGGTCGTGACGAGCGGCTTCGCCTGGGCCGACGGCGCGACGCTGCAGTACTACCTCCTGCACCGCGGCCTCCCGGCCGGAGAGTGGGTCGCGTCGTCGCTGACGCTCTGCCGCGTGCTGTCGTGGGGCGCCCTGCTCTTCGAGCTCGGCTTCCCGCTCGCGATCGTGGTGCGCCGGCTGCGGCTGCCGTTTCTCGGCCTCGGCGTGCTGTTCCACCTCGGCAACCACGTCCTGATGAACCTGAGCTTCTGGCCGGTGCCCGCGACCTACCTGCTCGCCGTGCCGTGGTCGGAGCTGCGCCGCACGCTCGGCGGCCGCCGCCGGTCGCCCGCAGCCGACGCGGAGCCGTCCGGCGAGACCTCGAGCGCGCCGCCGCGACGCGCGCTCGCCGCGGGCGGGAAGCTCGCCACGTAGAGCTCGCGCGCAGGTCGCGAGTCGTGCAGCGCGGCGCCGCTCCGTGGTAGCCAGCAGCATGAGCGAGAGGAGCGGCGACGACTGGGGGAAGCGGATCGACGCCGTGCGCGGCGAGCTCATGGCGCTCGCGAGCAAGGTGCGCCGGCTGATCGACGCGACGGTGAGCGTGGACGCGCCGCCCGGCGCGCTCGCGCGCGCGACCGAAGCCGTCGCCGCGATCGTGCACGAGCTCGAGCGCTTCGTCCCCGAGCCGCGGCCGCCGCGCTACCCCGGCAGCACGAGCTCCGAGCCCGAGAGCGTCGCGGACTCGTTCCCCTACGATCCGATTGCCGGACGCCTGAGCCCGCTCGCGCCGCCGCTGCGCATCGTCTGGGAAGAGCCGCGCGCGATCGGCACCGTGACCTTCACGACGCCGTACGAAGGTCCGCCGGGCTGCGTGCACGGCGGCGTCATCGCCGCGACCTTCGACCAGGTGCTCAACGTCGCCAACCTGATGCGCGGCGTCGCCGGGCCGACGCGCAAGCTCGAGGTGCGCTACCTCGCGCCGACGCCGCTCGGCGTGCCGCTGCGCTTCGAGGGCTGGGTCGAGAGCGTCGAGGGACGCGACGTGCGCTCGCTCGGCCGCGTCCTCGCCGGCGACCGGGTCACCGCGGAAGCCGAGGGACGCTTCGTGCACATGTCGTACGAGAAGGTGATGCGGCTGCTCGACGCGAGCGCGTCGCCGGCGTCGTCGGACGACGGCACACAGCGCGACGACGCGCAGCCGGCCGACGAGGCACGCAAGCCGGAGGGCACTGCCGATCCGGAGAGCGCTGCCCAGCCGCCGAGCGCCGAGACGCCCGCGCCCGAGAAGCCCGCCCCACCGAGCGACGCACGACGTCCGCGCGAGAGCGCCGCCGCACGCCGTCGCCGCTTCCGCGCGAGCGGCGACGGGACCTGAGCACGCACTGCGGCGTGTCGCGCGAGCGGCGACGGGACCGAGCGCGCGCTACGGCGCGTCGCCCGCGCGCACGTCGACCGAGTACGACGCGAGCCGCGCCGGCGCGAGGTTCTCCTCCCACGGACGCCGGTAGGCGAAGTCGATCGACGTCCAGCCGGGCGCGACCGCCTCGAACGTCCAGAGCTCCTTGCCGGGAGCGCCGGGCGGCGCGCCCGGCGGCGTCTCGTAGGTCGTCTCGACCAGCGTCACGACGTTCTCGGCGAGCGGCTTTGCGAGCTGCCACGAGAAGCCGGTCGAGTGGTTCGCCTCGAGCGAGATCGTGAAGCGTTCGCCGGGCGCGACGATCAGCGCCGCCGGTCGTGGCGCGTCGTCCGACGCCCACAGCGCGCACCCGGTCGCCGCCGCGACGACCAGCAGCAGGGCCGCGCGCGCGAGCCTCATCTCTTCGCGCGCGCCGCCGCGAGCAGCGCGTCGAGCTCGACGCCGACCAGATCGCCGATGCGCTCCACCGTGATGTCGGCGGGTGGATACTTCGCGATCTCGTTGGCGTCGTGCGCGTAGTGTCCTTGCCGCGGGAAGATCGTCGTCACGCGCTCGCCCCAGACTTTCTTGACGGCGGTCAGGATGCGGAGCTTGTCGTCGACCAGCACGTAGTGGTCGGCGGGATAGCGCGCCTCGACGTCGTCGAGCTCGAGCTCCTTGTGCACGTAGATCAGGATGTTGCTGTCGGTCGCCTCCTGCAGCCCCGAGCGCTCGATCTTGCGCGGCTGGAAGACGACGTCGCCGTCGGACAGGATCACCGTCGGTCCCCACTGCTGGAAGTGCTCGAGCACGTCGAGCGAGTTCGGGAACAGCCGGTTCGCGAACGGATAGTTGACGAGAAACGACGACACCGCGAGCAGGTGCGAGTCGCGCGGGTTCTCGACGCGGTAGCGCTGCAGCGCGCCCAGGTAGTCGGCGTAGCCGAGCTCCTTGCGCAGCTCCTCGAAGATCGCCCAGTAGCGCTGCTGGCGCTCGTGGCCGACCTCGCGATCGAGAAAGCGCATCATGTCGTGCACGACGCGGTCGTTGTCGAGCAGCGTGTTGTCGACGTCGAACAACGAAACGACCCGGTGCCTCGTCATCGCGATCCCCTTCCTGCCCCGACGGCGTCGGAGCGCGCGCTCGCAGCCCCCGTACCACGCTGCGCTGCTTCGTCGAACAGCTCCTCCGGCGTGCGACGCTCGCGCTGCGCGTCGGACACGGAGCGCGGTCCCATCAGCACCTGGCCGATCGCGACGCCGACCACACCGATCATCGTCAGGACCAGGCTGCCGCTCGACTCGGCGACGAGCAACATGCCCGCGAGCGGGATGCGGTAGCCGGCGCCGAGGAAGATCGCGGAGCCGAGCAGCGGCAGGAAGTTGCTCTCGCTGCGGCCGAGCGCCTGCGCGACGATCTCGCCGACGAACACGCCGGTCACCGCGAGCGAGGTGAAGACGCCGCCTCCGCCGCCGCCCCAGACGCAGGTCAGCGTCCCCGCCGTGCGAACGAGCATGGTGAGCGCGAGCAGCCCGATCGCGTGCTCGCCGCCCTCGAGCCAGCGCGCCGCGACGTAGCCCGGACCGAAGGTCAGCCACGCGCCCGAGAGCTCGTGTGCGGTGAACGCGAGCGTCGCGAGCAGCACGCCGCCCACCGCCGCGCGCACGACGGCGCTCATGCGTGAAGCGAGCCGGCGCAGCTCCTCGGTCGCGAGCGCGAAGAGCCGCGCGCCGATCCCGCAGCCGACCGCCGTCAGAAGACAGCCGACGAGCAGCAGCACGTCCAGCGTCGGCTCCATCCTCAGCGTGACCAGCGTGCTCGGACCGACCAGCGCCGCGCGCGTCGCGTACGACGCCGCCGCCGCGACCGCGGCCGGCACGAGGCGCGGCGCATCGACGTCGCGCCGAAACGGCACCTCGATGCCGTACATCATGCCGACGCCGGGCGAGGAGAACACCGCCGCGATGCCCGCGCTCGCGCCGGCGATCATCCACGAGCGCGCGTGGTACGCGCCGACCACCGAGCGCAGCCGTCCGCCCGCGATCTGGCCGAACGACGCGCCGAGCAGCGCCGACGGCGACTCGAGACCCTGCGAGCCGCCGCTCGCGACCGTCGCCGCGGCGGCGAGCACGCGCCCTGGCAGCTGGCGCAGCGGGATCCGTCCGTGCGGGTCGTGGTAGGCGAGGATGTAGACCTCGGCGGTCGCCGGACGCGCGACGCGCGTCACCCAGCGCACCGCGAGCAAGGTCAGCAGCAGACCGAACAGCGACGGCAGCGCAGGCCACGCGTCGGGCAGCTTCGCGAGCTCGGCGAGCGCCAGGTCCTCGACCAGGTGGGACGCGCCCGCGACGCACGCGCCGGTCGCGACGCCGATCGCGCACGGCACGACGAGCGACGCGAGCACGCTGCGCACGAGCGACACCTCCTCGGTCCGCCCGGCGCCGTCGCCGCTCCGATGTTCCACGCTCGCTCTGCTCCGGACGCCGCCCGCGGCTGCCTCCCCTCCATCGGCAGACCGGCGCCGCACGGATAGCACGCCGCTCGCGCCAGGCCGAGCGCGGCGGGCGAATTTGCCAAGCAATCCGATTCGACGTAGCAACCTCGTCGCGCTCCGGAACGCGGGAGCGCCCACCACGCAGCGCAAGGGGACGTCACGATGGCAGGAAGGGGAGCTTTCGCGCGCTGGCTGGCGCTCGCGCTGTGCCTCGGCGGTTGCAGCTACAGCGGCGCGATCGCGGGACGGCTCGAGGCGCCCGGCATGCAGCCGAAGCCGATCGAGATGACCTACACGACCCGGCGCTTCGGCTCGGGCGGCACGATCAGCACGACGCTACCCTCCGGCGAGTACTTCACCGGCCGCTACATGCAGATCACCTCCGAGACGACCGCCGACGCGTTCGGACCCGGCTGGGGCGGCTGGGGTCCGTGGAAGCCGTTCTGGGGCGACTGGGGCGGCGGCGACTACTCGAGCTTCGTGCGCAACTACGACGGCAAGGTGATCGCGACGCTGTTCGGCGATCAGCGCCACACCATGCGCTGTCGCTTCACGCTCGCCAATCCCGAGGACGGCATGACGGGCGGCGGCGTCGGCGAGTGCCAGATCTCGAACGGCGAGACGATCCACGCGACGTTCTGAGGCGCGCCTCCTGACGCATCGGCCGACGCACGCGCCAGCGCGCGGTCGCTGAAGCGTCGCGTGCTGCGCCGAGCGCCGCGGGCTCGCTTCAGCGCCGCTTGCGGCGGAACGGGTACGCGACCTGCCCCCACAGCCGCTCCGGCACGTCGCCGTCCGGGATGCCGAAGCGCTGCGGCCGGTGCCGCGGCAGGTGCAGCGTGCCGAAGACGAGGTCGATGAACGGGAACAGGCCCGCGAAGTTGCGGTTCATGCCGTCTTCCTCCGCGGCGTGGTGCCAGCGGTGGAAGTGCGGGCTCGCGAGGACGTAGCGCAGCGGCCCGAAGTCCCACGGGACGTTGGCGTGCACGAGGACGGTGTAGAACGCGAGCAGCGGCACGTAGGCCGCGATCACCAGCGGGTCGAAGCCGATCAGCACGATCGGCACCGCCTGCGCGACGCGCACCAGCACGTCGTTCAGCGGGTGCACGCGCACCGACGACAGCCAGTCGACCTCGGTCGACGAGTGGTGCACGGCGTGGATCGGCCACAGCCGACGTCCGTGCAGCGCGCGGTGCATGACGTACGCGAGCAGGTCCGCGAGCAGCAGGAACAGCAGGAGCTGCACGAGCCACGGCAGCTGCGCGATCGTCGGGCTCGGCGCGAGGTACTCGCGCAAGTGCGGCTCGTCGATCGGCACGCCGGCGAGCAGCGCGGTCGCGACCAGCACGAGCACGATCGCGATGCGCGTCAACCACTTGGTCGCGAGCGGCGTGACGAACCACCACGCGACGTCGACGCCGAGCCCGCGCCGCCAGCGTGGCTGTCCGGGCACGGCGGGCGCGACGCGCTCGAGCACGCCGAAGACGACCGCGAGCACGACCAGACCGACGGCGACGGAGGCAAGGCTCGGCGCCACGCGCCGGTTCTACCCGCTGCAGGAGCGGGACGCCATCGGCGCGTGCGGGCGCCGCAGCGCGCGCAGACGATGCAGCTCGCGTCGGCGCGACGTCGCATCGGCGCGCGCGCGATGGTAGCTCCGCGGCGTGACGCGCGGTGAGACGCATGCTCATGCGAAGACGACCACGCGACACCGCCGGCGACCGCGGCTCGGCGTCGCGCTCGGCGCCGGATCGGCGCGCGGCTGGGCGCACATCGGCGTGCTCAACGCGCTGCAGAACGCCGGCGTCGCGCCCGACGTCGTCTGCGGCACCTCGATGGGCGCGCTCGTCGGCGCCGCGTACGTGACCGGCCAGCTCGCGCGCCTCGAGCGCTGGGCACGCTCGATCACGCGGCTCGACATCCTGCGCCTGCTCGACTTCTACCCCGGACGCGGCGGCTTCATCGCCGGCGCCCGCCTGTTCGAGCGGCTGCGCAGCGCCGACAGCGACAAGGCGATCGAGGACCTCGAGATCGCCTACGCCGCGGTCGCGACCGACTTCGAGACCGGCCGCGAGGTCTGGCTGCGCGAGGGCTCGCTGCTCGAGGCCGTGCGCGCCTCGATCTCGCTGCCGGGAATCTTCGTGCCTGCTCGCGTCGACGGCCGCTGGCTGGTCGACGGCGGCCTCGTCAACCCGGTGCCGGTGTCGGTCTGCCGGGCGCTCGGCGCCGACGTGGTGATCGCCGTCAACCTGGGCGGCGACCTCTCGAGCCGCAACATGCAGGCCGCGCTGCCCGAGCTCGCCGAGCCGACCATGCTCGAGGAGGCGATCTCGCGCCTGCCGCGCTCCCTGCAGGAGCGCGTGCGCGCCGCCGCGGGGCTCCTCACCTCGAGCCGCGACCGTCCGCGCGCGCCGGGCCTCTTCGACGTCGTCGCGGGCTCGATCTACATCATGCAGGACCGCATCACGCGCGACCGCCTCGCCGGCGACCCGCCCGACGTCGTCCTCTCGCCGGAGGTCATGCAGATCCGCATGCTCGAGTTCGACCGCGCCGCCGAGGCGATCGCCGCCGGCGAGGCGAGCGTCGAGAGCGCGCACGCGAGCATCGAGCGCGCGCTGCGCCGCGCGCGCTGACGACGCTGCGCCGACTCGCAGCGACGCCGCGACATCGCGAAGCTGCGCCGGCCCGACGCGGCGTCAATCGCCGATTCCGGACTCGCGCGCCCAGGCCTCGATCAGGTCCGCGTCGGCGCGCAGCAGGAAGCCCGCACGCACGGCGCGCTCGTTCGAGCGCCGGACTGCGGCGACGAAGTCCGCGTTGCTCGGGTAGAGCGCGGCGAGCTTCTCGTCGCCGAACGGCGTCGTGGTGCCGAAGATGCGGCAGAAGCCGCCGCCCGACTGCCCGAGGCCCGAGAGCGTCGCGACCGGCGCGTCGACGTACGAGGTGCGGATGCCGCCGCGGACGTTGCCGTGCTCGTCGAGCACGAACGCGCCGTCCTTCATCTCGAGGCGCGGCGCGCGCGCCGGCGGCGGGCCGCCGCCGATCCAGCGCTCGAGCGCCGCGTACGCGGCCTTCAGCACCCAGTGCTGCGGCCCCGAGTTCACCGGCGAGTCGCACTGGATGATCCCGGGGATCGGCGCGTCGGTGACCCGCACCGCGGCGACCGACGGATCGTCGCCGACGTCGGTCCAGCCGTCGCCGAGCGTGTAGGTGTCGGCGTGCGCGGTCCCGGCCGCTTCCCAGAGGCGGATGTTGCGCGAGTCGGGCTGGCGGTCGGGCAGGAAGCCGAGCGTGACGAGGTCGGTCTCGGTTTGGAACGTCATCACCGGAACGCGCACGTCGGTGCGGATGCGCACCACCTCGGGCGTCGGGATCGGCTCGAGCGGGTCCTGTGCGAGCGGCGCGCTGCCGCCGCCGCGGCTGTGCACGAGGAAGCCGTCGTAGACCCGCGCCAGCGGATCGACCGCGTTGACGTAGGTCACCATGCGGAACGCGGACTGCGACTCGCCGGCGGCGATCAGCTTGCGGATCCGCAGACCCGCGAGAGGATCGATGCCGGTCGGCGCGCGCAGCGCCTGCCCCGCCTGCGAGAAGATGTCGTAGGAAAAGCTGTCGCCCGGGTGCGACAGCGAGCCGTAGCGCTCGGGATCGGACGTCTTGAGCCCGCCGACGAGCGGCGTCAGCGGCGACGCGGATCCCTCGACGCCGACGAACTGCGCCGACACCCCGACCCACGCGTCGCCGGTGCGCATGATCTCGGTGTGCAGCGCGATCCAGTCCGGCGCCGCGTCGAGCCCGCCGCTGACGTTCAGCCACTCGACCACGACCGTGCCGGAAAAGCGCGCCGGGTCGATCGGCCGGTGGACGACGATGCGCGTCTTGTAGGGCGCCGTGATTCCCGAGCGCGCGACGCGCCAGCGGCCGTCCGAGCGCAGCGGCGCGAGCGCGGTGTACGCGCTCGCCTCGCCGGAGAGGAAGTACTCCGCCTGCTCGTAGCCCTGCGCTTCGAGGTCGAACGCCGTGCCGGCGATGGTCGGCGTGCCGCGTCCGGCGTCGCCCGGATCCTCGATCGTCGGGCTCGGGACGCTCGAGCGCTCGAAGCGCAACCGCATCGGCCGGCACGCCGGCAGGACGTCCGCCGCGGCGACGGACGCGGGCGCGTCGCGCACCGTGCGCGCGCAGCGCGGCGCGGCCTGGGCGAGCGGCTCGGGGGCGGCGCCGTTGAGTGCGAAGGCCGCGACCAGCGCGGCGGCGAGGCGAGCGTGCGACATGGCCTTCCCTCCGGCGGAAGCGCCTATCCCAACCGCCGCGCCGACGGCAACCGGGAATCGTCCGCAGGCTGCGGCCCGGGCGCGTCCGGGACCGGACGCTAGCCGCGCGCCGCGGCGATCAGCGCGAGGCCGCGGGCGACGGTGGTCAGCTCCTCGCCGCCGCGCAGGCGCTCGGCGCCGAAGCGCTCGACGAAGATCCGACGCACGCACGGCACGAGCGACGAGCCGCCCGTCAAGAACACGCGGTCGACCTCGCCCGGCGCGACGCCGCAACGCTCGAGCAGCCGGTCGACGCAAGATGCGAGCAGCTCCACTTGATCCGCGACCCAGGACTCGAAGTCCGCGCGCGCGACGTCCTGCACGATGAGCCGCGGCAGCTCGCGGAACTCGAAGCGCGCCTGCTCGCGCGCGGAGAGCTCGAGCTTGGTGCGCTCGACCGCCTCGTAGAGGAGATACCCGAGATCGTCCGCGACGAGCTTGATCAGGCTGTCGATCTTCTTCGGCTCGAGCGCCTGGAAGCGGAGCTGGCGCAGGGTGTCGAGCGTCGCCGGGGTGGCGAGGAACGACACGTCCTCCCAGCGCTCGAGGCGGCGGTAGAGCCAGCCCGGGACGGGCAGCGTCTTGCCGTGCTCGGAGCGGCGCAGCGAGCCCAGGCCGAGCCGCGGCGCGACCAGCGCGCGCACGATGCGGCCGTCGAAGGCGCCGCCCGCGACCGGGACGCCGTCGACGCCGAGGATGGTGTCGCGGCGGTCCGCGGCGCGGCGGGCGGTGGGACCCAGGCGGATCAGACAAAAATCGCTCGTGCCGCCGCCGAAGTCGCCGATCAGGACGAGCTCGTCGCGGTCGAGCCCGCGCTCGTACTCGTAGGCCGCGGCGACCGGCTCGTACTCGAACTCGACCTCGGTGAAGCCCGCCTGGCGCGCGGCCTCGGTCAAACGCGTGAGCGCCCGCTCGTCGCCCTCCGGGTCGACGTGGCCCTCGGGGCCCGCGGCGAAGTGCACCGGGCGGCCGAGCAGGACGCGCTCGCCCGGGTCGCCGAGCTGCTCGCGCGCCGCGTCGCGCAGCTCGCGGAGCAGGATCGCGACCAGCTCCTCGAGCGTGAATTTCCAACCGAAAACATAGGTTTCGCTCAGGTGGCGGCTCGCGAGGTGGGACTTGAGCGACTGCAGGAAGCGTCCGCCGGCGCCCTCGTCGAGGTAGGACGCGATGGCCTCGGGGCCCGCGGTCGGCACGGGACGCTGATTTGGCTTGCGGTCGAGCGCGCTGAAGTGCAGGACTGAGCGAAACGTCGCGGTCCGTCGCCCGTCGCGGCCGAAGGTGGCCAGCCGCGAGGCTCCGTCGCTTGACACGGCGCCGACCGCGCTGTTCGTGGTGCCGAAATCGAGCCCCAGCATGTATGCGCTTATGGCGCCCGACAGGGCGTTGCTTCAACGTCGTCGAGTGGCGCGTCCATTTCGCCGATGATGCTTTCGGTGCGACCGTGTGAAGGACTCGCCCGACGCGAACGACGGGGCTCCGCCACCCGCGCCTCGCGCACAGGCGTCTGGTGAGCAGCGCGATGACCGAGAAGATGGGGCCCAGGAGCGAAGGCGAGCGCGCGCCCGCAGGCGAGAGGCACGCGACCGTACCGGCGCCCGCCGCGCTCGACCCGAGCGCGGACCTTCTGCGCAGCGTCCTCGACTCGACCTTCGACGGCATCCTGGTCGTCGACGCCGAGGGGACGATCGTCACCTACAACAAACGCTTCGCCGAGATGTGGCAGCTCCCGGACGACGTGCTCGCGTCGCGCGAGGAGAAGCGCGCCGTGTCGCACGCGATGCGGATGGTCGACGACCAGGACGAGTTCGTCGGCAAGGTCACGCACCTCTACGAGAACCTCGAGGCCGAGAGCTACGACGTCATCCGCCTGCGCGACGGCCGCATTTTCGAGCGCTACTCGAAGCCCTACCGGCTCGGCGGCAAGATCCGCGGCCGGGTGTGGAGCTTCCGCGACGTCACGCAGCAGCGCGAGGCCGAAGAGCAGCTCCGCGTCAGCGAGCGCTACTACCGCCTGATCACCGAGAACGCGCGCGACATGGTGTCGATCCTCGGCGTCGACGGGACGCTGCGCTACGTGAGCCCGTCGCACAAGGAGGTGCTCGGCTACGCTCCCGAGGAGCTGGTCGGCGTCGACATGCGCACGCTGATCCACCCCGACGACGTCGCCAAGGCCGAGGCCGCGCTCGACGAGATCGCGCGCACGAGCCATCCGGTGCCGCCGATCGAGCTGCGCCTGCGGCACGCGAACGGCTCGTGGCGCATCCTCGAGTCGGTCGGCAGCAACCTGCTGCACGACCCGCTGATCGCGGGCGTCGTCTCCCACTCGCGCGACGTCACCGAGCGCAGGCGCGCCGAGCAGCGCGCGCAGACGCTGCTCGCCGTCGCGGGCGACATCGTCGGCACGGTCGACCTGCACCAGATGCTGTCGCGCGTCGAGCAGCGCACGGCGGAAACCGTCCCGTGCGACGCGGTCGCCGTGTTCTACGACGATCCGCAGCGCGACGTGCTGCGCGTGGTGTCGCACTACGGCTTCCCCGAGCACGTGGCGCCGCTGATCGCGCGCCTCGAGCACCCGAAACCGACGCTGCCGTTCGCGCAGCGCAGCGCGCGCGGCGAGACCGTCGTGCTGCGCGACTTCGACTCGCGGCCCTGGCTGCCGCCCGAGATGCACGACATCGCGATCGCCTCGCAGATCATCGCGCCGTTCAACGTCTGGAGCCGTCACTTCGGTCTACTGGTCGCGTTCAACTTCGGCCGCGGCCGGCCGTTCGACGAGGACCAGGCGGAGCTCGTCACCGGCATCGCGAGCCAGGTCGCGCTCGCGATCGAGGCGCTCGAGCTCTTCCGCACGCAGCGCGAGGAAGCCGAGGTCGCGCGCGCGCTCGCGCGGGTCGGGCGCGACCTGATCTCGAACATCAACCACCCGCAGTTCCTCGATCGCCTGTGCGAGACCTGCGCCGACGTCCTCGGCTGCGACGTCTCGGCGACGCTGCTCAAGCGTCCCGAGGAGAACGCCTACGTGCCGATCGCGGCCTACGGCAACACGCCCGAGGAGAAGGACATCGCGCGTCTGCTCAAGCTGCCGTACGAGGCGATGCGCTGGCTGCTCAGCAAGCTCGAGCGCGAGGACGTCATGGAGGTGACGTCGATCCCGCAGGCGCTGCTGTCGAGCGAGGAGCAGCAGCGCTACGGCGTCACGGCGGCGCTGTGCATGGCGCTACGCACGGGCAGCGAGGTCACCGGCGTGCAGGTCGCCTACCGGCGCGGCGGCGGCGTCTTCAGCCCGACCGAGCGCCGCATCGGACGCGGCCTCGCGCAGATCGCGTCGCTCGCGCTGAGCCACGCGAACCTGGTCGACGAGCTCGAGCGCGCGAACCGCGTGCGCTCCGAGTTCGTCGCGACGGTGTCGCACGAGCTGCGCACGCCGCTCAACATCATCCTCGGCTACGG
Organism: Candidatus Binatia bacterium; assembly: GCA_036563615.1. Lineage (NCBI taxonomy): Bacteria > Candidatus Binatota > Binatia (SeqCode) > Binatia bacterium. The sequence continues at coordinate 254,290 of DATCMB010000014.1, forward strand.
CGACCTGCTGCTGACCGGCACGTTCGGCGAGCTCAACGAGGAGCAGCGCGGCACGCTGCAGCGCATGGACCGCCGCGCGCGCGAGCTGCTCGACCTCGTGAACTCGACGCTCGAAGCGAGCCGGCTCGAGCGCGGTCAGGTGCCGCTCGACCTGCACGAGACGTCGCTGCGCGACATCGTGACGACGATCGACGCCGAGACGCGCGAGCTGCAGGAGAAGAGCGGCGTGCCGGTGCGCATCGAGATCGAGCGCAACGGCATCCCGATGCGCACCGATCCGTCGAAGCTGAAGCTGATCCTGAAGAACCTGGTGGTGAACGCGCTCAAGTTCACCGAGCGCGGCTCGGTGACGGTGCGCGCGCAGACCGCGGGCGATCGCGTGCTGATCGAGGTGATCGACACCGGCATCGGCATTCCGCGCGACACGCTGCCGATGATCTTCCAGCCCTTCCGCCAGGGCCACGCCTCGACGGCGCAGGCGCAGGGCGGCGTCGGGCTCGGGCTGTTCATCGTCGCGCGCTTCGCCGAGCTCTTGCGCGGCAACGTGAGCGTCGAGAGCGAGGTCGGGCGCGGCTCGACCTTCCGCGTCGAGCTGCCGACGCGGATCTGACGCGAAGCCCGCGCACGTCGAGGAGATTGGAAGGTCGCGCGCGGCGCGCGTGAAGCGCGCGTCGCCTCCGCGGCGCGCGCGCGGATCCGAGAGGCGGCGGTGCGTCCCCGGGACGAAGCCCGGAGACGCACCGCTCACGGTCAATCCAGCAGGCTCGCGGGCGCCGCGACGAAGGCGTTGAACGCCGAGCCGTACGGGTTCTGCGTCGGCGTCGGGCTCGGCGACGGGCTCGGCGTCGGCGGCGCCGGGGTGGGCGACGGGCTCGGGGTCGGCGTCGGCGGCGCCGGAGTCGGCGACGGGCTCGGGGTCGGCGTCGGCGGCATCGGGCTCGGCGACGGCGTCGGGCTCGGCGTCACGATCGGCGTGGGCGTGGGCGTCGCCGGCACCGCCGGCAGGTGCAGCTGCCAGCCGAACGCCTTTTGCTGCCACACGTTCTGCGTGAAGAAGGTGTCGTCACCGATCGCGATCTCGACGGCCATCAGCGGCAGGGTCGCCGCCGCCATGTCGCCGTGCGCGATCAGGTCGATCCGGTAGGTGTTCGCGCCGGGCCGCTTGCGGATCGTGACGCGGCTGAAGCCGAACGACTTGCGCGCGTGCGGATCGCGGAACTGGAAGCGGTTGCCGCTCTTCTTGAACTGGTTCGCGCCCAGCGTCTCGCTGAAGATGACGCCGTTCGCGTTGCTCAGCGTCAAGGTGAAATGCTCGGCCGGTGGATTGATCGGGCTCTGTGGGGTGATGTCCGCGTGGAACTGCAGCACGTCGACCGCGCCGCGCAGGATCACCTTGTTGGGACAGCCAATCGTGCCCTTGCACGCGCTGACCAGCGTGCCTTGCGCGGCGTCGGCGTCGCGTGGGCCGATCGGCGCGACCGCGATCGAGAGCGCAGCCGTGAGGGCAACGAGGATGGGGGGCAGGACGCGCCGGGTCGACATGGATACCTCCGGTTCCTGATGCCGCCGCTGCCACGGCGGACGCTATGCGCTTCGCGAGGCGCCCGTATAGGCCGATTTCGCGTCCGAGGTCAACACAAATCTCAGGCCTCGAGGTAGCCGGAGGCCTGCAGACGGAACATCCGCGCGTAGCGTCCGTCGCGGGCGAGCAGCTCGGCGTGCGTGCCGAGCTCCGTCAAGCGCCCCTCCTCGAAGACCGCGATGCGGTCGGCGCCGCGCGCGGTCGAGAAGCGGTGCGTGATCAGCAGGACCGTCCGTCCGGCGGCGAGCGCCTGGAAGCGGCCGAAGAGCTCGGCCTCGGACTCGGCGTCGAGCGCGGCCGTCGGCTCGTCGAGGATCAGCACCGGCGAGCGGCGCATGAACGCGCGCGACAGCGCGAGGCGCTGCCACTGCCCGACCGACAGCTCCTCGCCGCCGAACCAGCGCCCGAGGCTCTGCTCGTAGCCGCCGGGAAGATTGGCGATGACGCCGTCGACTCCTGCTGCAGCGGCGGCGCGCGCGATCTCGTCCTGATCGTCCATCGCCGGCAGCCAGCCGACGCCGATGTTGTCGGCGACCGTGAAGTGGAAGCGCACGAAGTCCTGGAAGATGACGCCGACCCGCGAGCGCAGCTCGGCCGTGCCGAGCTCCGTGACGTCCTGGCCGTCCATCAGGATGCGGCCGGAGGTCGGCCGGTAGAGCCCGGTCAGGAGCTTGACGAGCGTCGTCTTGCCGGCGCCGTTCGGGCCGACGAGCGCGAGCGTCTCGCCGGGCTCGATGGTGAGCGTCACGTGCGACAGCGAGTCGCGGCTCGCGTCGGGGTAGCGGAACGAGACGTCCCGCAGCTCGATGCGCGGCGGGCGGCGCGTCGCGCCGTTGCCCTCGGGAGCGCCCGCCGCCGCGCCCTGCTCGAGCGCCTCGACGCCCGACGTGGTCGCCGCCGGCTCCTCGGGGATCGGCTCGTGCGGCTCGTCCTCGGGGACGTCGAGGTACTCGAACAGGTTGGTCATGAAGAGGTTGTCCTCGTAGAGCCGTGCGATCGCGAGCAGACCGGCGTGCAGCGCGCCCTGCCCTTCGCGGAAGGCGACGATGTAGAGCGTCATCTGACCGACCGTGAGCAGCCCTGCGATCGCGCGCACGACGACCCACGCGTAGCAGGCGTAGAGCGCGAGCGTGCTCACGAGCCCGAGCGACAGCGCGGCGCGCATGCGTCGTCGCGCGAGCGCCGCGTCCTCGCGGAGGAAGCGCTCGTAGAGCTCGCGGTAGCGCCCGAGCAGGAGCGCGCTCAGCGAGAACAGCTTCACCTCCTTGGCGCTCGCCTCGTGCGACAGCAGCGCTTCGAGGTAGTGTGCTTGACGGTTGGCGAAGGTCCGGCTGCGGGTCAGCAGGAACGCCTCGCGCCCGAAGCGCGCCTCGGCGAGGAACGGCGGCACCGCGGTGACGATCACCGCCAGCACCGCGATCCAGCTGAAGCCCGCGAGCAGCGCCGCGTAGCCGGCGAGCACGATCGCGCTGCGGCCGAGCAGCAGCACTTGACGCACGACGTCGAGCGGCCGCGAGCTCGCCTCGCGCCGCGCCTGCGCGAGCTGGTTCGCGAAGTGCGGATCCTCGAAGTGGCGGTAGCTGACGTTGATCGCCTTCTCGAGGATCCGCGTGTTGATCAGCAGGCCGAGCTCCGAGCGCAGCAGCGTCTGGCAGAGCGCGTTGACCTGCGTCACGCCGGCGCGCGCCGCCATCAGCACGAACTCGATCGCGACCCACTGCAGCGCCTTCGTGCGCGCCGCCGCCGTGCCGTCGGAGGCCGCCTGGATGACGGAGTCGATGATGCGCTGCCCGACCCAGGCGATCGTCACCGGCAGCACGCCGTCGAGCACGGTGAGCGCGACCAGCCCCGCGGCGAGGCGCAGGTCCGCCGACGCGAGCAGCACGAACGTGCGCCGCGCGTTGCCGAGCACGGTGCGCAGCTCGCGCACGCGGCGTCGCTGACGTCGCAGCGCTTCCATCGCGCCTTCAACGTATCAGACCGGCGTGCCTTCCCGGCGGCGCCGTGTGCTAAGGGAGGCCGATGCTCGAAGAAGCCGTCATCGTCGCCGCGTGCCGCACTCCGATCGGCCGCTTTCAGGGCGCGCTCTCCTCGCTGCCCGCGCCGCGCCTCGGCGCGGTGGTGGTGAAGGAAGCGCTGCGTCGCGCCGGGGTCGCACCCGCCGAGGTCGACGAGGTGATCCTCGGCAACGTGCTCACCGCCGGCGTCGGCCAGGCGCCGGCGCGGCAAGCGGCGCTCGGCGCCGGCATCCCCGAGCCCGTCCCCGCGCTGACCATCAACAAGGTCTGCGGCTCGGGCCTGAAGGCGGTGATGCTCGCCGCGCAGGCGATCCGCGCCGGCGACGCCAAGGTGGTCGTCGCGGGCGGCCAGGAGTCGATGTCGAACGCGCCGTTCCTGCTGCGCGGCGCGCGCACGGGCTGGCGGCTCGGCGACCAGCAGGCGCTCGACGCGCTGCTGCACGACGGCCTGCTCGACGCCTACGAGGGCTACCACATGGGCGAGACCGGCGAGATCGTCGCCGAGCGCTTCCGCGTGACGCGCGAGGACGCCGACGCGCTCGCGCTCGCCTCGCACCGCAAGGCCGCGGCGGCGGCCGACGGCGGGCTGTTCGACGACGAGATCGTGCCGGTCGAGGTGGAGAGCGGACGCGGCGCGACGACGCGCGTCACGCAGGACGAGGGCATCCGGCGCGACGCGTCGCCCGAGAGCCTCGCGAAGCTGCGTCCGGCGTTCCGCAAGGACGGCATCGTCACCGCGGGCAACGCCTCGCAGATCTCGGACGGCGCGAGCGCGCTCGTCGTGATGTCGGCGCGCGAGGCCGAGCGTCGCGGCATCACGCCGCTCGCGCGCATCGTCGCCTACGACAGCTCCGCGACGCGTCCCGAGTGGGTGATGGAGGCGCCGATCGGCTCGGTGCGCCGGCTGCTCGAGAAGGCGCAGCTGCGCATCGAGGACGTCGACCTCTTCGAGCACAACGAGGCCTTCGCCACCGCGTCGTGCGCGGTCGCAAAGGAGCTTCGCGTGCCGGAGGATCGCTTCAACGTGCACGGCGGCGCGGTCGCGCTCGGCCATCCGATCGGCGCGAGCGGCGCGCGCGTGCTCACCACGCTGCTCTACGCGCTGCGCGCGCGGCGTGCGCGTCGCGGTCTCGCGACGCTCTGCCTCGGCGGCGGCGGCGCGGTGTCGCTGCTCGTCGAGCGTCTCTGATCCGCGCGCACGAGCGCGCTCTTTTTTTCTCGGTTTTCAGCTCGGAGGGAGAGGAACGTCGTGAAGGATCTGTTCTCGATCAAAGGGAAGGTCGCGCTCGTCACCGGCGGGTCGCGCGGCATCGGTCTGATGATCGCGCGCGGCTACGTCGAGAACGGCGCCAAGGTGTACGTCGCGTCGCGCAAGGGTGACGAGTGCGAGAAGGTCGCGCAGGAGCTGTCGGCGCACGGCGAGTGCTACGCGCTGCAGGCGGATCTCAGCACCGAGGCCGGCTGCAAGGACCTCGCGAAGCGGCTCGCCGAGCGCGAGAGCGCGCTGCACATCCTGGTGAACAACGCGGGCGCGAACTGGGGCGCGCCGCTCGCCGAGTATCCGGACTCGGCGTGGGACAAGGTGCTGGCGCTCAACGTGAAGGGCGTGTTCCACCTGACGGTCGCCTGCCTGCCTCTGCTCGAGAAGGCCGCGACCGCGGAGGATCCCGCGCGCGTGATCAACATCGGCTCGATCGACGGCATCCAGGTGCCGCTGCTCGAGACCTACGCGTACTCGGCGAGCAAGGCCGCGGTGCACCACATGTCGCGCGTGCTCGCGATGAAGCTCGCGGAGAAGAAGATCACGGTGAACGCGGTCGCGCCGGGACCGTTCGAGAGCAAGATGATGAAGGCGACGCTCGAGCGCTTCCGCGACGCGATCGTCGCGTCGTGCCCGCTCGGCCGCATCGGCGAGCCCGAGGACATGGCGGGCATCGCGATCTACCTCGCGTCGCGCGCCGGCGCGTACGTCACCGGTACCGTCATTCCGGTTGACGGCGGCATCTCGACGCGCTGAGAATCGCCGCCCATGCGCACGCGACCGACCCCTGCCCCGCTCTCCCGCCGCGCCTTCCTGCAGCGCTCGGCGCTGTTCGCGGCGGGCTTCGCCCTGCCCTCGTCGCTGATCGCCGCCTGCGGCGACCGCACGCAGACTGCGGCGCCGCTGATCGTCGATCCGAACCGGCCGTTCTGGCTGCAGAACAACTTCGCGCCGGTGTTCGACGAGCTCGACGCCTTCGACCTGCCGGTGCGGGGCAAGATTCCGCCCGAGCTGAACGGTCTCTACGTGCGCAACGGATCGAACCCGCAGAGCGGCGAGTCGCCGCACTGGTTCTTCGGCGACGGCATGATCCACGGCGTGCGCCTCGAGCGCGGGCGCGCCGCCTGGTACCGCAACCGCTGGATCCGCACGCCGTTCTTCCTCGAGGGTCGCGACTTCGGCGACGGCGTCACGCTGCCGACCGGCGGCAACCACCAGGCGAACGTGAGCTGCGTCTGGCACGGCGGGAAGCTGCTGGTCTCGGGCGAGGTCGGCGCGCCGTACGAGATCGACCCGTCGGATCTGTCGACGATCGGCGTGCAGGAGTTCGACGGCAGGCTCAACACGTCGTTCACCGCGCACCCCAAGATCGATCCCGCGACCGGCAACCTGCACTTCTTCGGCTACTGGTTCATCCCGCCATACTTGACGTACCACGTCGCGGATCCCTCGGGGCGCATCATCCACTCCACCGAGATCCCGGTCGCGGCGTCGACGATGATCCACTCGTTCGCGATCACCGAGCGCGACGCGATCTTCTGGGAGCTGCCGGTGCTGTTCGGCCTGCAGGACGCGGTGAACGGCGCGGACAACCCGTTCTCCTGGTACCCCGAGTACGGCGCGCGGATCGGCGTCATGCCGCTCGGCGGCGAGGGCAGCGAGATCCGCTGGGTCGAGATCCCGGAGTGCTACGTCTACCACGAGGTCAACGCCTACCGGGACGGCGACGAGATTGTGCTCGACGTCTGCCGGCACGACTACATGTTCGCCGGCGAGCGCTTCGGCGAGGCGCCGCTGCACGTGCACCGCTGGCGCATCGGCACGGCGGGCGAGCAGCTCACCTTCCGCGACGAGCGCGTGACCGAGCTCTCGCTCGAGCTGCCGACGCACGACCGGCGCTTCACCGGTCGTCCGCACCGCTACGGGTGGTTCGTGGTCAGCGAGGACCATCCGCTGACGCTCAACTTCTCCGGCACCGCGATGATCGACTACCGGACGGGCGACCTGCGCGTCTGGGATCCCGGTCCGAACCGGCACGCGGCGGAGGCGTTCTTCGTCCCGGGTGGCCCCGGCGAGGGCGAGGGCTGGCTCTTGACGTTCGTCTACGACCGCGCGTCGGACACGAGCGACCTCGTGATCCTCGACGCGCAGCGCGTGGAGCGCGGTCCGGTCGCGGAGGTGCGGCTGCCGCGGCGCGTGCCGTACGGGTTCCACGCGGTGTGGGTGCCGGCGTGAGTTGAGCCGCGTCCGCGCCGCGCGTCCGCGTCGGCGGCGGCGTGCTGCGGTGCAGGCCGCGACGCGGGATGCGAAATCTTGTCTGCGCTGCCATGGCGCCCGGGCGCACCCCCTCGTACGGCCCGGGCATGGGTGGTAGCGTTCCCGCCGTGGGCGAGCCGAAGCGCAAGGCGACGTACGACGACGTCCTCGCGGCGCCCGAGCACAAGGTCGCCGAGATCCTCGACGGCGAGCTCTTCCTGAGCCCGCGTCCTGCGACGCCGCACGCACGCGCGACGACCGGTCTCGTCGGCGCGCTTCTCGGCTCCTACGACGGCGAGCCCGGCGATCCAGCTCGACCGGGTGGCTGGTGGTTCCTCGGCGAGCCCGAGCTCCACTTCGGCGACGACGTCCTCGTGCCGGACATCGCCGGCTGGCGGCGCGACCACCTGCCGCGCATCCCCAACGCGCCCTGGATCGAGGTCGCGCCGGATTGGCTGTGCGAGACGCTGTCGCCGTCGACCGCGACGATCGACCGCAGTCGCAAGCTGCGCATCTACGCCCGCGCCAGCGTCGCGTGCGTCTGGCTGCTCGACCCGCTCGCGCACACGCTCGAGGTGCTGACGCTCGAGAGCGGCCGCTGGGTGGTCACCGACGTGCATGCGGGCGACGCGAGCGTACGCGCCGAGCCCTTCCCCGCGCTCGAGCTGTCGCTCGCGCGCCTCTGGCTCGACTGACGCGCGCGACGACCAGCGCCCGTCGCGGCCACGCGTCCGGCGCCGGCCCGACGCTCACGTCCCCGACGCCGCTGTGCTTGACGCCACCTCGTCGACCTCCGCGTCCGGCCGGTTCTTGATCGTGCCGCGGATGTTGAGCGCCGCGAGGCAGACCTGCAGGACGATCAGCGCCCACGCCCGCGCGTAGACGCCCCACACGACCCACAGCACGTTGCTCGCGAGGAAGCACCAGAAGCCCCAGTTGCGCTTGAACTCGCGCTTGGAAGCCACGAGCCAGGCGGCGAGCACCGTCACCGCCATCGCCGGCCACTGAACCCAGTCGAGAGACACGCTCGAGCCTATCAGCGCCAGCCACGGCGCAAAGCGCCGGGGCGAATCTGACGGCCGTGCCATGGGCGCCTGCGCCACCGGCGATCGTAGGACGCCGGCATGGATGCTAGCCTCGGCGCCGTGGGCGAGCCGAAGCGCAAGGCGACCTACGACGACGTGCTCGCAGCCCCCGAGCACCAGATCGCCGAGATCCTCGACGGCGAGCTCTTCCTGAGCCCGCGTCCCGCGAGCCGCCACGCGCTCGCGTCGAGCGTGCTCGGAGGTCATCTCATCAGCTCGTTCCACGGCCCGCCGGGCGACCCCGCGCGTCCCGGTGGCTGGTGGATCGTCTTCGAGCCCGAGCTGCACCTCGGCGACGACGTCGTCGTGCCCGACCTCGCCGGCTGGCGGCGCGAGCGCATGCCGCGCTTCCCCGACACGCCGTGGTTCGACGTTGCGCCGGACTGGCTCTGCGAGACGCTCTCGCCGTCGACCGCGCGCATCGACCGCAGCCGCAAGCTGCGCATCTACGCGCGCGCGGGCGTGAGCCACGTCTGGCTGCTCGACCCGATGGCGCGGACGCTCGAGGTGCTCGCGCTCGAGGGCGGCCGCTGGGTCGTCGCCGACGTGCACGACGGCGACGCCATCGTGCACGCCGAGCCGTTCGCCGCGCGCGCGCTCGAGCTCGCACCGCTCTGGATCGACTGAGGCACACATGCGCATCGGCTTCCTTCTCTTCCCCGGCCTCACGCAGCTCGACCTGACCGGACCGTACGAGGTCTTCGCGCGCCTGCCGGGCGCGCAGACCTTCCTCGTCTGGAAGACGCTCGACCCGGTGCGCACCGAGCACGGGCTCGCGATGCTGCCGACCGCGCGCTTCGACGACTGCCCGCCGCTCGACCTGATCTGCGTGCCCGGCGGTCCGGGGGTGAACGACCTCCTCACCGACACGACCGTGCTCGACTTCCTGCGGCGCACGGCCGAGGGGGCGCGCTGGGTGACCTCGGTGTGCACGGGCGCGCTCGTGCTCGGCGCGGCGGGGCTGCTGCGCGGTCGGCGGGCGACGACGCACTGGATGTCGATGGACTTCCTGCGCGCGTTCGGCGCCGAGCCGGTCGAGGCGCGCGTCGTCACGGACGGCAACGTCGTCACCGGCGGCGGCATCACCGCGGGCATCGACTTCGCGCTGCAGGTCGCGGCGCAGGTCGCGGGACGCGAGGCCGCGGAAGCGATCCAGCTCATGATCCAGTACGACCCGCAGCCGCCGCTCGATGCGGGAACGCCGCGCACCGCAGATCCAGAGATCGTCGCCGCGACGCGCGCGCGGGCAGAAGAGCGCCAGCGCTACCGCGCGGCGCAGGTCGAGCGCGCGAAGCAGCTGCTCGACGCCGCCGGCTGAGCGGCGGCCAGCTCGGCGTCAATCCAGAAAAACCAGCCCGGCGCGTCGCGCCGCGCGGTGCGCGAGGAGAAGCTACGCCGGCGTGTCGACCGCCGTGTCGGCGAGCTCGAGCCCGGGGTAGCGCTCCGTCAGCCGCTGCAGGTACGACGCGCTCTCCGAGAGCAGCACCGGCCGCCCCTCGCGATCGTGCACCAGCTTGACGAGCTGCGAGTGCTGCACCATCTCCGGGTCGAAGTTGCCGCGCGGCCAGCGCGCGACGTTGTGCGGCATCGGCGTCAAGCGCAGCTCGACCTTGTACTCGGTCACCATGCGGTGCTTGAGCACGTCGAACTGCAGCGGGCCGACCGCGCCGACGATCGGCGCGCCGGTGCCGTTGCCGCCGTCGGTGAAGAGCTGCACCGCGCCCTCCTGCGAGAGCTGCTCGAGCCCCTTGGCGAGCGCCTTGCGCCGCTCGACGAGGCCGAGCTCGACGCGCATGAAGTGCTCGGGCGCGAACACCGGAAAGCCCTGGTAGGAGAAGCCGCCGCTCTCGCTCAGCGTGTCGCCGATGCGGAACAGCCCCGGGTCGAAGAGCCCGACGACGTCGCCCGGGTAGGCCTCGGTGACCTCCTCGCGGCCCTGCCCCATGAGCAGCGTCGAGTTCGCGAGGCGCACGTTCTTGCCGCTGCGCACGTGGCGCGCGGTCGCGCCGCGCACGAACTTCCCCGAGCAGACGCGCACGAAGGCGACGCGGTCGCGGTGGTCCGGATCCATGTTCGCCTGGATCTTGAAGACGAAGCCCGAGAACGGCTCGGTCACCGGATCGATCGGGCCGCGCGTCGAGTCGCGCGGTCCGGGCGGCGGCGCGAGCTCGAGGAAGCGCTCGAGAAACGGCTTGACGCCGAAGTTGGTGAGCGCGCTGCCGAAGAAGAGCGGCGTCTGCTGGCCGGCGCGCACGCGCTCCGGGTCGTACGGAGCGCCCGCGCCCTCGAGCAGCGCCAGCGACTCGGCGAGCGCGTCCGCCTTGTCCGCGCCGATCGCCGCGCGCACCGCGTCGCCGTCGTGCGGTCCCTCGACCACCTCCTCGTCGACCACGCTCGAGCCGTGCTCGCCGCCCGAGAAGAGCAGCAGGCGCTGCCCGAGCCGGTCGTAGACGCCGACGAACTCGTTGCCCGCGCCGACCGGCCAGTTGAGCGCCACCGCGTCGATGCCGAGCACCTCCTCGATCTCGCTCATGAGATCGAGCGGGTCGCGGCCGTGCCGGTCCATCTTGTTGATGAAGGTGAAGATCGGGATGCCGCGCAGCCGGCAGACCTCGAACAGCTTGCGCGTCTGCGCCTCGACGCCCTTCGCGGCGTCGATCAGCATCACCGCGCTGTCGGCCGCGACCAGCGTCCGGTAGGTGTCCTCGCTGAAGTCGCGGTGGCCCGGCGTGTCGAGGATGTTCACCCGGAAGTCGCGGTAGACGAAGTGCATCGCCGAGCTCGACACCGAGATGCCGCGCTGCTTCTCGATCTCGAGCCAGTCGCTGGTCGCGTGCCGCGCCGCGCGCCGCGCGCGCACCGCCCCCGCCTCGCGCAGCGCGCCGCCGAAGAGCAGCAGCTTCTCGGTCAGCGTCGTCTTGCCCGCGTCGGGGTGCGAGATGATCGCGAAGGTGCGCCGCCGCGCGACCTCGCGCGCAATGTCGTCGTGTCCGTCCTGCATGGAAGCTCGCCGAAAACCGGGTGGGTTCGTTGGAGATAGCGGATGGCCGTCCGAGCCGCACGGACTCGCGTCACGCGCCCCTTGAAGCGCAGCCTCGCGCCCGCCATCGTGACGCCGTCATGCCGACGCCGAGCCAGCGTCCCGCCCGCAGCCGATCACGCACCGCCGCAAACGCGACCACGTCCACGACCACCGCCGCACGCGCGCGCGTCGCAGCGCAGCCCACGACGTCGACCGCCAAGTCCAAGGCGAAGACGCGCCCCGAGGCGAAGACGTCCCCCGTCGAGCCCAAGGCGACGCCGCGCGAGATCCTCGCGCGTCTCGAGGCCGCGATCCCCGAGCCGCGCTGCGAGCTCGAGCACCGCTCGGCGTGGGAGCTGCTGATCGCGACCATCCTCTCCGCGCAGAGCACGGACAAGATGGTCAACTCGGTGACGCCGGAGCTCTTCGCGCGCTGGCCGACGCCGCAGGCGCTCGCCGACGCTCCTCCCGAGGAGGTCGAGAAGGTCGTGCACCGCACGGGCTTCTTCCGCAGCAAGACCAAGGCGATCCAGTCGGCGAGCGCGATGATCGCCGACGAGTTCGGCGGCGAGGTGCCGCGCACGATGGAAGAGATGCTGCGGCTGCCCGGCGTGGCGCGCAAGACGGCGAACGTCGTGCTCGGCACGGCGTACGGCATCGCCGAGGGCGTCGTCGTCGACACGCACGCGATGCGCGTCTCGCAGCGCCTCGGGCTCACCGCGCAGAGCGACCCTTCGCGCATCGAGGACGACCTGCGCGCCGCGTTTCCGCGCCGCGAGTGGATCGACCTCGGGCATCGTCTCGTCCTGCACGGACGCTACGTCTGCCTCGCGCGCGCGCCGCGCTGCGAGATCTGCCCGCTGAACGAGCTCTGCCCGAGCGCGCAGCTCCCGCCGCACGACACCTGGCGGATGCGCGCGCGGCGCGAGCGCGAGATCGTCGAGTCGCGCGGCGCCGCCGCTCAGCCGGCGGACGGCTTGCGCGCCGCGAAGCGCAGCCGCACGTAGTCCGCGACCCAGACGCCGTCGGCCCCGCACAGCTCGGGGCGCAGCCGCTCCCGCACCTCGGCGAGGAACGCCCCGCGCTCGCCCTCCGGCAGCAGCGACGTGAAGCTCTCGGCGAAGGTCTCGAGCCAGCCGGTGACGTCGCCCGGTAGCGGCGTCGGGCGCGGGATCAGCGCGATCGACTCGACGACGAAGCCGCGCGCGCGCAGCAGCGCGCCGTACTCCTCGGGCGTCGGGAAGTACCAGGGATCGGCGGCGCGCCCGTCGTGGCCGCGCGCGTCGAGCGCCGCGATCAGCGCGTTTTTGATCTTGTCGACGCAGCCGTGCCCGCCCATCTCGGCGACGAAGCGTCCGCCGGGACGCAGCGCCCGCCAGACGCCGTCGACGACGCGCTCGGGGTGACGCTTCATCCAGTGCAGCGCCGCGTTCGAGAACACGGCGTCGAACTCCTCGGCGAACTCGAGCGCCTCGCCCTCGCCGACGCGCGCGTCGAGGCCGCGGGCGCGCGCCGCCTCGACCTGCGCCGCGCTGGCGTCGATGCCGACGAGCTCGCAGCCCAGCTCCACGAGACGCTCGGTGAGCGCGCCGTCGCCGCAGCCGAGGTCGAGGATGCGCTCGCCCGGCCGCGGCGCGAGCAGCTCGACGACCGGCGCGCCGAGCTCCGAGACGAAGCGCGCGTTGCGCGCGTAGCGCTCGGGATCCCAGGTCTGACGGCTCGCCATCCCACGACGGCTAGCACCGCGCCACGACGCCGGCGAGAGGACGTCGCCGAGCGTCGAAACGACGCGCCCCGAGCCCGTCGACGCGCCCGACGAGCACGCGGCCGCGCAACAAGCGTGCAAATTTTGCTTGCGTCCGGACGGCGGATGGCACTAGCTTTCGCCCGTGAAGCACCCGGCGCAGGACGACGGCTCTCGGCTCCCCCGACACGACGTGGGCAGCTCTCTCGTCACCGCCGCGGTCGCGGCCGCCCTCGCCGCGACGCTGACGCTGACGCTGCTCGCCGCCGCTCCGGCGAGCGCGGACGTGCGCTGCTCGCGCGAGGAGCGCAAGCTTCTCTGTCCCGACGCGAACCCGATCTGCCCGCCGGGCGGCGGCGCGGCGCCGTCGGCGTGGCCGATGTTCCAGCACGACGCGCAGCACACGGGACGCAGCCACCTCGACGGCCCGTCGTGCAACCGCGTGATCTGGCGCTGGCGAGGCAGCGCCGAGTTCCTGAGCGCCCCGACCGTCGGCGCCGACGGCACGATCTACGTCGGCAACGCCCGCCACCCGGTGTGCGCGATCGATCCCGCGACCGGCAGCACGCGCTGGTGCGAGACCGATCAGGAAGGACGGCTCGCCGACCGCTCGTCGCCCGCCGTCGCCGCCGACGGCACGGTGTACATCGGCACGCGCGACAACGACCTGTGGTCGATCGCGCCGCAGCCGTCGCCGCCGGCGCACGTGCTCTGGCGCCAGAAGATCTGCACCGACGGCGACGTCACGACCTCGCCCGCGATCGGCCCGGACGGCGTCGTCTACATGGGCTCGGACTCGCTCAGCGCCGGCTGGTTCTTCGCGATGTGCCCCGGTCCGACGCGGCAGGTGAAGTGGTGCACGAAGCTCGGCGGCGGCGTCAAGAACGTATCGGCCGCGGTGAGCCCCGACGGCGCGACGGTGTACGTCACGAGCCGCGGCCGGACGCTGCACGCGCTCGACGCGGCGACCGGCGCCGAGCGCTGGCGACGCCAGATCGAGCGCCGCGCGAACGCCGCGCGCTGGCCGAACTACACGCCGGTCGTCGATCCCGCGAGCGGCAAGGTCTACCTCGGCTTCGACGAGGGGCTCTTCGAGGTCACGCCCGAAGGCGACGTGCGCCTGCTCTACGCGAGCGGCCGCGAGAAGATGGAGTCGCCGCCCGCGCTCGGCGCGGACGGCACGCTCTACGTCGGCGCGTCGCGCGGCAGCCACTCGACCTTCTACGCGATCCGTCCCGACGGCAGCGTGCGCTGGAAGCACCCGATCCCGCCCGGCCCGGGACGCTTCCGCAACAACCAGGCGGTGATCGGCGCCAACGGCACGGTCTACGTCGCCATCAAGAACAAGGTCTACGCCTTCGATCCCGCGGGCGACGGCGACGGCAACGCCAAGATCCTGTGGACCTTCGACGAGGCGACGAGCGTCTACGCGTCGAGCCCGATCATCGGCGCGCCGGGACGCCTCTACGTCGGCACCGGGGACCGCGCGGCGCCGGTGCTGTACGCGATCGGCGACTGCCCGTAAGCGCCTCACGACGGCCCGAAGCCGACGTCCCACGCGACGTCGTCCGCGGGCGCGTACACGCACACCGTCCCCATGCGCACCGTGTCGCGCAGGTGGCGGCCGAGCGCCGGGTGCAGCTCGAGCAGCTTGCCGATCTGGGTGCGGAGCACCTTGGTCACCGCCTTGCGCGCGGTCTCGGTGGGCCCCGTGCGCGACGGACGTCCGGCGAAGCTCGACGCGAGCTCGTCGACGAGCTCGTCGAGCTCGGCGCGCAGGCGCTCGGCGCGTCCCAGGTCCGCGCGCTCCTCGGCCTCGGCGAGCTCCGCCTGCAGCTCGGCGACGCGCGCGCGGTACTCGCTCCGCGCCCGCTGGTCGGGACCGGATTCGAGCGCAGCCCCCGGCGCGCCGACCGACAGCCCGTCCTCGACCGGGCGCGACGGTGCAGCGGACGTGCCGAGGAACTCGAGCACGTGCAGCTCGCGGCGCGGCGAAGAGAGCAGCGTCGCGAGGTAGCGCGGCCCCTTGCCGTCCTTGAGGCGGACGTCGCGCCCGGCGAAGCGCACGCTCCACACCTCACCGTCGCAGCGGAACGCGTTCACGTCCGGCGTCTCCGGCGCGGACGCGAGCCGCGCGCGCACGCGCTCGACGCGGCCCGCGACGTCCGCGAGCCCGAGAGCGCGCGCGGTGCGCTCCGCGTCCGCGAGCAGCGTGTCGATGCGCGTCCGATCCGCGGTGCTCGACGCCGTCGCGACGAGCACGCTCGCGAGCATGCTCTGTGCGCGCGCGACGATCGGCGGCGAGCCCATGCGGCGTCCCTGCTGGATCGCCGTCTCGAGATGCTCGACGGCATCGTCGCTGCGTCCGCACAGGCGCGCGAGCCCGGCCTGCAGCAGGGCCCATGGGCCGAAGGTCTGCATGCCGTCCATGCTCCACACGTCGGTGCGCCGCGCGAGCAGCGCGTACACCTGCTCGCCGTGCTCGCGATCGCGCAGCGCGACGCAGAGCGCGGCGAAGCCGGCGAGCAGACAGCGCGCCATGACGCCGCGCTGCGCCGGCGGGAAGCCCGCCGCGAGCAGCTCCTCGAGGTCGGCGCGCGCCGCGACGGCGTCGCCGCGCGCGAGGCGCGCGAGCGCGCGGAACGGCCGCCACGCCGCACCTCCTGGATGATCGGAAACGAACGCCTCGATCTCCGACGCCGTCTCCGCGAGCCGTCCCTGGAACGCGTGCCACATGATGCGCTGCCCGACGTGGGTCGGCACCGCGTTCGGGAGCTGCATGCGACGTCCGATCGCGAGCGCGTGCTCGATGCGCTCGTGCGCCTCGGCGAAGCGTCCCTGCAGCGTCGCGCGCAGCCCTGCGAGCGCTTCGGCGAGCCACGCGGCCTCGGGCGCGCGCGTCGCCGCGGCGAAGGTCGCGACGGCGTCGACCTCGGCGGAGAACTCCTCGGGCGCACCCAGGGCGAGCAGCGTCATCGCGCGCGCGTGACGGATCGCGACCGCGAACGCGTGCTCGCCGCCTGCTTCGGCGGCGGCGAGGATCTCGTCGATGCTCGGCAGCGGCGCATCGCCGCCCTCGCGCCGCATCCCCATCGCGGCCGCGTAGTAGATCCCGGTCAGGGCGATCGCGAGCGCTCCGTCATCGCCGGCGCGGCGCGCGGCGTCGGCGGCCTCGTCGCACAGCGCGTAGACGCGCGCGCCCTGCGCGCGCTCGTTCACCGCGACGATGTCGCCCGCGAGGCGTCCGTAGAGACGCGCGCGGAGCGCGTCGTCGAGCGCGGCGCCGGCGCGCGCCGCTTCCTCGAGGACGGCGCGCACCTCGGGCTCGAGGCGGCCCCACTCGGCGTACGGACCCGCGTGGATCAGCGCCGCGCGCGCGAACGCCGTCGGATTCGGCGTGCGCCGGCACGCCGCCATCACCTTCTCGCAGCACGCGCGCGCCGCCGGCACGTCGCCCGCCGCGCGCAGCGCCCGCGCGAGCGCGAGCTCGAGCTCGAGCGCGCGGGCGGGATCGAGCGCGTCGGCGCGCGCGCCGACCTCGAGCGCGACGCGCCAGAGCCGCACGGCCTCCTCCCAGCCGAAGGCGCGCGCCGCCTGCTCGGCGCCGCGGCACGCGTAGTCGAACGCCTTGCGCAGCGCGTCCGGCGTTCCCGCCGCGGCGAGGTGGCGCACGAGGTCGGTGGTGAGCGCCGGCGACGCCGTCGCGTGACGCTCGACGACGTCGGCGATGCGCGCGTGCCACGCAGCGCGCACGCTCGCCGCGGTGTCGTCGAGCAGCACGCGACGGATCAGCGCGTGCGCGAACGCGTACTGCCCCGGGGCGTCGCCCGGGACCAGCAGACGATCCTGCAGCGCGTGCTGCAGGTGGTCCGCGTGCCGCGGGTCGTCGAGGATGCGCGCGAGCAGCGGACCGTCGATCACATCACCGAGCAGCGCTGCGACGACGAGCGTCCTGCGACAGTCCTCGCCGAGGCGCGCGAGACGCAGCGCCACCACGTCGCGCACGCTCTGCGGCACGCGGCACACGTCCGAGACCGCCGCGACGTCGCCGTTGCGGCCGAGCACGTGCACCAGCTCGCGCACGAAGAACGGGTTGCCGTTGGTCTCGCGATGCAGCGTCGCGCCGAGCGCCACGACGTCGCTCTGCGTCCCGACGAGCGCGAGCCAGCGCGCGCAGTCCGCGGGCGAGAGCCCGCCGACCTCGAGTCGGCGCGTCACCGGCTCGCGCGCGAGCCGCGACAGCGTCGTCGTCGCGGGGTGGTCGCGGCGCAGCTCGGTGTCGCGGTAGGTCGCGACCACGAGCACGCGCGCGTCGGCGAGGTCGGCGGCGACGTACTCGAGGAGACGCAGCGACGGCTGATCCGCCCAGTGCAGGTCGTCGAGCACGACGACGAGACCCGCGGGCGACGCGACCGCAGCGAGGAAGCGGCTCACGAGCTCGAACAGGCGAAAGCGCGCGCTGTCGGACTCGCCGCACTCGGACGCGGGCACGCTCGGAGCGTCGTCCGCACGGTCCGCGCGCAGCGCGGGGAAGACGCGCGCCAGCTCGGAAGCGAACGGACCCGCGGCGGCGGCGACGGCCGCGTGCCCCGCCTGCGCGACGTGGCGGCGCAGCGCCGTGCTCCACGGCCAGTACGCCGGCGCCGAGCCGTCCTCGAAGGCGCGTCCCCACCACACGGGGACGCGGCGCGCCTCGGCCTCGTCGGCGAGCGCCGCGGCGAGCGACGTCTTGCCGATCCCCGGCTCGCCGCCGAGCAGAACGACGCGTCCGCTGCCCGAGAGTGCCGCGTCGAGCGCATCGCGCAGGACGCCGCTCTCGCGCTCGCGGCCGACGAGCGGAACTCGTGAAAGAGAAAGCGCACGCTCGTGTGCGCGTCCTTCGAGCGTCGTGCGCTGCGGTGCGGCACCGACGAGCCGCCGACGTCCGCGCGCGGCGTCGATCCGCACCGGCTGCAGCGGACGCACCCGTCCCCGATCGCGGTCGCGTCGGCGACTCGCTCCGTCGTCCGCGGGATCCTCGCTACAGCCGTCGAGCGCCTCCGTCAGCGCCCCGGAACGCTCGCAGCGGCCGACTTGCTCGCGCATGGTGCTCGCCTCCCGGCGAGGAAGACGACGCGTTCGGTCGCGCCCATTGCGTCCGCGAGCGCTCGCGCGGCGCCGCGGGCGTCCGCAGGAATGCTCGCTGCGGACGCTCGCTCCGAGCGCGCGCTACGCGCGCGCCGCGAGGCCGGTCGCCTCGCCCATCGCGCGGATGTCCGCGATCTTGCGCTCGAACGGACCCCAGTCGTCGCGCTCGGCGATCGCCGCCCACAGATCCTCGATCTCGTCGATCAGCAGCGAGCACGGCGCTTCGCGCTGGAAGTACGGCAGCGCGAGGCGCTCGGGCGCCAGAGGCTCGTAGGCGTCGAGCGCGGCGCGCAGCGCGACGAAGCCGGGGCCACGGTACTTGTCGGCTTCCGGGCTCGCGGCGGCGCGCGCGGCGCTCGCCGCACCGCCGTACCAATCGAAGAAAAAGCGATCGTAGCCGACCTGGCTCTCCTGGAGAAAAGCGCGGACGAGCGACAGCAGGTCCTGGTCGCGCTCGTCGCCGAGCGGCCTGAGCCCGAGGCGACGCAGCAGCATCTCGCGCCAGGCGCGGAAGAACTCCGGGATGAAGTGGTCGAGCGCGCGCGCGAGCGCGTCGCGCGACGAGAGCTCGATCAGCGTGTCGGCGAGGCGCTGCAGGTTCCAGAGCACGCTGTCGGGCTGGCGTCCGTAGGCGTAGAGCCCCGCGTGGTCGAAGTACGCCGCGGTGAACGACGGATCGTAGGTCGGCAGGAAGCGGTACGGACCGTAGTCGAAGCTCTCGCCGGTGACGTTCATGTTGTCGGTGTTGAGCACGCCGTGCACGAAGCCCGCGGTCATCCACGCGGCGCAGAGCCGCGCGCTGCGCCGCGTGACCTCGCGCAGGAACGCCGACGGCAGATCCTCGCCGTCGCCGGGCTCGAGCCCCGGCGCGTAGTGGCGCACCGAGTAGTCGAGGAGCTGCGCGATGCGCGCGCGGTCGCCGAGCGCGAGGTGGCGCTGAAAGCTGCCGAAGCGGATGTGCGAGTGTCCGAGGCGCACCAGCACCGAGGAGCGCGTCGGCGACGGCTCGTCGCCGCGCCAGAGCTGCTCGCCGGTCTCGAAGAGGCTGAAGGACTTCGAGGTCGGGACGCCGAGCGCCTCCAGCATCTCGGTCGCGAGCACCTCGCGCACGCCGCCCTTGAGCGTCAAGCGTCCGTCGCCGCCGCGCGACCACGGCGTGGTGCCGCTGCCCTTGGTCGCGAGGTCGAGGAGCCGGCCGTCCTCGGCGTCGAGCAGCTGCCCGGCGAGAAAGCCGCGGCCGTCGCCGAGGTCCGGGTTGTACACGCGGAACTGGTGACCGTGGTAGCGCAGCGCGAGCGGTTCGGGGAGGTTCTCGGGCAGCGGCGCGAAGGCGGCGAAGTGGCGCTCCCACTCGTCCGCGTCGAGCTCGCCGAGCCCGACGCGCTCCGCCCAGCGCTGGTTGCGAAAGCGCAGGCGGTGCATCGGGAAGCGCGCCGGCGTGACGACGTCGTAGAAGCCGTCGCCGAGCTCGAGGATGCGGGGCGCCGGACGGTACGTCGGGGAGATGGGCATCGCGCTCTGCGAGCCGTCGCGGCGCGCGGACGCGCGCCCCGCGCGCTACGGCCGCTTGACCTCGCGCCCGAGCTTCTCCGACACCACGGCGGCGATGCGCTCGTAGAGATCGTGCCCGTCGCGGTCGTCGACCCAGGTGTTGCGCTCGGGGCTCCAGTCGTAGTGCCAGGCGCGGACGCCCGCCGCGAACCACATCTGGTGGTTGCCCGACTGCCGATTCAGGACGAAGCGCGTCTTGTCGGCGAACTCGATCGAGACCATGCCGTCGGTGGTCGAGAAGTCGACCTCGTCGGGGTCGAAATCTTCGAGCCAGGCCGTGACGCGCGACAGGCACTCGTCGGCGAGGTGGAGATACTCCTGGACGGTCATCGCCTGGGACTGTAGCACGCCTTGATCGCCGACCAGCGCCCCCGTACGACGTCCCCGCGACGATGACCCCGACCGAAGCGCCAGCGACGCGGCCGACGCGGCTCGGCCATGCGCTCGCCGCCCTGCTCTACCTCGCCGTCGCGCTGTGGGCGTACCGCGACGTGCTGCCGGAGCCGGGCCGACGCGCCGCGATGCCGGCGGCGATGCTGAACCGTCCGGCGGCGCTGCTCTACCAGGCGGACCAGCGCTTCGTGATCGGCGCGCTCGCGCGCCAGGTGCACCAGGTGCTGCACGACCCGCTCGGGCTCACGGGCTACGGGCTCTGCTACCCGCTGCGCGCGCCCTACACGCTCGGCGAGCACATGTTCGCCGAGACGCTGCTCGAGCTGCCGTTCTACGCGGCGACCGGCGACCCGGTGCTGAGCTACAACCTGATGGTCGTCGTCGCGCTGTGGCTCACCGGGATGGCGATGTACGCGCTCGCGCTGCACTGGACGGGCAGCGTCCCCGCGGCGCTCGTCGCCGGCCTGCTGTTCGCCTTCCATCCGAACAAGGTCCTCAATCCCGCGCACCCCTTCGTGCACGGCAACCTGTGGACGCCGTTCGCGCTGCTGTTCACGCACCGGCTCCTGGTCACGGGGCGCTGGCGCGACGCGCTCGCGCTCGCGCTGTTCGTCTCGCTGCAGCTCCTCGAGAGCTTCTACCAGGTGCTCGGGCTCGCGGTGCTGGGCTCGGTCTACGGCGGCGTCCTGCTGGTGCGCTACCGGCACATGCTGCGCGCGGTCCTGCCGAAGCTCGCGGTCGTGGCGCTGCTGGTCGGGATCGTCACCTGGCTCGTGTTCGCGCCGTACCTCGAGACGCGCGCCGTGTGGAACGTGCTCCAGGGACGCGCGAAGACGCTGCTCTTCGCGCCGCGCGACTACCTGCCGAGCGGTCCCGCGTCGCCCGGCCTCCTGGCGCTCGTGCTCGCGCTCGTCGGGCTCGTCGACCGTCTGCGCGGCGCGCGCCCGAAAGACGGCGTCGACCCGCGGCTCCTGATGCTCGTCGCCGGGCTGATGGTGTTCTGGTGCACGATGCTGCCGTTCCCGCTGCCGGGGCTCGGCGTTCGGGTGACCTCGCCGCTGGTCGCGCTGTCCGCGTGGGTGCCGGGGCTCGACGCCGTGCGCGTGCTGCGCGCGCTGCGCTTCGGCGTCTACCTCGCGGTCTCGTTCCTCGCCGCGTACGGCGTGCTGGTGCTGGTCGAGCGTCTGCCGCGTGTGGCGCGCGCGGCGGTGACGACGCTCGTCGCGGCGGCCGCGCTGTGGGAGATCTTCGCGCCGGCGAGCCTGCCGCCCGCCGGCCGTCGTCCGGCGACGCTGGTCGCGTACCGCGTGGAGCCGTCCTCGCAGGACGTGATGCTCGCGCGGCGCGTTCCCGAAGGCGCGGTGCTCGACCTGCCGCTCTCCTACGAGGCGGACGGAAAGCTCGTCGACATGCCGCACTACGTGCTGCTCGCCGCCTACCACCACCAGCCGACGGCCGCCTGCTACAACTCGTTCCGCACGCCGCTGCAGTACGAGGTCGCGGAGCTCGCCGCGCGCCTGCCGGACCCCAAGGCCGCGCAAGCGCTGCACGCGCTCGGCTTTCGCAGCCTGATCGTGCACCGCCAGCGCCTCGCGCGACGCGGACAGGACCTCGCCCCGCTGCTCGACGACCCGCAGCACGCGGTGCAGCTCACGACGAGCAAGGATCTCCTGCTCTACGAGCTACGCAGCCCGCACGAGACCTCGCAGGCGCTCGAGCTGATCGCGGCGCCCGCCGAGGCGACCGCGCTCGCTTCCGCGACGCCCGTCGTGCTCGCGCGGCCACGGGCGACGCTCGAGCTCTCGTTCACCAACCGCGGCCGCACGTCGTTCCGCAACCCGACGCTCGAGCCGACGCCGCTCGTCGTGCGCTGGCTCGACGCGAGCGGCGAGGCGCGCGCGGTTTCGTCGGCGCGCGCGCTGCTGCCGATCGCCCTCGCGCCCGGCGCGAGCGACACGATCGAGCTCGCGCTCGACGTCCCCGCGTCGCTCGCGAGCGGACGCTACACGGTCGAGGTCGCACCGGAGAGCGCGCCGGATCTGACGCTCGCGCGGCGCCCGGTGCGGCTCGCTCAGGCGCCCGGGGTCGAGGCCTCGGAGCCGGCCGGCGCGAGCAGCTCGCTCGGGCTCGTTTCGCCGTAGCGTCCCGTCAGACGCTCGACCGCCTTGGTCGCCGCGTCGACCGCGGCGAGCATGGCGTCGAGGTCCTCGCGGGCGCGGGCGAGCCCCTGCAGCCGCTCCTCGGTGCGCTCGAGCGCCGCCGCGTTCTCCTTGCGCCGCGCGTCGACCTCGGCGCGCACCGCGCCGACCACCGCCAGCGACGCAGCCGCGAAGGACTCGCTCACCGACTCCTTCAGGTTCTCCGTCGCGAAGCGCGCGAAGCGCGCACGCAGCACCTCGCCGAGCATGACGCGCGCGGCGCCGAGCCGCTTTTGCTTGATGCGGCGCGGGATCGGCTTCTCGGGCGCGTCGTCCGGGCCGAGCAGCCGGCGGCGCACCTTCGCCTGGCTGCGGAACAGCAGCAGATCCCAGATCGACTTCTTCACCTGCACGACGGCGACCGGGACGTCGAGCCGCGGCACGTCGTTCTTCGGCGTCGGCGCGAGGCCGGTCAGAGCCTTGCGCGCGACGGGCGCGATCTCGACGCCCGAGCGCGCGACGTCCTCGCGGTGCGCGCGCAGCATGGTCGCGACCGAGACGTCGCTGCCGAGCACGGTCTGCGTGACCTCGCTCGCGATCGCCGCGACCTCGTCGCGGTAGCGGCCGAGCACGGGGCCGAGGCCGTCGCGCAGCAACGAGGCGAAGCTCGCGTCGCTGTCGAACCAGCGCGCGAGCGCCGCGTCGGCCTGCTCGCTCGCCTGGCTGCGCACCGCGCCGCTGCGCTCGAAGGTCAAGCGCTCGACGTCGTCGCGCTGCGTGGCGAGCGCGTCCTCCCAGCCGAAGGTGGCGAGGCGCGCGAGCGCCGCGGCGCGCGCGACGCGCTGGTCGCGATCGGCCTGCAGCGACTCGACCTCGCGCTTGAGCGTCACGACCGGCTCGAGGTCGTCGACTGCGCGCAGCTCGCCGAGGAGGCTGCGCGCCTGGCGCAGGCTGTCGCCGAGGAAGGCGACCAGGTAGTCCGTGCTGTTCAGGTACTCCGTGAGGTCGTCGAGGAAGCGCGCGAAGTCGGCGGTGGGATCCGCGGCCTCCGCCGGGGCCTCGCCGGCGGCGTCGCCGTTCGTGAGCGTCGCGGCGGGCGCGTCGCCGTTCGCGGCCTCCGCGGACGGCGTGCCGGCGGCATCGCCGTTCGCAACCTCGGCGGGCGTCGCATCGCTCGCGTCATCGCGGTCGTCGCCGTCGGTCTGCGGCCGCGCGGCCTGGATCTGTCCAGCGACCGTGCGCTCGGCGTCGGTGGCCGCGGCCTCCGCCTGGGCCGTGTTCGCGGCGCGCAGGCGCTCGCGCGCGGCGCGCAGCAGGTCGATCGGATAGATGCGCAGGCGCCCGTCGTCGCGCGCCTCCTTCAAGGCGGCGTTCATCGCGAGACGCTCGAACGCCTCGACGATCTGCTGCGGGTCGATGCACTCGAGGCTCGGACGGAGCTCGCCGTCGGGCTGCAGGTCCTGCTTGGTCGAGTCGAGGTTGACCACCAGGAAGATGCGGCTGAACAGGCGCAGCAGGTCCGAGAACTCGGCGAACACCTGCTCGAGGAAGAGGTTGTCGGTCTTGACGACGAAGACCGCGCTCGCCGCGGCGTCGCGGCACTCGCGGGTCATCAGGTCGTAGCCGAACTTCATGCGGCTGTAGAGGCCCGGCGTGTCGACCAGCACCGCGCCCGAGCCGGCGAGCTGCGCGGCCGGCGTGCGCACGTCGATGCGCCGCACGGCGCGCGGCAGGTGCTGCGCCGGATCGAACTCCTCGCCGCGCGCCTCGCACGCCCGGATCGCCTCGGCGAGCTCGACGTGCGCTGTGCGCATCAGCTCGCGCATCGCGCCGACGTCGGTCAGCGTCTCCGTCGTGCCGTCGTAGCGCGTGAGCACGAACTCGCGCTTGTCCGCGTGCGAGACGTACACCATGCACGGGTACGCGGGCAGCGTCGTCACCTCGCTGACGTACGCCGCGCTCATCGCGTTCATCAGCGTCGACTTGCCGCTCTTCAGCGGGCCGAAGATGATGACGTACGCCTGCTGACGCTCGACCTTCTCCGCGAGCGCGCGCAGCTGGTGACGCAGGTCGAGCAGCGTCGGCAGCACGCTGCGCGCTGGTGTGCCGTCCCGAGTCTGACCGAGGCTCGACGCGAAGCGATCGAGCGGCTCGAGAACCGGTCGTACTTGACGTTCGAACTCCTCGCAGAACTGACTCAGGACGGTTTGCATCGCGCGATTCTCGCGATCGCCTGAGAGAATGTCCAGACGTTCGCGCGCGATCGCAGCGATTTCGTCGCGCGCGTCGTCGCGACGACGCACGCTCGCGCGTCGCGCTCGCACGTCTCGATCGATGCGGCGACGTCGCTGTGGACATCGTGTGCACGAGGTGCGGACATCGTGTTCAGGACGTGTGCACGTCGTGTGCACGACCTGTGCACGGCCGCGATCGCCGTCGCGCGTCGCTCAGCGCCAGCGCGGCGACAGGATGTCGACAGCCTGTGGATAAGCGGTGGACAGCACGTCGCGCAGCACGTCGCGGACGATCGTCGCGGTGCGCGCGGCGACGCCGTCGCGCGGCGGCGCCTCGCGTCGCGCCTCGACGATGCGCGCGGCGAGCGCGTCGATCCGCGAGCGCAGCATGCGCTCGACGAGCGCGCTCCAGCTCTGCATCGTGCCGAGCTCGCGGAACTCGCCGCGCCCGCGTCCGAAGTGCGCGATCGCGAGGTAGCGGAGCAGCGTCTGCTGCGTGAGGTCGCGCAGGAACTCCTGCGCCCAGCGCACGGCCGGCTCCTCGGGGCCGACGGCGAGCTGGAAGCCCTTGAGCAGCCCGGCGGCGCCCATCGCGCCGAGGATCGCGCCCGCGAGCGCGCCGGCGCCGAAGGAAAGGCCGCCGGTGAGCACGTCGGCGGCGAGCCCGCCCGCCGCTCCGCCCATCGCCGCGCCGAGCATCGCCGCGCCGCCCGACCACGCGGCCTCGCCCGGCATGCGGAAGTCTTCCTCGAGGTGCGTGCGC
Source organism: Candidatus Binatia bacterium (assembly GCA_036563615.1). Taxonomy (NCBI): domain Bacteria; phylum Candidatus Binatota; class Binatia (SeqCode); species Binatia bacterium. The sequence goes on from DATCMB010000014.1 coordinate 279,464, forward strand.
GCCTCGTCCTGGAAGCGTCCCTTGAGGCCGTGCAGCTCGAGCAGATCGTCCATCAGCGCGCGCGTCGCGAGGTCGAGGCGGTCGGTGAGCGCGCGCATCGCGCGCCGCTTCTCGGCGCGGCCGGCGTTCTCGCCGAGCGGCTCGGAGTCGGCCGCCGCCGCCGTCAAGTACGCGCCGATGCGCAGCGTCGCCTGCTCGAAGACGGCGAGGCTGCGCTCCCGCCACGCCTGCGCGAGCCGATGCATGACCTCGCGCTTCTCGGGCGGCAGCACGTCCTCGACGCGCTCGAGCAGCACGCCTTCCTGCACCCAGCAGCGGGTGAAGGCGTCGAGCGGCAGGATGTGCTTGACGATCGGCCAGCCCTTGACGAACTCCTCCCAGCGCGCGACCGCCTGGTCCTCGCCGGTCGTGCCGGGCTCGCCCATCTGGTTCAGCAGCACGATCACCGGCTTGCCGATCCAGGTGAGGAGCTCGAGCTCGTAGCTCACGTAGCCGGCGTCCTCCGGGCTCTCGGCGGCGTTGACCAGGTAGAGCACGACGTCGGCCGCTTCCTTGATGTTCCGCACCGCCTCCTGGCTCGAGTAGAGCGGCCGGTCGCGGGTGCGGTCCCACACCTGGTGCAGGAGCCAGCCGAGCGGGTTGCCCTCGTTGCGCAGCCGCTGGACGAGGCGCGCGGAGTCGCCGAGCCCGGGCGTGTCCCAGAGCAGCAGGCGATCGTCGCCGCTCGTCACCAGCTCGTGCGCCTCGCTCACCTCGGTGACGTGCGCCTGGTCGAGCACCTCGCCGACGTCCTTGCGCAAGAGCGTCCGCGCGAGCGTCGTCTTGCCGACGTTGGTGTGCGAGATGAGGCTCAGCGTGACGTCGCTCATCTCGGCGCACCGTGCAGCGCGAGCTTCTCCTCGGCTTCCTCGACGATCTCGGTGGTGAGCGGCGCGGCGAGGTCGACGTGCAGCGGCACGAGCCCGACGTCGCCGAGCACGCGGTCCCAGGCGCGGCGCCGCTCGCCCTCGCGACGCTCGCCCGCCGCGCCGAAGCGCGCGTGCCAGGCCGAGCTGTCGACCACGGCGAGCACGCAGCCGCCGTTGGTCGCGCGCGCGAGCTCCTCGACGAAGCGTCCGTGCACCTCGCGCTCGGGCGACTGCACGAGCCCGTAGACGACCACCGCGCACGCCGGCGGTCCGCCGTTGCCGATCGCCGGCGGCTCGTCGCCGTAGGCGAGCGTCGGCAGGATCTGGACGTCGGCGCGCAGCCCGAAGACGTCGTGCAGCAGCTCGCGCAGCGTGTCGGCCTCGCGGCCGCCGACGCCGTAGCTGTAGGGCAGCACGTCGATGCGCGTGCCGGCGCCGCGGTCGGGCGCGAGCAGCACGCGGAACGAGCCGGCGAGCGGCTCGACCGGCAGCGCGCGCGACTGCCGGCGCTCGCGCCACAGCGCGAGCGCCGCGAGCACCGAGCGCGGCAGCAGGACGACGAGCAGCGCGGTCGTCGCCCAGAGGTGGATCCAGGTCGCGGCCGCGTCCGAGCCGTCCGGCGCGCGGATCGCCTCGAGCTCGCTCGGCGTCGGCAGCGCGACGCCGAGCAGCGCCGCCGCCGGTCCGAGGACCGCGCGCAGCAGCACCGACGCCGCCTCCGGGCCGATGAAGGTGCTCTCCCAGGTCGCGCGGTACTCGAAGGTGAGGCCGCGCACGTACATGCCGACGATCGCGCCCAGGACGAGGCACGCGGCGCCGAGGTGCAGCGTCGCGCGCACCCGCGTCGCGACCAGCGGCGCGGCGACCGGCGCCCAGCTCTGCCAGTACGAGCGCAGCGCGCGCGTCACGATGGTCGACTTCGCGGTGTCGCGGACGCGGACCCGGCGCAGCGAGTGCTCGGCGAAGAAGCTCGCGATCGAGCCGAGGACGCCGCGCCAGCCGCCGGTGCGGTCCGACGCCTCGCCGCGCCGTCCGCGCAGCAGGCGTCCCACGGCGCCGGCCACGACGACGGCGTACACCAGCACGTTCCAGGCGAGCAGCGCGAGCAGCGGGAAGGCGAGCAGGTTGATGCGCCGCTCGGGGCCGAGCTCGTTGCTCGCGAGGCCGACGACGAACGACACCAGCGGCAGCCAGAGCAGCAGGCGCAGCGGGACACGCGTCGCCCGCCGGACGGCCCCCAGACCGGGCACCGCCGGCTCGAGGCGGGCAAGCAGATGGTCGGCCCGCTGCGCGGCCTGCGACTCTGGCGACCCGCCCGCGGCTCGCGCCGCCTCGGTGGCCTCCTGCCGATCGCGGGCGGACAGCAGAACGCCTTGCGGGTCCGCCTCTTCGAAGGCGCGCGCGAGGACGACGGCCTGGGCTTCGAGCTCGCGCATCACGGACGCCTCCCCCGTGTACACAACGGCTGGCAGCCCGGGCAATGTGAGGCGCTCGCGTGCTAACCGCATGGGCGTTGGCACGCGATCTCGCAACGCTCGGCTGGGAGCCGTTCTTCGCAGAGCAGCTTCGAGGCGACGACGCCCGTCTGTCGCCCGCCCGGGTCATCGCGGAGCAGCGCGGAGCCTATCGCATCCTCGGGGCCGACGACGTCGAGACCTGGGCCGTCGTGCCGGGCCGCCTGCGGCGGCTGGCGGACCCGCTCGGGCTGCCGGCGGTCGGCGACTGGGTGCTCGTCCGCCGGCGCGTCAACGACACGCGCGCGATGATCGAGCGCGTCCTCGACCGACGCTCCGCCTTCACGCGGCGCGCGGCCGGGCAGGACGTGCCGCAGGTCGTCGCCGCGAACGTCGACGTGGTGCTGATCGTGACGTCGATGAACCGCGACCTGAACCCGCGGCGGCTCGAGCGCTACTTGACGCTGGCCTGGAACAGCGGTGCGGCCCCCGCGATCGTGCTCAGCAAGGCGGATCTGTGCAGCGACAGCGCACCGATCCTCGCCGAGGTCGCGAAGGTCGCGCCCGAGGTGCCGCTGCACGTGGTGAGCGCCGTCGACGGGCGCGGGCTCGCCGAGCTCGAGGCGTACGTCGGGCCCGGGCGCACCGCGGTGCTGCTGGGCTCGTCGGGCGTCGGCAAGTCGACGCTGGTCAACGCGCTCGCCGGACGCGAGATCCAGGCCGTCGGCGAGACGCTGCCCGACGACCGCGGCCGCCACACGACGACCTCGCGCCAGCTCGTCTTCCTGCCCTCGGGCGGCATGATCATCGACACGCCGGGCATGCGCGAGGTCGGTCTGGTCGGCGACGAGGAAGGGCTCGAGCGCGCGTTCGGCGACGTGGTCGAGATCGCGGCGCGCTGCCGCTTCCGCGACTGCCGCCACCAGACCGAGCCCGGCTGCGCGCTCCGCGAAGCGCTCGCGAGCGGCGCGCTCTCGCGCGAGCGCTGGGAGAGCTACCTCAAGCTGCAGCAGGAGCTCTCGCTGCAGGCGACGCTCGCCGACCAGGACGAGGCGCGGCGCGCGCGCTCGCGCGGCCGGCGCCCGCGCCCCGGCCTGAACCCGGCGCCCCCGCACCGTCGGCGGTAGCGCGTCGGCGGCCGACCCGCGGCGCTCGCCGCCGGCGCGCCGGCGGACGCGCGTGCGGCCGCGACGGCGTGGGCACCAATCCGAGCGACGGGCTAACGACCTTGGCCCACCGCAACGATGGTGATAATCGGCGCAGTCGCGCCACGAGGTGGCACGGGGAGGGGCGAGCGATGGCGACGAGAGGCAAGCAGGCCGGGACGCGCAAGCCGCAGGCGAAGAAGCCGCCCCGCAAGAGCGTCGCACCGTCGCGCGGCGCATCGACGCGCAAGGCGTCGAAGCGCGCGGCGTCGAAGCGCACGGCGGCGCGGCGCGAGCAGGCACCGCCGCGGCCGACGAGCTGGCCCGAGTGGAAGGCGCTCGAGCGCCACAAGAGAAGGATCGAGCGGCTGCACCTGCGCGAGCTCTTCGCCGAGGATCCGCGCCGCGGCACCCGCTTCGTCCTCGAGGCGGGCGACCTCTACTACGACTTCTCGAAGAACCTGATCACCGACGAGACGCTGAAGCTCCTGCGCGCGCTCGCCGAGCGCGCCCGCGTCCGTGACGGCATCGCCGCGATGTTCCGCGGCGAGAAGATCAACGTCACCGAGAACCGCGCCGTGCTGCACGTCGCGCTGCGCGCGCCGCGCAACGCGGTGATCGAGGTCGACGGCCAGAACGTCGTGCCGGCGGTGCACGCGGTGCTCGACAAGATGGCGCGCTTCTCGGAGCGCGTGCGCAGCGGGGCGTGGAAGGGCCACACCGGCAAGCGCATCCGCAACGTCGTCAACATCGGCATCGGCGGCTCGGACCTCGGCCCGGCCATGGCCTACGAGGCGCTCAAGCAGTTCAGCCGACGCGACATGCAGTTCCGCTTCGTGTCGAACGTCGACGGCACGGACTTCGTCGAGGCGGTGCGCGACTTCGACGCCGAGGAGACGCTGTTCATCATCTCGTCGAAGACCTTCACCACGCTCGAGACGCTGACCAACGCGCACACCGCGCGCAAGTGGGCGCTCCAGCGGCTGCGGGACGAGAAGGCGATCGCCAAGCACTTCGTCGCGGTGTCGACCAACGCGCAAGAAGTCGCCAAGTTTGGCATCGACACCGACAACATGTTCGAGTTCTGGGACTGGGTCGGCGGGCGCTACAGCTACGACTCGGCGATCGGGCTCTCGCTGATGATCGCGATCGGCCCCGACCACTTCCGCGACATGCTCGCGGGCTTCCGCGTCATCGACGAGCACTTCCGCACCGCGCCGCCCGAGAAGAACCTGCCGATGACGCTCGGCCTGATCGGCCTCTGGTACAACGACTTCTTCGGCGCCGAGACGGTCGCGATCCTGCCCTACAGCCAGTACCTGAGCCGGCTCTCGATGTACGTCGAGCAGCTCGACATGGAGAGCAACGGCAAGTCGGTCGACCGGCACGGACGGCCGATCACCGACTACCAGACCGGTCCGATCGTCTGGGGCACGCCGGGCACGAACGGGCAGCACGCGTACTACCAGCTCATCCACCAGGGCACGAAGCTGATTCCGGCCGACTTCATCGGCTTCGCGAAGCCGAACAACGACGTCGGGCGCCACCACGACCTCCTGATGGCGAACTTCTTCGCGCAGACCGAGGCGCTCGCCTTCGGCAAGACCGCAAAGGAGGTCGAGGCGGAGGGCGTGCCGGCGTTCCAGGTGCCGCACCGCACCTTCCGCGGCAATCACCCGACCAACACGATCCTCGTCAAGCGCGAGCTCACGCCGCACGTGCTCGGTCAGCTCGTCGCGATGTACGAGCACAAGGTGTTCACGCAGGGCTGGATCTGGAACATCAACTCGTTCGATCAGTGGGGCGTCGAGCTCGGCAAGGTGCTGGCGAACCGGATCGTGCCGCAGCTCGAGTCGAAGACCGAGCCCAAGCTCGACCACGACAGCTCGACCAACGCGCTGATCCGGCTCTATCGCAAGCTTCGTCGTCGCTGAGCATGGGGAGTGACCGTCCGCGCGCGCGGGACGCGGGGGAGGAGAAGGAGGAGCGGCCGGCGGCGCTCGCCGCGGGCGACGAGACGGACGAGCTGCCCCCGGGCTTCGCCGGGTGGCGCGAGACGATCTTCTCGCTCGCCGCCTGGCGGCGTCACGTCGTGTGGCTCGTCGCGGCGCTGCTCTCCGGCGGCGGCGCCCTGCTCTTCCACTTCGCGGACTCGTGGGGCGCCGAGCTGATCGACCGCCTGCACGCGGTCTCGCCGTGGATCCCGTTCGCGATGGTGTCGCTCGGGATGGTCGTGCTCTGCCAGCTGCGCGACCACCTCTTCCCCGGCACCGACGGCACCGGCATCCCGCAGGCGATCGCGGCGCTCAAGTCGAAGGACGAGGCGGCGCGCGCGCACGTGCTGTCGCTGCGCGTCGCGATCGGCAAGATGATCCTGCTCGTGCTCGCGCTCGGGCTCGGTCCGACGATCGGACGCGAGGGACCGTCGGTGCACGTCGGCGCGTGCTTCATGTACCTCGCGCGCCGCTTCGCCGCGTTCCCGCGCCACCTGCTCGACCGCGGGCTGATCCTCGCCGGCGGCGCGGCCGGCATCGCGGCCGCGTTCAACGCGCCGGTCGCGGGCGTGATGTTCGCGTTCGAGGAGATCGGGCGCTCGTTCGAGAAGGCGAACGCGAGCGTCATCGTGCGCACTGCGATCGTCGCCTGCCTGGTGTCGATCGTCGTCTTCGGCGACTACCTGTTCTACGGCCGCGTCGAGGCGTCGCTCACGACGCTCGAGGAGTGGCTGTGGGTGCCGGTGATCGGCGTCGTCGGCGGCTTCCTGGGCGGCGCCTTCTCGCAGGCGCTGGTGTGGGTGTCGCCGCGCTACGGACGCCTCTACCGCGCGCGACCGCTCCTCTGGGCGCTCGCGCTGGGCCTCGGGCTCGGCGCGCTCGGGCTCGCGTCGAACGGCATGTCCTACGGCAGCGGCTACCCCGAAGCGGAGCGCATCCTGATGCGCGGCGAGGACATGCCGTGGTGGTTCCTGCCGACGCACGCCGCGGCGAGCTTCTTGACGCTGGTGAGCGCGATCCCGGGCGGGCTCTTCGACCCGAGCCTCACGACCGGTGCGGCGCTCGGTCAGCTCGCGGCGCCGTTCGTGTCCGTGCTCGACCGCCAGGAGACCGTGCTGCTCTTCATGGTGTCGTTCTTCTGCGGCGTCGTGCAGAGCCCGATCACGTCGGCGGTGATCCTGGTCGAGATGACGTCGGCGCGCTTCTTCACGCTGCCGCTGCTCGTCGCCGCGATCCTCGCCTACGAGGCGTCGCGGCTCGTGTGCCGCACGGCGCTCTACGAGGCGCTCGCCGAGGGCTTCCTCGCGCGCATGCGCGGCACGGCGTGAGCGACGCTCTTCCTTTGGGTCGCGCAGCGGTGTTTCCTCGCGCGATCGGAAGGATCCGCACAGGAGGGCGCCATGCTGACGGTTCACCACCTCAACAACTCCCGCTCGCAGCGCATCCTCTGGCTTCTCGAGGAGCTCGGCGTGCCGTACGAGATCAAGCACTACAAGCGGATGGAGCCGCTGCCGCTCGCGCCGCCGGAGCTCAAGGAAGTGCACCCGCTCGGCAAGTCGCCGGTGGTGACCGACGACGGCGTCACGGTCGCCGAGTCCGGCGCGATCGTCGAGTACCTGCTCGACACGTACGGCGGCGGACGCCTGCGTCCCACACCCGGCACGCCGGAGCACGTACAGTACGTCCAGTGGATGCACTACGCCGAGGGCTCGGCGATGGTGCCGCTGCTGCTCGCGCTCTACGCGGGCATGCTCGGCGACGGCGCCGCACCGCTGAAGCCCTACATCGACGGCGAGATCACGAAGCACCTGTCCTACATCGAGGATGCGGTGCGCGGCCGGAGCTTCCTCGTCGGCAACGACCTCACCGGCGCCGACGTGATGGTCAGCTTCCCGCTCGAGGCGGCGGACGCCGGCGGACGTCTCGCGGGACACGCGGAGCTGCGCCGCTACCTCGACGCCCTGCACGCGCGTCCGGCGTACAAGCGCGCGCTCGAGAAGGGCGGACCGTACCAGCTCATGGCGCGCTGACGCGCGACGCCGATCGACCGCGGCTCGCGCGTTCGCGCGCGGCGCGGGACTCGGTGCGCGCTGCGCGGCCGCGGGCGAGCGCCGCACGATGGCCTGCCCGCGCGGCGCGGCGGAATGCCGTCGCGCGCCTGCTCGCTTACGCACATTCACGCTAGACTCGCGCGCCCATGCAGGAAGGCCTCGTCCTCGACCCGCACGCCGCGCGCGACTTCGCGATCGCGCTGCTGATCGGCGCGCTCATCGGCATCGAGCGCGAGAAGCGCAAGCACGACGAGGGCGTCGGCGAGGTCGGCGGCATCCGCACCTTCATCCTGTTCAGCCAGGTGGGCGCGCTCGCCGCCTGGGTCTCGCGCGAGCTCGCGAGCCCGTGGCCGTTCGCGCTCGCGGTGCTCGGCGTCACGCTCGTCATCGCCGCGTCGGTGGTCGCGCACGCGACGCGCGGCGACGCGGACATCGGCCTCACCACCGAGGCCGCGGCGCTCGTCACCACGCTGCTCGGTGGGGCGGCGCTGTTCGGCTTTCCGCAGCTCGCCGGCGCGCTCGGCATCCTCACCGCGGCGCTGCTCGCCTTCAAGCAGCCGATCCACGGCTTCATCGGCAAGCTCGACCTCGAGGACCTGTACGCGGGGCTGAAGCTGCTGATCGCGAGCTTCATCGTCCTGCCGCTGCTGCCCAACGAGGCGCTCGACCCGTGGGGCGCGCTGAACCCGTACCACCTGTGGCTGCTGGTGGTGCTGATCTCGGGGCTGTCGCTGCTCGGCTACGTCGCCGTGCGCGTGCTCGGCACCGGACGCGGCACGGCGCTCACCGGGTTCTTCGGCGGGCTCGCGTCGTCGACGGCGGTGACGCTGAGCTTCGCGCGCCGCAGCCGCGAGCTCGACGATCGCACCCACCTCGACGCGCTGACCGCCGGCATCCTGCTCGCGTGGATGATGATGTTCGGGCGCGTGCTGGTGGAGGTCGCGGTCGTGCACCCTGCCCTGCTGCCGCAAGTCGCGGCGCCACAGGTCGCGATGCTGATCGTCGCCGCGGGCGCCGCGTTCCTCTTCTATCGCCGCAGCTCCGGCGCGACGCGCGACGGCACCGAGGTGCTGCTGCGCAACCCGTTCAGCCTGACCGCCGCGATCCGCTTCGCGGCCTTCTTCGCGGTGGTGATGCTCGCCGTCGCGCTCGTGCAGCGCTACGCGCCCGGACGCGGCGAGCTCGCGGTCGCGGCGCTCGCCGGCTTGTCGGACGTCGACGCGATCACGCTGTCGATGGCGTCGCTCGCGAGCCGCGGCGGCGATCCGACGCTCGCCGCGCAGGCGATCACGGTCGCGACGTTCAGCAACACGCTCACCAAGTGCGCGTTCGTGCTGGTGCTGGGGTCGACCGGGTTCAAGCTGCGCATCGCGACGGCGACCGCAGCGGTGCTGCTCGCGGGCGCGGTCATGCTGGCGCTGGTTTGACGCGCGCGCCGCGCGGCGCGTGCGGCACGACGCAGGCGGCGGGTCGTGCCATCGCACACGCTCGAGAGGGCGGCCACCTTTGCGGCGCCCGCGACGACAGCGGCTCGACGCCCCGCTCCCCTGAGGTGGCAGGCTCTGTTACGACTGAACGCCCGCTCGCAGCGAGAGCGGCATGGGGGGACGCGCGTGCGACTGCTCGCTTTCACCTGCGGCTGGCTGACCGGCCCGACCGGGCTCTTTCTCGACGGCGAGCACGGGCGCCTGCGCGTGCCGGTGCCGACGTTCCTGATCGAGCACCCGCGCGGCACCGTGCTGTTCGACACCGGCCTCCACCCCGACGTGCAGCGCGACGCGCGGGCGCGGCTCGGCTTTCTCGCCGACGTCTTCGAGGTCGAGTTCGCGCCCGGCGAGGAGGTCGCAGCGCGGCTCGCGGCGCGCGACCTCGACCCGCAGCGCATCGACCACGTCGTGCTCTCGCACCTGCACTTCGACCACGCGGGCGGACTCTCGACGATCCCGAACGCGCGCCTGGTCGTACAGCGCCGCGAGTGGGAAGCGGGTCACGACCCGGACCTCGCCGCCTCGCTGACCTTCGCCAAGGCGGACTTCGACCACGGCCACGACGTGCTACTGGTCGATGGCGAGCACGATCTCTTCGGCGACGGGCGCGTCGTCTGCCTGCCGACTCACGGCCACACGCCCGGTCACCAGTCGCTGCGCGTGCGCCTCGACTCGGGCGAGGTCGTGCTCACCGCCGACGCCTGCTACCTGCGACGCACGCTCGAGCACGAGCACCTGCCCTCGCTCTCCTTCGACCGCGACGCCGCGCTCGCCTCCGTGCGCCGCCTGCGCGCGCTGCGCGACGCCGGCGCACGCATCGTCTTCGGGCACGATCCGGAAACGTGGAGCACGGTGCCGGAAGAGATGACGTGAGCCGATCATGGATGCGCACGATCCGCTCGGCCCGCTCGCCGATCTGCTGCTCGGCAAGCCCGAGCTGACCGCTCTCGACGTCGCGCGCGAGACCGGCCTCGATCTCGCGGAGAGCCGCAAGCTCTGGCGCGCCCTCGGCTTCCCGCCGGTCGGCGAGGAGGAGCGCGTCTTCACGCGCGTCGACGTCGAGGTGCTGCGCGCGGTGCGCACGCTGATCGAGGCCGACGGCGTGCACCCGGACGACGTCGTGCAGGTGACGCGCGTGATCGGACAGGCGCTGCAGCGGGTCGCCGAGGCGCAGGTGTCGGCGGTGATGGAGCGCCTGCAGCGCGAGCGCCGGGAGCGGAGCGGGCGCGCACCGGCCGATCCGCTGCAGCGCGCGACCACGCTCGCCCCCGCGCTCGAGCAGTTCCTCGGCTACGTCTGGCGACGCCACCTGCTCGCGGCGCTGCGCTCGCGCCTCGCGACGCCGACCGCCACCGACGTGCCGCTCGCGGTCGGCTTCGCGGACCTCGTCGGCTTCACCTCGCTCAGCCAGGCGATCGAGACCCGCGAGCTCGCGCGCATCGTCGACCGCTTCGAGGCCGTCGCCTACGAGCACATCCCCGAGCACGGCGGACGCATCGTCAAGATGATCGGCGACGGGGTGATGTTCGCGAGCGACGAGGAAGGTGTCGCCGCGGAGATCGCGCTGTCGCTCGCCGAGGCGTACCACGCGGAGCCGGAGCTGCCCGGCGTGCGCGTCGGACTCGCGAGCGGTCCGACGCTCGCGTGGGAAGGCGACCTCTACGGGCCGACGGTGAACCTCGCGAGCCGGCTCGCGAACATCGCGCGTCCCAACACCGTGCTCGCCGGCGAAGCGCTCGGCGAGTCGCTGCGCGACGACCCGCGCTTCGAGCTCCGCCACCTGCGGCCGGTCCAGCTGCAGGGCATCGGTCGGGTGCGGCCGTGGGTCGTGCGCCGGAGGAGGAAGCGATGAAGCTGTACTTCAACCCACACAGCCGCGCCGTGGTCGCGAAGTGGATGCTCGACGAGTGCGGCGCGGACTACGAGCTGGTGACGATCGACCTGCAGAAGCGCGAGCACAAGACGCCCGAGTTCCTCGCCATCAACCCGGCGGGCAAGATCCCGGCGCTGGTCGACGGCGAGGCGCGGCTCTTCGAGAACGGCGCGATCGTCATGTACCTCGCCGACAAGTTTCCGCAGGCGAAGCTCGCGCCGACGCTCGACGACCCGCGGCGCGGCCGCTGGCTGTCGCTGATGGTCTACGCGGTGGCGCAGCTCGAGCCCGCGATGGTCGACCGCATGCTCGGCGTCGAGACGCCGCCGCAGCGCGGCTGGACCGACCTCGAGACCGCGAAGGACGTGGTCGAGCGCGAGCTCGGCGAGGGGCCGTTCCTGTTCGGCGACTGGTTCACCGCGGCCGACCTGCTGATCGGCTCGATGTTCATCTGGAAGCGGCTCTGGGACCAGACGCCCGAGCGCCCGAAGCTCGAGGCGTACGTCGAGCGGCTACTGCAGCGTCCGGCGGCGCCGCGCTTGGGCAGCTAGGCCGAGCGACCTACAGCAGCCCGCCCGGGGGCGCCGGGCGCGCGCGCTGGTTGTAGAGCAGCTTGCGCACGCGCTCGCGCTCCTCGGGCGAGAGCTTCGAGACGTCCGTGCTCCAGTCCGCGCCGACCGCCATGCCGCGCTGCACGGCGGGACGCGCCGAGAGCTCGTCGAGCCAGCGCTTGACGTACGGGAACTCCTCGATGTCCTGCCCGAAGCCCTTCCAGCCGACCGCCCACGGATACGAGATCATGTCGGCGATCGTGTACTCGTCGCCGGCCAGGTAGCGGCGGTCCCAGAGGCGGTTGTTCATCACGCCGAAGAGGCGGTTCACCTCGTCGGTGAAGCGGCGGATGGCGTACGACTGGTCGCCGTGCTCCGGGCCGAGGCGGCGGAAGTGACCGCACTCGCCGCTCTTCGGGCCCTGGTTGGCCATCTGCCACATCACCCACTGCTCGACCTCGACGCGGCGGCGCACGTCCTGCGGGTAGAAGCGTCCGGCCTTGCGCGCGAGGTACATCATGATCGCGCCGGACTCGAAGACCGAGATCGGCGGACCGCCGTCCTCGGGCTCGTGGTCGACGATCGCCGGCATGCGGTTGTTCGGCGAGATCTTGAGGAACTCCTCCTTGAACTGATCGCCCTCGCCGATCCGGCAGGGCACGACCCGATAGGGGATGCCGAGCTCCTCGAGCAGGATCGTGACCTTCTTGCCGTTCGGCGTCGGCCAGTAGTGCACGTCGATCATGGTCGTGCATTACGACCGAGCGGCGAAGTCGAGTCCACGGCCGCGGCGCGCTAGCCTGGGCGCGATGCCCTCGCTTCTCGACCGGCTCTCGCCGCTGGCGCTCCTCGACTGCGGGCGCGCGTCGCTCGCCGACGCGCTGCGCGCCGTCGCGACCTGGCTCGTCGGCGTCGCCGACGCGATCGCACCCGGCGCGAGCGCGGCTACCAGCACTGCACCGATCGCCGCACCGATCGCGGCCGAGGCGCCGCTTCCCGGCGCCGGCACGCGCGAGCGCATCGCCGAGACGCTCGCCCGCGCGCGCACGCACCTCGACGCGGTGAGCGACCCGCCACGCGGCCCACGGCGGCCGCGCCGCTAGCGTTTCGCTTCCACGACGGGCGGCGCAGCTCTCGTCCTGCGCGCGCGTTCGGTAGGGACGATCCCTCACAGCGTGAGGGCGCGACTCACGCCTTCCTCGATGAGCGCCGAGCCCCATCACGGCGGCGCACGGGAGGAAGACGATGACGACCGTGAACACCTTCACGCCGCGCGCCGCCGAGGCGCGGCCGCTGCCCTGGTGCAGCTACCCGACGGCGGCCGACGTCGCGCGCCACGGCGTGCAGCCGCTGCCCGATCGGTTGCCGCTCGCCGACTTCGAGCGCGTCGCGCCGCACCGCAGCCGACTTCACGCCACGCACGTGATCGGCGACTTGCCGACGGAGCGCACGCTCGAGATGGCGCGCGTCGTCGCCGAGTCGTTCGCGCACCGCGAGCCGCAGTGCCGCTACCTGCGTCCGGCGAGCGAGCCGCCCGCGGAGCTCGCGAGCGCGCGCCACGAGGACGCGTTCGGCGCCGAGGCCTTCGGTGCCTGGACGACGGAGCGCCTGCTCTACTGGTTCATCCGCCTGCTGATCCTCACCGATCCGACGAGCCCGCGCGGCGCGATCCGCACCAAGGAGGACGCGCTCGCGCAGTCGCTCGTGCTGGTCGACGAGCACGGCGCGGTGGTCGGCGGCGCGATCAACGAGACGCTCGCGCCGCACGGCGCGGACGCGGAGCTGCGCAGCGGCGACCCGTTCCTCGACGCGACGCTCGGCTTCGCGGCGCCGATCGTCGAGCTGCTGTCGGCGCAGGACGCGGAAGGCGTCGCGGCGCTGTCACGCGATCGCGCCTTCCGCGACGCCTACGAGCGCGGGCTCGTCGGCCACCACTTCATGATCGCGCGCTCGGACGCGCTCGCGAAGAACGACACCTTCGAGCTCCTCGCCGCGACCGCGGAGCGCTACCGCGAGCTCGGCTTCCGCTTCTTCCTGATCGAGGCGACCAATCAGTGGACGGGTGCCGCCTGCGAGGCGCTGAACGGCGTGCGGGTGCACTTCGCGCCGTTCCGCGCGCGCACCGTCGTGCCCGCGAGCCCGGTGCCGCTGCCCGGCCAGACGTCGAGCGTCGACGGCTACCTGTCCGGCAAGGACAGCGGCAGCATGCTCTACGTGATTCGCGTTGCTTGACGTGCGCGTCGCCGGGCGCTCCTCCCCACCCGGCGTTCTCGGCCGAGGGCGACGTCCGGCGACGCGCCGCACGAAGCACCGCGGCTCGTGACGCGGGACGGCCCGCTCGGGCCGTCCCGCGCGTCACGCGCTCAGCGGTGGTTGTTCTGCCAGCCGAACGCCTTCTTGATCCAGACGTCCGTGCGGGCGATGGCGTCGTCGCCGAGCCACACCTCGAGGGTCATCTCGGCGAGCGTCGCGGCGTCGAGGTCGGCGAACGCCTGCAGGTTGACGCGCCAGCCGCCGACCTTCGGCACCTCGCTGATCTCGACCTTGGCGAGACCGTCACGGATGCCCGCGCCCTTGCGCGCGCCCTTGTCGAGGAAGCGGAACTTCTTTCCTTTCTTGACGAAGTCGCCGGGCTGCAGCTCGCCGACGTACACCGGGCCGTTGGCGTTGCTCAGCACGATGCTGAACGCCTCGTTCAGCGGGTCGATCTCCGTGCCGACCGGGAACGCGGTGCGCACGACGAGCTGACCGAGCTTGCCCTTCTTCCCGAACTTCAGCGTGTCGGGGCAGTTGTGGTGGCAGATCTCGGCCGGCGGCTGCGGCGGCGGCGCGACCGTGGGCGTCGGCGTCGGCGGCACGAACGGCGTCGCCGTGGCCGTCGGGGTCGAGGTCGGAGTTGCCGTCGGCGTTGGGGTCGGCGTCACGACCGGCGTGGGCGTTGGCGTCGGTGTCACGACCGGGGTCGGCGTCGGCGTCACCACCGGGGTGGGAGTCGGCGTCACGACCGGCGTGGGCGTCGGCGTCACCACCGGCGTCGGCGTCGGGGTCACGACGGGGGTGGGCGTCGGCGTGACGATCGGAGTCGGCGTCGGCGTCGCGGTCGGCGTCGGCGTCGGGCCGCCGCACACCTCGCCGACGAACGTCGGCAGGTGCACCTCCGCGGTCGTGGTGAGCGAGCTCGCGGCGATGCTGCCGTCGATGTTGGCCGACGTCGTGACCGCCGCGTAGGGCGCCAGCACCGCACCCATGATGTTGCGCGACCCGAGCTGCAGGCTCGTCGCCTCGTGGAAGTTCCACAGCACGCGCGCGCGCCAGTGCGTGTTGGTGAACGAGCCCACCATGTTGCCGTGGCTCCAGTTGACGCTCGTCCCCGACACGTTGATCAGGATGGTCGAGGCGCCGTTCGGGTCGAGCTCGATCTGCTGCACGCTCGGGTTCCCGAACACCTCGGCCGCGGAGACGTTGAACACCGCGACGCCGCACTCGTCGGTCGACGTCACGGTGAAGCGCAGCGGCCCCGGCTGACCCGCCGGGATCGTGGCGACGTTGTTCGCCGGGATCGCGGCCAGAGCCGCCGATCCAGCGGTGAGCGTCGCGATCACCGGCGCGACGCTCAGGCTCGGATCGGGGATCAGCGAGCCGCCGCCGTTGTAATTGACGACGCGGCCGTTGGTCGTGCCACCGATCCTCAGGCTGCCGGCGTTCAGGTTGAGCGGCGAGCCGGCGACGATGTCGTCGACCACGACCAGCGTGCCGTCGCCCGTTGTCGTCGAGATGGCGATCGCGAAGTTCGCCGACGACGTGCTGACGATGTCGTCGCCGACGAACGTGCGGCCTTCGACGTCGGAGCTGGTCGACAGGTCATCGAGCACGATGACGCTGTAGTGCTTGAGGTCCCCAGCACGTCGGCGCGGGCGGCGGACGGCGCAGCGAGCATCCCGAGGCAGGCAACGAGTGCCGCAGGACGCAGGAGAAGATGGCGGATCGGGCTCCGCATGGGCATGCAACCTCGCAAGATTTCCCTCCAGGTGAGACGGCGAACGGTGGGACTGCTGACCGCGAAAGGTTGCCGAAGACCGATTCGCTCGCGCAAGTCTGAATCTTCAAAATTTTCAAATTTTCGATGCCACGCCCTGGCAAAACCGATACGTTCATTGGCGATGGCCCTTGCGCTGCTGCAAGATTTGTCGTGTTTTGACGCAGCGTAGCGCCAAAGCAGCCGCGCTCGTGCAATCCTGCAAGACAGGAAGTTGCGCTTCAGCGAGCCGCGGCAGCCGCCTGCGAAGGCGGCCGGGAGGCGCTCTCGGGCGACGAGCTCGGCTGGGGCGCGCTCTCGGGCGGCGCGTCGAGCAGCTTCTGCTCGCGTCGGATCCCCTGACGCCAGCGCCCGAAGACGTCGTCAATCGAAGGATCGACCAGCCCCGGGCTCGTCGCCACGAGGCGACGCGCGAAGCGCTCCGCGCGGTCCGTGCGCTTGCTCGCGCGGACGAGACGCGCCCGCGCACGCTCCACGGCGCCCGCCTCGCGCAGCGCGATCGCCTCGTGCCGCGCGATCTCGGCGTCCATCATCATCTCGGCGAGACGGTGCACGCGCTCGACCTTGCGCATCCGGTACGCGTACGTCGGATCCGACTTCGCCGCCTCGATCGCCGGCTCGATCAAGCGCGCGCGCTGCGCGGCGAGCTTCGCCCGCGATTCGCGCGTCGCGCGGTCGCGCGTGCGGTAGGCGAGCTCCGGCTCGGCCGCCCACTCCGCGTAGTACTCGGCCATCAGCGAGCCGGCGCCGGGCCCGTGGTAGGTGCGCGCGTAGTCGTCGAGCAGCGCGAGCGGGTCGAGCGTGGCGTCGTAGAAGGCGCGTCCCGCGACGTAGCCGTTCAGCGTCGCACGCCACCACGCGCCGTCGGGGAAGAGCAGGTTCAGCATGCCGTCGACCCCGAACGCCATGAGCTGCGTGCGATCGCCCCCGATCTGCGCCGCCGCCGGCGAAGGCCACGGGGTGGCGAAGAGGTCGCTGTAGTACTGGAAGGCGGTGAGGCGACCGCCGAAGAGCAGCGCCCAGAGCTCGAGCCGCTCGCGGCGCGCGTAGCGGGGGTTGTCGTAGGCCATCGAGAGGTTGCGCCCCCAGTGCGCCCACTCCACGCGCAGCGCAGGATCGGGCCAGGTCCACTTCGGCAGCTTGTTGCTGTACTGGTAGCCGCCGAGCGTCTCGACCACGACGTGCGGCGCGACCTCGCGCAGCCGCGCCACGACCTCGTTCGCGAGCTGGATCGCGCCGTCGCTCGGGTGCCGCGTCTGGCACAGCGCGCACTCGCACGGCGGCGCGAACGAGCCGCCGTCGATGCCGGAGAGCATGAGCACGTCGAGCTCCGGACGCGCGCGCACGAACGCCTCGACGTTGTCGACGAACCGCTTGCGCGCTTCGGGATGGCTCCAGCAGAACTGCGCACCGTAGGTCTGGTGCCGCCTGCGCCGGCCGTTGAGCATCCCGAACCACTCGGGGTGCTTCGCGAAGGTCTCGTCGTCGTGCGGGAGGAAGAGCTCGAAGTTGTGCCCCGGCGCTTGCAGCAGCATGCCGCGCTGCTTCGCGGGTGCGAGCGCACGGTAGAGCGGGTGCGTCGGCTCGAACTCGATCGCAGGCGTCTCGAAGACGTTGTAGCGGGCCTTCATCGCCCAATCGATCTGCCGCGCGAGCTCCTCCGGCGTCGTCGCGATGGTCGGTGCGTTGCGCGGAACGCGCCACTCGAACCAGGCGAGCGTGCGGAACCGCATCGGCGACGCGACCGCCCACGCGCCGGTTGCGAGCGCGGGGGCGTCCGTTTGCGGCACGACCTCGGGGTCGTCCGGATCGAGCGTCGGGTGCGGGAAGCGGCAGCCCAGCCGCTCGAGCAGGTCGTAGACGGCGTAGACCGCGCCACGCGGCGCGTCGGCGCCGATCACGACGCGCGGCGCGCCGTCGACGTCGCTCGCGACGCGTACGGCGTAGCCGTCGTGTCCCTCCTTCGGCTCGGGAAGGAGCGCGCGGTCCGCTTCCGAGAGGTCCTGGCGCAGCCCGATCACGACCCGCGGACCGCCCTCGCGCGGCTCGGTCTCGACCGGCAGGCGCGCACCGCTGATCTTCTCGACGTACGTCGCGA
Source organism: Candidatus Binatia bacterium (assembly GCA_036563615.1). Taxonomy (NCBI): domain Bacteria; phylum Candidatus Binatota; class Binatia (SeqCode); species Binatia bacterium. The sequence goes on from DATCMB010000014.1 coordinate 297,061, forward strand.
GCTCCGCGGCGGCGAACGCGACCGCGCGCTCGTCGGGCGAGCGGAGCTCGATGTGCCAGTCGCTCGCGCCGTCGCGCGCGAGCGCGACCTGCTTCGCTTCGGAGGACGCCGTCGAGGTCAGAGCGCTCGACGGAGCCGCAGACACGTGGCGCGCGAGGCCGAGCGACGACAGCGCGCACACGAGGAGGAGGGCGAGAGAAGGGATTGGTTTCATCGTGGCGAGGGAAAGGTCCGTGAGGGGCGTCGGTCGGGCGGGACGAGGCTCCCTGTGTCGCGGGATCGGAGAAGGAGGCGCGCCGCGGACTCCGTGCGGCGCGCTCCCTCGGGCGGGGCGCTCAGGCGGGGCGCTCAGGCGTGCCGGCACCAGACGCCGGACTCGTTCGAGGCGTAGCCGAGGACGCGGTACGTCGCGTCGACCAGCGACTGGCCACGCTCGTTCAGCATCAGGCCGTTCCCCATGCGGTTCATCGAGTAGCCGAAGGCGAGGCCCTCCTCTGGGTCGGCGAAGCCGATGCTGCCGCCCGCGCCGACGTGGCCGAACGCGGGCGCCGACAGGATGACGCTGTCGCGGTCGCCGTAGGGCCGGCGGCGGTTGTCCATCGACTTCATGAAGCCGAGCCCGAAGCGGGTCGGCAGCAGCAGCGTCGCGTCCTCGTGCGTCGCCATCGCGACCTGGCTCATGCGCGCGAGCTGACGGCGGTCGACGAGGCGCACGCCGTCGAGCTCGCCGCCGTTCGCGAGCGGCGCGTACAGGCCGGCGAGCCCGCGCGCGTTCGAGATGCCGCCCGCGCCGCCGATCTCGGCGGCGTGCGCGTCGCGGCAGTTCGGGTCGTAGCCGCCGGTGTTGAGCAGCGACAGCGCCTGGATCGACTGCGGGTCGCCGAGCAGCGTCGAGACGAAGGTGCCGAGCGGCTCACCGGGCTGCGGCACGAACGGGATCATCGGCGCGACGCGCGCCTCGTGCTCCTCGGGCAGGCCGATCCAGAAGTCGAGGCCGAGCGGCTGGGCGATCTCCTCGCGGAAGAACGTGCCGAGCGAGCGGCCGGACACGCGGCGCACCAGCTCGCCCACCGTCCAGCCAAAATTCACCATGTGGTAGCCGTTGCGGACGCCCGGCTTCCAGAACGGCTCCTCGCTCGCGAGGAGCTCCGTCATGTAGTCCCAGTCGTAGAAGCCGCCGGGGCGGACCTGCGTGCGGCACACCGGGACGCCGACGGAGTGGTCGAGCATCATCCGGACGGTCGCGTTCTCCTTGCCGTTGCGCGCGAACTCCGGCCAGTACTCGGCGACCGGGGCGTCGATGTCGAGCAAGCCCCGCGACGCGAGCATGTGCGCGCAGATCGCGGTCGCGCCCTTCGTGCAGGAGAAGACGATCGACACCGTGTCGCGCGTCCACGGGACGTTCTCCGCCGGGCGCGCCATGCCGCCCCAGACGTCGACGACCGTCCGGCCTTGGTGGTGGATGCACAGCGAGGCGCCGATCTCGCCGCGCTCGCGGAAGTTGCGCTCGAACTCGTCGACCACCGGAAGGAAGCGCGCATCGCAGCTTCCCTCGACCACACCGTTGGGGACCTCGCGTCGGATGCTCTCCATCGCGGCGCACCGTAGCGGTGGCAGACGTTTCGCGAAAGCCGCAAACCGCTGGCGGGCGCGAAGCGGCGCGTGATCGGACGTTCGACGCAGCGAGCGGTCGGCGGCGAGCCGCACGCCAGTCGAGGATGCGGCGGCGCGTGCATGACGCCGTGCGCCGTGCTTGTGCGTCTTGCGCCGATGTCCGCCTTCGCCCGCCTGTGCGCCTTCTGGTTCGTCTACATGGGCTCGCTCGGCGTGTTCTTCCCCTACTACGCGCTCTACCTCGGGGGACGCGCCGGGCTCTCCGCGTTCGAGGTCGGCGCGGTGCTGTCGATGGTGCCGCTCGTCGGCCTCGTCGCGCAGCCGCTGTGGGGTCAGCTCGCGGACCGCTCGGGCGCGCGCGGACCGATCCTCGCGCTGCTCGCGATCGGCGCCGGTCTCGCGCAGGCGCCGATCGCCGGGGCGAGCGGCTTCCTCGAGCTGCTGCTCGCGACCGCGCTGCTCGCGGTGTTCCACTCGACCGTCATGCCGATGGCGCTGTCGGTGAGCCTCGCGGTGCTGCACGGGCGCGGACACGCGTTCGGCATCGCCCGCGCGACCGGCACGGTCGGGTACCTGGTGCTGGTCGTCGCGTTTCCGTGGCTGCTGCGCGCGCTCGGCGGCGGCGCGGTCGAGCCCGGCGCCGTGCCGGCGAGCCTCGACTGGATGTTCCCGGTGGTCGCGGCGCTGGCGATCGCCTCGGGCCTGATCGCCCTCACGCTGCCGCGCGAGGGCGAGGTCGGGGTGCGCGCCGCGCCGGGAGCGCTGCGCGAGCTGCTGCGCCATCGCCCGATGCGTCGCGTGATGGCGTACTCGTTCCTGGTTTTCTTTTGCTTGAACGGACCGATCCAGCTCTTCCCGCTCTTCGTGCGCGCGCTCGGCGGCGGCCTCGGCGACGTGAGCCGCATGTGGGTGTGGATGCTGCTGCTCGAGATCCCGCTCATCGCCTGGACGGGGTCGCTGCTCGCGCGGCTCGGCGCGCGCGGGATGCTCGGCCTCGGCGCGCTCGCGGGCGGCGTGCGCTGGTTCGGCAGCGCGCTCGCCGACGACCTCGGCGTCGCGACCGTGCTCGGCCTGCTGCACGGCGTCGCCGTGGTCGGGCTCGCCGTCGGCGGGCCGCTCTACGTCGAGCAGACCGCGCCGCCGGCGCTGCGCTCGACCGGGCAGGCGCTGCTCTCGACGGTCGGCGTCGGCCTCGGCGGCATCCTCTCGAACCTGGTCTGCGGCGTGGTCTTCGATGCCGTGGGCGCGCGCCCGACCTACCTCGCGTGCGGCGCCGGCGCGCTGACGCTCGCCGTGCTCGTGACGCGGCTCTTGCCGCAGCCGTCG